>JBKBKS010000001.1:0-1578 GCA_046294565.1 Fimbriimonadales bacterium
CGCCGATACCAGTCATTCACTGCCCGCGCTGTGGCGAAGTGCCCGTGCCTGAAGCGCAGTTGCCCGTGCTGTTGCCCGATGTGGAGCAGTATCAGCCGTCGGGCACGGGCGAGTCGCCGCTGGCGAGCATCCCCGAGTTCGTGAACACGACCTGCCCCCAGTGCGGACAGCCTGCCCAGCGCGAAACCGACACGATGGGCGGCTTCGCCTGCAGCAGCTGGTACTTCCTGCGCTTCTGCGACCCCCACAACGACCAAGCCCCCTTCAGCCAAGAGAAGGCGCGCTACTGGATGCCTGTGGACTACTATGTGGGCGGCGCGGAACACGCCGTGATGCACCTGCTCTACGCGCGGTTCTGGACGAAGGTGGGCTACGACGCGGGGTTCGTGCCCGTCAAGGAGCCGTTCTATCGCCTGCGCAATCAGGGGATGGTGCTGGCGTTGACGCCCTATCGCCCGCCGCGCCCCGACGAGACCCTGCGCGAGGGCGAAATCGGCATCCTCGTGCGCCGCGACCAACTGAACGAGATGAGCGAGGCGGAGAAAGCGCAGCTCACCTGGGTCTGGGAGAAGATGTCGAAGTCCAAATACAATGTGGTCACGCCCGACGAGATTGTGGAGCGCTACAGCGCGGACACGCTGCGTTTGTACGAGCTGTTCGTTGCGCCGTTCGACACGGCGATTGAGTGGAAGGAAGAGGGCGTGAAGGGGATGTATCGCTTCTTGGGGCGCGTGTGGCGGCTGATGGGGGCGATTCGTCCGTGCTTTGTGCGCGAGTGGCGCACGATTTTGAACGAGAGTTGCCCGCTGGACGAACCTGCCCGCAAGATGCGTCAGCGCACGCACGCCAGCCTCAAAAAGCTGCACCACGACATCCCCGACTTCAAGTTCAACACGGCGGTCGCCACGCTGATGGAGTGGTTCAACGCGTTGGAGGCGTACTGGAAGCGTGGCTGCGCGGACGCGATGGCGGTGGTCAGCGAGGCGGTGGAGTGCTTTATGTTGGCGTTGTCGCCGTTTGCGCCGCACATCGCCGATGAGTTGTGGGAAGCGTATGGCTTTGAGGGCTTCACCGTGCAGCAGCGTTTCCCCGACTATGATGAGGCGTTGGCGCGTGCGGAGGCGTTTGAGATGGTGATTCAGGTCAACGGCAAGGTGCGCGACAAGCTGATGGTTCCAGCCGACATCTCACGCGAGGCGATGGAGCGGTTGGCGTTGGAGAGTCCGCGCGTGCAGGCGCACCTGCAGGGCAAGCCCCCGCGCAAGGTGATTGTGGTGCCGGGCAAGTTGGTGAATGTGGTGGTGTAGGGCGGCTATGGCGCGGGCGCGTCGCATACCACGCGCAACCCCACAAACGGCGCGTCCGACAGCCACCATCGGCTCTTGGGGTACTGCGGGTCGGTCATGTTCCAGTCGGGCGTCTGGCGTGCGCGTGCGCCTGGGTGCACCTGCGGCGGCTTGTCCATAAATGAGCCGCCGCACGCCACCGCCTTGCCCTCCCGGTCCACGCACCACTCCATCACATTCCCCAGCGTGTCGTAGAGTCCCCAAGCGTTGGGTTGCTTCTGTTTCACCTTGT
>JBKBKS010000001.1:1588-79754 GCA_046294565.1 Fimbriimonadales bacterium
CGTCGGCGCCGGCGTCGACCTGCGGAAAGGGCCCCTGCCAGACGTTGGCCTGCGGGGCCTTCGGATCGAGCGGCTCGTCGCCCCAGGTGTAGGCGGCGTTCTGCAGGCCCCCGCGAGCCGCGTATTCCCACTCCGCCTCGGTGGGCAGGCGGTACTTTTTGCCTGTCATCTTGCTGAGCCACTCGCAGTAGCGTTGCGCGCCCATGAAGGTCATTCCTATTGCGGGGTTGCCCTCGTAGCCGAAGCCGCGGTCAATTGCGCCGTAGGGTCGGCTCGGCTTGGCGATGGCGTCTGCCCCGCGCTGCTGCTCTTGTTCGGCAATCTCGGCGTTGAAGGCGTAGGTTCCGTACTCGTCCCAAGTGACCTCAGTCCTGCCTATCCAGAAGCCCTGCAGTTCAATCGTGCGCGTCTGGTTGGGGTCTTCAGGGTCGGGCAACTCGATGACGCCTGGGGGGATGTAGACCATTTCGAACTCGACGGTTGTGCCCGGCAGCCGCTCGGTGAACACTTTCGGCGCGGGCGACGACGCCGTCCCTCTCGCAACGACGAGAACAACGCCCAGCAATAGCAGACGATACATAGCGTAAGTGTACCTCAGCGGTGTTCCCCCCCCCACGCAGGAACCGCTACTCCACTCGCAGCAGCTCCATCAGGGGCGTCAGGTTCGGTTGCTGGTCTAAACGCCAAATGAACTGCAGCGCCTCGTCTTGGCGTGTGCGCGGCAGCGCCCACTCGGTCAGCACATAGAACTTCGCCTCCACTTCCTCGTCGCTCATGGGGTTCTTGGCGTGTCCGCGCGGGAAGGTGTTCTCCTCTGTTAGCGTGCGCCCATCTTTCAAATACAGCGTGATGCGGTTCGGGATGCCCTCTGGGTAGCGTGCGTCCATCGCGGGGTCGTGGCGCACGGCAATCTTGCTCACCAGTGCCAGCAGCGTAGGGTCGGTGTAGCGAGTTTCCTCGAAGGTGTCCAAGTCCACCTTTCCATCCATCAGCGTTGCGCCGACGATGTAGGGGAGGCTGTGGTCGGCGGTCTCGCGGCTTTGGGGACGCCACTTCTCTGGCTCGCTGCCGATGATGGAGTAGCACGCCTCAAAAGTATCGATCTCGATGCGCTCAATCGGCTCGATGGCGCCGCCAATCTGCTCGCGCAGCGCCAGCGCCGCCCACACCGCGCTCTGCGCGTGATACTCCACAGGGTAATACTTGATGTAGGTCTCGTTAATCATAAAGCCGCGCCCCGCTTCGCCGCCGAGCGCGCCCACGCGGAACTCGCCTGAGACCTGCTTCATAAAGCCCATTTTGCCCTCGAAGATATCGGAGGGACCCGTGAGACCGTGTTTGGCGAGCCAGCTGGCGAACACGGCGTGTCGGCTGGAGTTGGCGAAGGCGCACCCTTTCCATGCCGAGATTTCGCCCACGCGCGTTTGGCGCATTGCCAGCCCCGACACGCCGGCGATACTCATAGCGTGGCGCGTGGCGGTCGCGTCCAGCCCCATCAGGCGGCTCGCCGCCGCCGAAGCCGAGAACAGCCCATAGTTCACATGGTCCCACCCGCGCGCGCGCAAGCTCGCTGAGTCGCACAGACGGCACTGAATCTCATACGCCAGCACCGTCGCCAGCAGCGTCTCCTTGCCCGAGCTGCCCTCTGCCTCAGCGACTGATAGCACCGCCGCCAAGTTGTCGCTGGGGTGCGCAGGCTCTTTGGAGAGATAGGTATCGTTGTAGTCCAAGTAGCGTATCAGTAAGCCGTTCGCAAACGCCGCCCAGTCGGGCGAGGCTTGATGCGCTGTGCCAATCACCGTCGCGCCGTAGGGACTGCTCACTTGCTGGGCGACCGCGCGTACCTGTTGCGCCGTCTCCGAACGCCACGCGCCGAACGCGCAGGCTATCGAATCGATAATCCGTCGTTTCGCCTCGTGAACCGCCTCTTGGGGGAGCGAGTCGTAACTCAACTCCGTTGCATAGCGGGCAAATCGTTCTGCTAAGGTCATCTTCTTGCCTCCCTAATCGTCGGAATTGTACCTGACGCGGTATAATACGCTGATGCCCATCCCTTCTGTGTTAGCAGAGCCTGCTGCGCCCCCCGACGCGCTGCAGCGAGTGCGCTTCACGCCCGAAATGTTCCATCAACTCGGCGCGCTCGGACTCTTGGACGACCACCGACGCTACGAACTGATCGAAGGAGACATCTACCCTATGCCGCCTGAATCCCCCGAACATGCCGCGATTGGCGCAGATATCGCCCACCGGTGGACACAGCGCGGCGCGACCACTTGGCACATCCGCGCCGAGAAGCCCCTGCGCATCGGCGAGAGCGAACTTGTTCCCGATATTGCTGTTGTGCAAGGACGCCCGCGCGACTACCTGAGCCATCACCCCACGAGCGCGCTGCTGGTGATGGAGATTGCCAACACCTCCCTGCCGCGCGACCGCACTCTGAAACTGCGCCTCTGTGCCCAAGCCCCCCTCCCCGAATACTGGATTGTGAACCTCGCCGAGCGACGCTTGGAGGTCTATCGCGAACCTGCAGGCGTATACTACAAGTCGCTGCGCTCCTACACGCTGGACGAGACCATCTGTCCCCTCTTTGAGCCTGAGTGGCAAATCCCCGTCCGCGAACTGTTCGGCGGCGCAGAGCGATGCGGGTGCGCATCGCCGATTCGTGGTACACTTACAAGCGGCGCGGGAAGAGACTTATACCCCTGCGCGTGAAAGGGTCTCGATAGCGATGGAAACGCACGCGCGTACAGGCGATTGGCGCATCACGACACTGGGGACGGCGATCCTGCAATCGCGGTTCCGCACGCTCAACCGCCCCGCAACGCCGTTCGAACTGATGGACGACGCGGTGAGCTACTATCGCGAGAACTTCAAGACGCTGTTCCGCATCTCGCTGTGGACATACCTTGCGCCGATTATCTTCTCCCTGCTCCTGCTGGCGCCGATGGTCTACCTCGACGCGACCTCGCCCCAGATGTCGCTGGGTTCTATCCTAATAGAGTATCTGGGTTTGCTCTTGCTCCTGCCGTACTTGGCGGTGGCGCCTCTGGTGCAGGCGGCGTTCACCACGCTGGCGTTCCGCAAGTTAGCGCAGGGTGAACCTATCACACTCCGCTCGCTCTGGGAGACGCTCAAGCCTCGCTTCTGGCAACTGATAGCCAATCAGTTGTTGGCAGTGATGGCGCTGGGAGGGATTTTCATGGTACTCGGCGTCGCCGCCTTCGTGGTTATTCTGGTCTTATCCGTTGCGACCACATCCATTATACCACCCAGTCCCACACTGGGGCTTGCGCTGTTCGCCGTGACAGGTATTACAATCGCCATACTCTTTCTTGTTGTCGCAGCGATGGCGACCGTCTGGTTCATCATCCTGCCGCAGATTATTGTGCTGGAGACCGACATCGACGCCCTCACGGCCTTCTCACGCGCCTTCGAGCTGATACGCCCCCACTTCAAGCATGCCGTGCTGAGCTGTCTCGCCTTTTGGGGCATACAGGCGGTGTTCCTGCTGTCGATTCAGCTGTTGATTGCGCTGATCGTGGGCATATTAGTGGGCATAATCGGCGTCTACTCCGATATTGAGCAGGTGTTCTCGCGTTGGTGGCTTTCCCTCAATCAGGTGTACGAGTCGATGAGTTATGTGGCTTATATGCTTATGATGCCTGCGATGTATATGACCAGTATTTTATTTTACTTTGACCTGCGCTACCGTTCGGAGGGGCTGGACATTTATGAGGCGTTGCAGGTGGATGCGCAGGATTAGGTGGGCGTTAGCGATTTTGCTTTGCTGGAGCGTGTGTGGGGCGTCGCCGTTGGACGCCGTGCAGCGCGTGGAGCGTGCGCTGCAATCGGCGCAGCGAGCGAAGCCATCCGACCGAGCGGCTTTGCTACAGCAGGCGGAGCGCGCCCTGAGTGCGCTGCCCCCTGCGGCTCAGGAGCCGCTGAAGACGCTGATTGCGAACGAGCAGATAGCCGACGCCCTGCGCACGCTCCGCGCCTACCGAGCGACCATCGCTCCTGCCTCAACTGCCCGCCCGTCGGAGGTGAAAGCGCAGCTGGACGCGATTTTCGCCGAACCCGACATGCAGATACCGCCCAAGTCGCTGGGCGAGCGATTGAGTGAGGCGTTCGTGAATATGCTCGATGCGCTCATACGCTGGGTACAGCGGCTCTTCGGTGGATTAGGGGGTGGACCGCTAACGGGTTTGACGCCGCTGATACAGGGCGTAGTGATAGTGGTGTTGGTGTTGACGCTTGCGCTTGCGGCGTCGTATATTCTGGGGCGTATCCACTGGGGACGCCGTGCGCCGTTGTCGCCGCCTGCGTTAGAGGATGCATTTCAAGATGCCCGCTCGTTGACCGCGCTGGAGTGGCGCGAGTTGGCGCGTCGGCTGGCGAGCCAGCAGCAGTTGCCGCTGGCGCTCCGCGCCTACTATCTGGGGCTGCTGCGCTTGCTCCACGAGGCGCGCCTGCTGGAGTATGACCCCGCGCTCACCAACTGGGAGCATCTGCAACGGCTGCGCCTGCCGCCGCTGACCCTTCTCACGCCGTCTACCGCTCCCCTGCCTGACCTTGAGCTGCGTCAGGAGGCGCATCGCCTGCTGCGACCGCTCACCTTGCAGTTCGACGCGGTTTGGTACGGCGGCGCGACGCCCCCCGACAACGCTCTGCACGCTTGCGAAACGGCGTTCGAGTCGCTCCTGAAAAGGGTGCAACCCCATGCAGTTCCTGCGTGACCGACTGGGCTTGATTGCGCTTGCCAGCGTCGTGGCGATACTGCTGCTCTACTCGCTGCGCTTGGCGAATGAGGCGCGCGACCCCCGCTATGCGCCCCTGCCCCTGAGTTATAGTCAACATCGGCTGGGCGCCAAGGGCTTGGCGCGACTGCTCGAACGCAACGGCTACACGGTACGCTCGCTCAAGCGCACTTTCCGCCATCTGCCCAAAGACGCGGACATGCTCATCATCTTCCCGCCGCCGTTCACCTTCACGATGCCGAGCAGCCCCTACACCGAGCAGGACGCCGAGTATTTAGACCAGTGGCTTCACGACGGCGGTCGGCTGATTCTACTCAGCGGCGACAGACGGTTGCCCGAAAGCCTGCGCGCGGACGCCCTGCGCCGACTGCCGATTGCGTCGTTCCCTGCCGAGCGTTTTGAGGAGACGCATCCCGCCCTGCCTGCGCCTTGGCTGGAGGGCATCCGCAAGGTGCGCATGGGCGACCAGCGCACGAGCCTCTCGCCGCGCGAGACGCGCTGGGTCGCCCTGCTCCATACAGGCGGCGCAGTGAAAGGCGCGCTGTGGTACTATGGCGAGGGCGTCGTGTTCGAGTGCGCCGACTGGCAGTGGCTCGCGAACGGGCATCTGCGCGACGCCGACAACGGCGCGTTTATCTTAGCGGTCGTGCGCCAGATTCTCCCCAACGGCGGAGTCATCTACTTCGACGACGCGGGTCAGGGCGATTTGACGCAGACGCGCGAGGCGCACGGCTTCTGGAGCATCGCCCCAGCGGGCGTGCGGATTGCTTTTGCCCATCTGATGTTGCTCACGATTGTTGTAATGTATTCGGTCGGTAAGCGTTTCGGGCTGCCGCGCTACACGCCGCCGCACGCGCCTGCACTCAGTGAATATGTGGACGCGCTCGCAGGCGTCTACGAACGCGCAGCAGCCGCACAGCCTGCCCTCGAGACGATTCTGGACAATGTGCGCCGCCGCTTGTGCCGACGGCTCGGATTGCCCGCAGGAGCAACCCTACTGCAGCTCATCCAATCGCTGCCTGCCGGCTCGCCGCTGCGCGACGCGCTCGCTCAAGCCCACCGAGCCGTGCAAAATCCGAACCTCACTCCCGAAGCCGCCGTGCGCTTGCTGCAGCAACTGGAACCCTTGATTGAAGATGTATAAGCTGTCTCGGAAAGTCAAGCTGTTTTTTGCTTCACCCCCAGCCACTCCCCCACGCAGCAGGAGAAAGGAGTGCACGCCCGTGCCTGCCGCCGCGCCTTCCCCAGTAGACGAGCAATTTTACGAGTTTTTGCGTCAATTGCCCCCAACCCCCTTGACATCTCGGCAAACTCTGTGCTATAATATACGCAGCGTAGGTTCGCCCCCTACGTGCGAAGCACCGGGACACCCGGAAAGGAGGATATGGATATGAAACGACTGGCGATTGTAGCACTGAGCGCTCTGATGAGCGTGAACGCTTTCGCGCTGTTCAGCGAAACCGAGCCGAACGACACACGCGCGACGGCGGATGCAGTAATTTACAACCTACGCATTACGCCGCCGAACGCGGAAGTTGGCGTGCTGTCTCTCGGTCAGAACGACAGCGACTTCTTCAAGATCCGCTTGGAAGCAGGCGACTGGCTGACCGCAGTTACCATCCCGATTCCACCTAACTACAACAGCTCCGACATCGTGATGGCGCTGTTTGACGGCTCTGGAAACACCGCCATCGTGTGGGACGACGACTCGGATGGAGGCTATGGTCCTGCCATTGCCTGGCAAGCCGACCGCAGCGGCGACTTTTACATCGCGATTACAGGGTACCATGGAACCACGGGACGAGATCAGCTCTCCTACTATGAGGGCGTTACGCACAGCAAAGCAGGTGGCTACATTCTGAACGTGAGCGTGGTGCCTGAGCCTGCGAGCATGATTGCGCTGGGCAGCGGTCTGGTGGGTCTGCTGGCGCTGCGCCGCCGCAAGAACTAAGCGATTGCTTCGTATCGACTGACATTTGTTCGCGCGCCCCTCGCTTGAGGGGCGCATTTTCGTTTCGGGGTATACTTGCTATATGCCGCGCAACAAGCTAATCTATGTAGGCGTGCTGGTGGTGGCGGCGTCCGCCCTGCTCTACATCGGCGGGCAGATTATCCGCACGATCGAGTGGTTCCTGCCGTGGGCGGCAGGCGCAGGCGTCGCGCTTATCCTTGCGGGGCTGTTTGTGGAGTTGCGCAAGAGCGGCAAGCCGAAACCGATTGTGGACGACGCGGCGGCGACTCAAGCGCAACCATCGGCGCAGCCACAGGAGAAGCCATGAACCGTTGGGTACGGCTTGGTATTGCGATACTGGCGCTGGCGATACTGGCGCGGGTGGGCTTGGGCGTCTTCACGGTCGGGCTGCGCGTGCTGCTGGCGCTTTTTCCGATAGTGGTTCTGGTCGGCGCGGGGTTCGTGGTGTACGGGCTGTATCGGAACTGGCTACGCCGCGCGCCGCTGCGCACGTGCGACTATCGCGACATGTTGGACGATTGAGATGAGCGACCTTGCTGCAGTGTGGCGGTTCACGCGCTTGCGCCTCGCGCAGGCAATCGAGGGGCTGACGGATGCGCAGCTCCACTGGCGGATGTTCTCAGGGGCGCACTCTATCGTGGAGTATCTTTACCATGTGGCGGGCGGCGAGCTCTATTGGGCGCATCATCTGGGCGGTTGGCAGCCCGCCAATGCGTTCGAGGCAGGCGTGTTGGCGTGCATCACCGACTCATTTCTGAACGAGAAGCCATTCCCGATGCCCGACACGGCGTGCAACGCGGGATCTGTGGCGCGCGCGTTGGAGTTGGCGTATGCACAGTTCGCGCCGCTGATCGAGACGCCGACGGCGGAGCAGTTGAATAAGCCCGTGCGCAGCCCGATTGGCGACGCGATTACAGGGCGCGTAGGGCTAATCCGCGCGGCGCAGCATGCCGCGTATCACACGGGTCAAATCTGGCTGATGCGCATGCACCCAGAGTTTCCGAATTCGTAGCCACCCCCTCTCCCACTCTCTGGAAGAGGGGCGCGTTTTTACTCCTCTTGCCCCTCGTACTTCTCTTTGAGGGCTTGCACGACGGCGGGATCAGCGAGAGTGGTGGTGTCGCCGAGCGCGCGCCCTTCCGCGATATCGCGCAGCAGGCGGCGCATAATCTTCCCGCTGCGCGTCTTAGGAAGCTCGGCGGTGAAGATTATCTGGTCAGGTCGGGCGATTGCGCCGATTTTTTGCGCCACATGCTGTTTGAGGGCGTCTTGTAGGGCATCGTCCGCCGTGTAGCCTTCCTTCACAATCACGAACGCCGCCACGCCCTGCCCCTTGATGTCGTGGTGGATGCCAATCACGGCTGACTCGGCGACGGCGGGGTGGTCGACCAGTGCGCTCTCCACCTCCATCGTGCTGAGTCGGTGTCCCGACACATTGATTACATCATCGACGCGCCCCAGTAGCCAGAAGTAGCCGTCGGCGTCTTGGCGTGCGCCGTCGCCCGTGAAGTAGAGACCCTCGTACTTGCTCCAGTAGGTCTGCACGAAGCGTTCGGGGTCACCCCACAGCCCGCGCGTCATCGACGGCCACGGTTGCGTGATGACCAAGTAGCCGCCGTGATTCGCGTCCACAGGTTGCCCCTGATCGTTCAGGATGGCGGCGGCGATACCAGGGAAGGGTCTCGTGGCGGAGCCGGGCTTGGTGGTGGTGATTCCGGGCAGGGGGGTAATCATAATCGCGCCCGTCTCGGTTTGCCACCATGTGTCTACGATGGGGCATCGTCCGCCGCCGATGTGTTCGTGGTACCACATCCACGCTTCGGGGTTGATGGGTTCGCCCACACTGCCGAGCAAGCGCAGGCTGCTCAGGTCGTGCTTTCGGGGGTACTGCTCGCCCCACTTCATAAACGCGCGGATGGCAGTCGGCGCGGTGTAGAGGATAGTCGCGCGATACTTCTCCACGATTGCCCAGAATCGGTCGCGGTCGGGGTAGTCGGGCGCGCCCTCGTAGAGGATACAGGTCGCGCCGTTCGACAGCGGTCCGTACACGATATAGCTATGACCCGTTACCCAGCCGACATCGGCGGTACACCAGAAGACATCCTCATCCTTGAGGTCGAACACCCACTTTGCCGTGAGCGTGACGCCCGTCATGTAGCCGCCTGTGGTGTGCATGATGCCTTTGGGTTTGCCTGTGGAGCCTGAGGTGTAGAGCAGGTAGAGCAGGTCTTCGCTGTCCATCGGTTCGGCGGGGCAAGTGAGCGGCGCGTTGCGCATGAGGTCGTGCCACCAGTGGTCGCGTCCGTGCTGCATATTCACATCGCCGCCGATGCGTTGACAGACGATGACGGTCTCGATGCTGGGCGTCTGGCGCAGGGCGTCGTCGGCGTTGCGTTTGAGGGGCACGATGTTGCCGCGTCGCCAGCCGCCGTCGGCTGTGATGAGCGCTTTGGCTTGCGCGTCGTTGATGCGGTCTGCCAAAGCCTCCGCGCTGAAGCCGCCGAACACCACCGAGTGCGGCGCGCCGATACGAGCGCACGCCAGCATCGCAATCACCGCTTCGGGAATCATCGGCATATAGATGCACACGCGGTCGCCTTTCTGCACGCCGAGCGACTTGAGCGCGTTGGCGAACTGTTGCACCTCGCGATGCAGGTCGCCGTAGGTTAGCACGCGCGTGTCGCCCGGCTCGCCTTCCCAGACCAGCGCGGCTTTATTGCGTCGCCAAGTGCGCACATGGCGATCCACGCAGTTGTGGCAAGCGTTCAACTTGCCCCCGACAAACCACTTCGCGTAGGGCGGCTGCCACTCCAGCGGGGTCTGCCACGGCTCGAACCACTCCAATAACTGCTCGGCTTGCTGCGCCCAGAACGCCACAAAGTCCTGCGCCGCTCGCTCATAGATGTTCGGATCGTTGATATTTGCCTGCTCGCGAAACGCCTCAGCGGGCGGAAAAGTGCGCGTCTCTTGTAAGAGCGCATCGATTGCGGTCGGTTGCATCGTCGTCGCCTCCTTCGTGAGGGAGTTTCGCGCTCGGTTGCGATTTTCCTGCAGGTCGGGCGACGCGCACTGCACTGTAGCACGGACATTCTTGTCCGTGCTACAGTCAGCCTTTCAACGCCTCTGCGCCGCCGACCACTTCGGCAATCTCTTTGGTAATCGCCGCTTGGCGCAGGCGGTTCATGGTGAGCGTGAGCTCTTGGATCATCTTGCCCGCGTTGTCGCTCGCCATCGACATGGCGGTCATGCGTGCGCCGTGTTCGCTTGCGCTGGCTTCCAGCAGCGCCTGTAGCACTTCGGTCAGCAGGTAGCGCGGCAGCAGGCGTTGGAGCAGCTCCTCCGCCGACGGCTCAAACACGAAGTCATATTTTACGCCGTCGTCCGTGCCTGCAGGCGGCTCGATGGGCAGCAGGGGCAAGAGGGTCGGGCGTTGGGTAACGGGGTTGATGAACTGCGAATAGATGAGGTAGACGCGGTCCACTGCGCCGCTGACGAACATTTCTTGCACGGCGTCGGCGACGGCGCGGGCGTCATCCAGCCCTGCGCCTGCAGTGGGCATCGAGCGGTAGAGCGCGATGTTGTAGCCGCGCTTGCTGAAGAACTGGTAGCCCCGCCGCCCGACGCAGATGAGCTGCACCTGTTCGGGGCGCAGCTGCATCTCGCGCAGGGCGTTCTGCTGCGCGCGGATGAGGTTCATGTTATATGAGCCGCACAGCCCGCGGTCGGAGGTTGCCAGTACGAACCCGTAGGTGCGCGGCTCGCGCTTGTGCAGCAAGGGGTGGTCGGGCAGCTCGCCTGCGCGTCCGAGCTCTTGGAGCACATCGTGCATGCGTTGGGCGTAGGGGCGCGCTGCCAGCACGCGATCTTGCGCGCGACGCAGGCGCGCCGCCGACACCAACTTCATCGCCCGCGTAATCTGCTGGATGCTCTTCGCGGCGCGGATCCGCGCCCGCATACCTCGCAGCGTTCTCATGCCCGCTCGTTCTCCTGTAAGAACTTCGCCTTGTATTCCTCGATTGCCGCGCGCAGGGTGCGCTCGGTCTCCTCGTCGAGCTTCTTCTCGCGTCGGATTTTCTCGCCGAGTTCGGGATACTTCTCGCGCATGTAGGGGTGGAAGCCCTCTTCGAACGCCCGCACCTTCTCGACGGGGATGTCGTCGAGGTAGCCCTGCGTGCCCGCGAAGATAATCATCACCTGCTCCTCGACGGGCATCGGCACGAACTGGGGCTGCTTGAGCACCTCTTGCAGGCGCAAGCCGCGCGCGAGCTGCAGCTGCGTGGCACGGTCCAAATCCGAGGCGAACTGCGCGAACGCCTGCACCTCGCGGAACTGCGCCATGTCCAAGCGCAGGCGTCCCGCGACCTGCTTCATGGCGCGAATCTGGGCGTCGCCGCCCACACGACTGACCGAGATACCCACATTAATCGCCGGGCGGATACCCGCGTAGAACAGGCTCGGCTCCAAGTAAATCTGCCCGTCGGTGATGGAGATGACATTCGTGGGGATGTAGGCGGACACATCGCCTGCTTGAGTTTCGATGATGGGCAACGCGGTCAGCGAGCCGCCGCCGCGTTCGTCGGACATCTTCGCCGCGCGCTCCAGCAGGCGCGAGTGCAAGTAGAACACATCGCCCGGATAGGCTTCGCGCCCGGGCGGACGGCGCAGCAGCAGCGATACGGCGCGATACGCCTGCGCATGCTTGGAAAGGTCATCGTACACCACCAGCGCGTGCATGCCGTTGTCGCGGAAGTATTCGCCCATCGCGCAGCCCGTGTAGGGCGCGAGGTATTGCAGACTGTTCGGGTCGCTCGCCGACGCCACCACCACGATCGAGTATTCCATCGCACCGTAGCGTTCCAGCGTGTCCACGAACCGCGCGACCGCCGCCATCTTCTGACCCACCGCCACATAGATACAGTACACAGGCGAGTCGGTCTGATGCGTCTGCTTCTGGTTGATGAAAGTGTCCAGCACGATAGCGGTTTTGCCAGTGGAGCGGTCGCCGATGATAAGCTCGCGTTGCCCGCGCCCGATGGGGATCATCGCGTCGATGGCTTTGATGCCTGTCTGCAACGGCTCCTTAACAGGTTGGCGCGTGATGACGCCCGGCGCAATCACCTCGATACGGCGGTACTCTTCGGCGACGATGGGACCCTTGCCGTCCAGTGGTCGTCCGAGCGCGTCGACCACGCGCCCCAGCAGCGCCTTGCCGACAGGCACTTCCGCGATACGCCCCGTGCGCTTAACGGGGTCGCCCTCCTTAAGCTCCTCGTCCGAGCCTAACACAATTACGCCGATGCTGTCCTCTTCGAGGTTCAGCACCATGCCCATCACTTCGTGGGGGAACTCCAGCAGCTCGCCCATCTGCGCGTCAGGTAGCCCGTACACGCGCGCGATGCCGTCGCCCACTTGCAGGATTGTGCCGACGCTCTCGGCGACGGGCTTGCCGTCGGCGGTCTCTATTTCCTTCGCTAAGATGCTCGTAATCTCCTCTGGTCGGATTGCCATGATTGCACCTCGCTTACTCTGTGCGGGCGGCGCGTGCGCCGCGTCGCTCGATTTCGAGCGTGATGTGGTCGCGCAGGCGGTCTAACGCGCCGCGCAGGGTTCCGTCGATTTGATAGTCGCCCATCTGCACGCGCACACCCCCGATGAGGTCGGGGTTCACCTCGAAAGTCGGGATGATTGTTTTGCCTGTGCTGTGCTGTAGTTTCTGGACGATGTCGTTCTGTTCCGCTGCGGTGAGCGGCGTCGCCGATTCGATGGTAGCCCTCACCACGCCTTGATGCGCCTCTTGGAGCTTGCGGAACTCTTCACAGACCGCTTCGAGGAACTTCTCGCGTCGCTTTTCGATGAGCAGCTCCAGCAGGCGCAAGGTGTGGGGCTGGAGCTGGGCTTGGAGCGCTTCGCGCAGGTGTGCAACTTTTCGGTCGCGTGGGATGAGCGGGCTATAGAAGAAGGCGCGCAGCTCCGCTGACTGCTCCAGCAGAGTGCGTAGCCCTGCGAGGTCGTCGGCGGTAGGCCGGAGCAGGTTCTGCTTCAGCGCGACTTCGAACAGGGCGCGGGCGTACCGTCGGGCGACGCGGATATCGACCATTTAGCGCACCTCCGCCGTCTGGATAAACTCCTGCACGAGCCTGCGGTGGCGTTCGTCGGTCATCTCCTCGCGCAGCAGCCGTTCGGTTGTGCGCAGGGTGAGTTCGGCGACATAGGTTTGGAGTTCGCTGCGCAGTTTCTCGCTCTCCAGTTGCGCTTGTTCTTGGGCGCGTGCGACGATTTCGTCGGCTTGGCGTCGGGCGTCGGTGACGATTTGGTCGCGCAGCTGTTGCGCCTCGCCGACGGCTTGCTGGATGCGCTCGCGCGCCTCGGCTTCAATCTGCGCCAGTCGTGCTTCGTACTCGCTGCGCAGCTGCTCCATCGCGCGGCGGTCGGCTTCGATTTTGTCGTAGGTGGCGTTGATGTCCTGACGCCGCGACTCGAGCATATTGCCCAGCGGCTTCCAGAAGAACTTGGCCATCACCCACAGCAGCACGAGAAAGCCGACGATTTGAATAATCAGGATGTTGAAGTCGATCCCGAGCAGCTCCAGCAAGCCGCCGCCTTCGCCTTCCGCTGCGCCGAGCAGGTTCGGTAGATGCGTCAAAAGATTGGGCATCGTTAGAAAACCTCCTGCGGGGGCAGCGCGTTACCGCCCCCGACTAATCGCTTACTGACCGATGGTCGGCAGGCGTCCTTGCAGCAGGAAGAAGATGACGAACGAGAACAGCACGAGCGACTCGATGAACGCCAGACCGATAATCATACCTGTCTGGATTCGCCCTGCCATTTCGGGTTGTCGTGCCATTCCCTCCATCGCGCCTGCAACCGCGCGCCCTTGACCCAGTCCAGCGCCGATGACTGCCAGCGGCAGACCCAGTCCGACTGCCAGCGCCAGTCCCATCAGATAGAGTCCTGCACCAACATCGATTTGCATGTCTCCTAACCTCCTTGGTTTATTATGTCCTTCTCCGCGCTTCCGTGCGGAGGGTCTCCTCCCGTGCTGAGAGGAAATCTCATCGTGGCAAGGACACTCCTGTCCGTGCGCCCCTGCCCTGTGCGACGACAAGAATGGCGTCGCACCAACGCTTGGACTAAAGTCCAAGCCACTAATGCGCGTGGGCGTGTTCGCCGTGATGCTCGTCGTGATGCTCGGTCGCCAACGCAAGATAAATCAAGGTCAGAATCGAGAACACGAACGCCTGCACGAACGCCACGAGCAAGCCAAGTAGCATCACGGGGAACTGGATGGGCAACGGCAGGTAGATTGCCTTGAACACGGGCATCGCGAGCGCCGTAATCAGCGCCATCGTCACCTGCTCCTTGCCGAACATGTTGGCGTACAAACGAATGGAAAGCGAGACGGGCTTCGCCAACTCACTCACGACCTCAATGACGAACAGCAGCGGCGAGAGTAAAATGGGTACTTCGCCCCAGCGGGCGAAGTGTTTCAGGTAGCCGCCAATCCCACGCGCCCGAATCCCCTCGTACTGCACATAGAGAATCACAATCAGGGCGAGCGCGATGGTCGTGTTGAGGCTCGCAGTCGGGGCGATTCCTGGGGGAATCAAGCCCATGAGATTGCAAAACAGAATAAACAGGAAAATTGTGCCTGCGAGGGGGACATATTTGCGCCCGTGTTCGCCCACGACGCTCACCGCGAGGTTATCGAAGAATTCGTAGATGATTTCGGCGAGGTTCTGCAGGCGTCCGGGGCGTTTTTGCATATTGCGCGTGGCGCTCAGGGCAAAAATCAGCAGCGCGAGGGCCGCGATGCCCGATAGCACAGAAAAAACGGGCGGCGGCACATGCGCTCCGATGCCCGTCTGCGTGAAAATCCAAACTGCGTTCAGCCGTCCATCCACTGATGCGCGTCTCCTTCGCCTTCCTTAGACGCTAGTATTATACCCACTGGGGGACTCGCGCGTCAAGGGGGGGGAGCTACTCCAACTGGATTTTACAGGAGAGGTCGGTTTCAGCAGCGTCTATCCGACGATTGTAAGCTTCGACAATCTCAGTGAACGCATCAATCAGGGACATGTTCCGCTCCGCTGCGAACTCGATGAGATTTGTCGCAACAAAGTGTTCAATTGGCAAGACGGCAATCTGATGGGCGATTCCCTGATCTTCCGCTAAGGCAATTGCGTTCGCTTCCTGCTCCTTCAGAGTTAGAATTACGGGAAGACGCCGATCTTTCAAATTCTCGCGACACTTCTCGATAAGCGTGCTGCTGGGGCGCGCCGTTACATGGAACACCACCTTTCCAGAGGCTGTGCTTAGTTCAAAGTCGCCGCTGCGCCCAGTCGGGGCGTCTGCGGCATGAGCGGGCAGCTTTCCTCGTCGCGTGCAGCTGCTCAACCATTCGCTCAGGCGTTTTTGCGCTTCCTCGCGGATATTGGGGTACTCTGCACTCACGATTCACCTCGCTCGGCGGAGCATTCTCTTCAGCCGCCCACGCACGCGATGAGGTTCTTGCAAGATTTCATGTTCCCAGAACCTGATTACGCGCCATCCTGCTTGCTGGAGCTGCTGATTGTAGCGTTGCGCACGCTGGATATTGCGCTCGATTTTGCCTTGCCAGTATTCCTGTCGGGTTTTGGGCAAGGGGCGTTGACAGATAGGGCAGCCGTGCCAGAAGCATCCGTCCGCAAAGATTGCAATTCGCAGGTTGTCGAAGACCACATCGGGCGCGCCAGGCAGATTGGTCGCGTTTTTACGCCAGCCTCGAATGTGCATTCCTGCGAGCATTGCCCACAGGCGTCGCTCGATTCGGGTGGCTTTACCCTTGACCGCCTGAATTGTGCGACGGCGGTCAGCTGGAGAGAGGTTATCCGCCATCGTCTTCAAAGAGCGAGTAGGTGGTGGGCGTGGGGGGATGCGCCATCATCAGGGGGGTGAGCGCGTAGTGCGCAATCCAGCGTATCACGGGCACGCACACCGCGTCGCCGAACGCGGTGAGCGCGCGGTTCTCAGGGGCGTGGATTGAATACTCGTCGGGCACGCCTTGCAAGCGTGCATACTCACGAGCGGTCATCGTGCGCATGCGGATTTGCCCGCGCCCTGCACGCACCAAGAACTGCTTGCCACTGCCGCCGACCGCCGTGCGCAGGCATCCTGCGATATCATCTGTACGCAGCTCTCAGCAGCGAGGACGGACGGCTCAGCAGGCTTCGATAACTGCGCGCCTCAGCCGACAAGCGTGCTGCAATCACAAACACACGAGGGCGGCTCTAGGGCACAAACCGACGCGCATCTAAGGTGAACACATCACAAGCATATCCAAGCTCATTTAGGGTGAGTATCGTGAGCCGAAAATCTTCCCCATGACGCGCGTAAAGCCACCCGTTCACATTCTCCAGCAGCAGCAGCGGAGGCGCGTTTTCCCCCTGCGCTTGCAAAATGCGGACAAATCCCCAAAATGCGCCCGACTACTTCCCTCGCTGCAAACCCTGCATCTTGCCCGCCAGCGACAAGTCAATGCACGGAAACGAGCAGGTCGCCAATGTCGCTCGCGGTATCGAGGCTGGATCGACATCGAACACATCACTGACGACATAGTGTTCGTCGGCGTCGGGAAAGAATCCCCAATACATCTTAGGGACTTCCTGTTGCCTGTCTTCCGAATGTAGGGTACAATCTTGCTATGGCGCAGCGAGTGGCGTACTGGTTCGCGTTTGAAGCGTCGCACTTTTATCATCTGCCCCATCTCAGTCCTGAGGAGAACGCGCGCCTGTTCGGCAAGGCGGCGCGTCATCACGGGCACAACTACCGCGTGCAGGTGGTCTATCGCGCGACGCCTTCGCAAACGCCCCACGAGTGGGAGACGCTCGCCCACGCTACACGCCAACGCATCGACGCGCAGTTCGACCACCGCTGTATCAACCGTGAACACCCCGCTTTTCAGACCCAGCTGCCCACCACCGAGAACCTCGCGCTCTATCTGTGGCGCGACCTGCGCGAGACGCTCGGCGCGCCCGTCGAATCGGTGAGCGTGCATGAATCGGAAGCGCTCGCCTCGACCTATGCAGGCGATACGGCGTCCGACAGCGACGGCAACGCCCGCCCGCTCATCTCCATGACGCGCGCCTATACCTTCTCCGCCGCGCATCGGCTCTACAATCCCCAACTCAGCGATGCGCAAAACCGCGCCCTCTATGGCAAATGTTCCAACCCGCACGGGCACGGACACGACTACAAACTGGAAATCACGGTTCGAGGCGCGCCCGACCCCCTCACAGGGATGGTGATGAACATCACGACGATCGACGCACTGGTGCAAGCGGAGGTGTTGGCGCACTTAGACCACAAGTTTCTCAACGAGGAGACGCCGCCCTTCGACCAGATCCCGCCGACTTCGGAGAACCTTGTGGCGTTTATTGTGGCGCGTTTGCAGCCGCACCTACAAGGCGTCGTGCGTTTGGCGGGCGTGCGCTTGTGGGAGACGCCGCGCAGTTGCTTCGAGTGGCAACCCGACGCATAGTTGCCGATAATCCTCTGTGATGAACTGGCGAGCCGCTCTGGAGGCGGTGCGTAGCGCCGACCCAGTGCGCGTGCATGGGCGCGTGGTCGGCGCAGTGGGGCTGCTCATCGAGTCGCAGGGTCCGCCTGCGAAGTTGGGCGAGTTGTGCCTGATTGAGCGCGGTCGGCGCGAGACGCCCCTGCAAGTGGAGGTGGTCGGCTTTCGGAACGGGCGCACGCTGCTGACCCCGCTGGGCGAGTTGACAGGCGTGTCGCCTGGCAGCGAGGTCATCCCGACTGGTCAAACGGCGTCGGTGGGCGTGTCGGAGGCGATGCTGGGGCGCGTGCTGGACGGGCTGGGCAATCCGATGGACGGCAAGCCCGCTTTCGCGCCCGTATCGCGCTATCCGCTCAACGCCGAGGCGCCCCCCGCCTTAGAGCGACCGCCCCTGCGCGCCCCGCTGCCGCTCGGCGTGCGCGCCATCGACGCGCTGCTCACCTGCGCCTACGGACAGCGCGTGGGCATCTTCGCCGGCAGCGGCGTCGGCAAAAGTACCTTGATGGGCATGATTGCCCGCAACACCGCCGCCGAAGTGAATGTGATTGCGCTGATTGGCGAGCGCGGACGCGAAGTGCGCGAGTTTATCAAGGACAGCCTCGGCGAGGAGGGGCTGCAACGCTCCGTGCTGGTGGTCGCCACTTCCGACCAGCCCGCCATCGTGCGCCAGAAAGCCGCCTTCACCGCCACTGCCATCGCCGAATACTTCCGCGACCAAGGCAAGCTGGTGGTGCTGATGATGGACTCACTCACGCGCTTGGCGATGGCGCAACGCGAGATTGGCTTGTCGGCAGGCGAGCCGCCCGCCGCGCGCGGCTACACGCCCTCCGTGTTCGCGCTGATGCCCCGCCTGCTCGAACGCGCCGGCAACAGCGCACACGGCAGCATTACCGCGCTCTATACCGTGCTGGTCGACGGCGACGACCTCAACGACCCGATCGCCGACACCGCCCGCGCCATCCTGGACGGACACATCGTCCTCTCGCGCACCCTCACCCAGCAGGGGCACTACCCGCCCATCGATGTGCTGGCGAGCCTCTCGCGCGTGATGCCCAACATCGCCTCGCCCGAACATATGCAAGCCGCCAACCGCCTGCGCCGCCTCCTCGCCGCGTACAAGGAAGCCGAAGACCTCATCGCTATCGGCGCGTATCAGCAAGGCGCGAACCCGCTGGTGGACGCCGCCATCGCCCGCTTGGACGCCATCCGTCAATTCCTGCGCCAAACGCGCGACGAACGACCCGACTTCGAAACGACACTGAACAGCCTCTACGCGCTCACAGAGGGCGTCGCCTAAGACGCTTCAGAGTAGCGACACGCACACGCACCAAAGCCGTGGGGTATACTTTACAATTGATGCAGCCAGCAACACCTGCAACTGTCGAGCGCGATCCGCAACTGTTCGCGTCGGTCGAGGAAGCCATCGCGATTATCCGCGCAGGCGGCATGCTCATCGTGGTCGACGACGAAGACCGCGAGAACGAGGGCGACTTCCTGATGGCGGCGGAGAAGGTCACGCCCGAAGCCGTGAACTTTATGGTGGTGCATGGACGCGGCTTACTCTGCCTGCCCACCGACGGCGCACGCTTGGACAAGCTGGGCATCCCGATGATGAGCAAGGTGAACACTGCTCAGTTCGGCACGCCCATGGCGGAAGCCATCGACGCCCGCGAGGGCGTCAGCACGGGCATCTCGGCGTTTGACCGCGCGCTCACCATCCAAAAGTTCTGCGCCCCCAACGCCAAGCCCGACGATTTCGTGCGACCGGGGCATGTGTTCCCCTTGCGCGCGGCGTCAGGCGGCGTGCTACGCCGCGCGGGGCACACCGAAGCGGCGGTTGACCTCGCACGGCTCGCAGGGCTGTTCCCTGCAGGCGTCATCTGCGAAATCCTCAACGAGGACGGCTCGATGGCGCGACTGCCCCAGCTTATCAATGTCGCCCGCAAGCACGGGCTGAAAATCCTCACCATCGCCGACCTGATTGCCTACCGCCGTCAACACGAGAAGCTCATCCACCGCGCCGCGCCGCCTGTGTTCCTGCCCACGCGCTACGGCAACTTCACGGTCTATGTCTACGAATCGGATGTGGAAGCCGAACCCTACCTCGCGCTGGTGATGGGCAAGGTCGACGACGGCGACCCCGTGCTGGTGCGCATGCACTCGAGCTGCATCACGGGCGACCTGCTCGGCTCGCTCCGTTGCGATTGCGGCGCACAGTTAGACCTCGCGCTGCGCAAAATCGGCGAGACGGGACGCGGCGTGCTGGTCTATATCCTCCAAGAGGGGCGCGGCATCGGCATTGTGAACAAGATGCGCGCCTACCACCTGCAAGAACACGGGCTGGACACCGTCGAGGCGAACCAAGCACTGGGGTTCAAACCCGACCTGCGCGATTACGGGCTGGGCGCACAGGTGCTGGTGGACTTGGGCGTGCGCAAAATCCGCTTGATGACCAACAACCCCAAAAAAATCGCGGGATTGGAAGGCTACGGACTGGAAATCGTGGAGCATGTGCCGCTGGTCTCCCCCCCGACGCCGTACAACATTCGCTATCTGCGCACTAAGGCGGAGAAGCTGGGGCATCTGCTGCCGATGGGCGTCTTGAGCGACGCGCCTGCGGACCCCCCAACCGAGCGGTCTGGCTAAGCCTCGCCCGCGCCGAACTGCCACTCCACGCGCAGCGTATCGTCTCGCAGGGGCGCTTCCACCTCCAGCGTTGCGCAGGGAACCTTGTGCCCAAAGCGGGGCGAGTACCAGCCGAGCTTGGACGCCTCGTCGCCAGAATAAAGGCGCGCCGTGTAGTCTGTCAGCCCTGCCAAGGCGAGCCGTATCGCGCGCTGCCCATCGGTGATGCGCCAGCTATTTTCGCCGTCGGGCTGCACTTGCCAATCGGGGTGGAAGTGCCAGCGCCACTGTGCCGCGCTCGCCGCATCAGGCTCTATCGTGTCGATGATGAGCAGCTGCGCGTCGGACACGCGCACGCATCGCGCGACTCGGTCGGGCAGGTAGGCGTCGGTCGCGCCCTCCACTTGGCGCATGCCCAGATTGCACTGGGTGAACTCGGCGCGCGCGCGCCTGCCCCACAGAAACGCGCCCAGTATCTCCGACTGGTTGAGATTGTCCAGCGTCAGCGTGTTATGCGCGGGCGTGCTTCGGAAATGGTTGCGCCATTCGGGGTCTTCGTGGTAAGCGTAAGTGCCTGCGTCGATGAGCAGCGGCTTCCCTGCGTAAGACGCCCACACGCTGAGCGCGTCGGCGTGCCCGTGCGCCGCGAGGCTCCCCAGCCCCAGCGGCCCGGCATCGAACAGCACTTGCCAGCGTTCGGAGTGGAGAACGGCGTAGCCGCCGTCGGGGTAGAGGCGCGATTCGGTGAGCCGTGCGCCCGCGGGCGGCGCTTCGCCGAACAGCCACAAGCCCAGCGCGTCGTCCGACTCGGTGTAGGCAGGGGGCGGCTCGGCGTGCAGGAGCATCGCCAGCGCGCGCCCCACCACGCGGTAGCGGTTCGCCTCCGCGCGCCATAGCGGCGCGACCGCGCCGTCGTCCTCGTCGCCCACCTGAGGCACATAGCCTGAAGCGTCCATCACATTGCGCACGAACTCGAGGTTGCGTTGCAAGCGCGTGGCGGTCGCGCTGGGCAGCGGCTGCCAGCGGTAGGCGTGCAGGTAGAACTCCCACACGAACGGCAGATACCCGAAGCCCTGCTCGGCGTTCACGCCGTCGTCGAAGAACTGCCGCTGCGCCTCGCGCTCGAGCGTGGTCAAGCCGCGTTGCGCCCAGCGCTGCGCGCGCGGATGCGGGGGCAGCAGTTGCCCCAGAAACGCCAACGCCGCCGCCTCGCCAATCAGATGATTATTCGCCGACGACCCTGGCGAAAGGCGGCGTTCGATGAACTCCGCGTGTTGAATCAGCGCGCCCAGCGCGCGCGTCGCCGCCTGCGCCTCCCATGCCTGCTCGCCCAGCAACGCGAGCGCGTAGCCCCACGCGAAGACACGGATGGCATGCTCCAGCGCACTGGTCCAGTGGACGCCCCAGCCGCGCGGGTTGCGCTCGATCCAGTCCAGCAGCCAGCGCAGGGCAGTCTGGGCATAGCGTGGCTCCCCCGTCAGCGCGTAGGCAGTGGCTAAGCGCAAAATCGGTTGCCCACGCGACGGCTCCCACACATACTTCACGCCCCCAGCGACATCGATGCGCCGATAGTCGATGGTTTGGGCGGGCGCGTCCATCCAATCGCTGCCCAAGCAGTAGTTGCGTCGCCACTGGGGCGGGTCGTCCAGCTGGACAGGGTAGCCGAACAGCGTCCACTGCCCGTGCATCAGCGCGTCGGCTTCCGAGATAATCGCCGTGCGTTCGGCGTCGCCGAGAGCGTCGGGGCGCAGGTTGAGCCGCTCGCGCCAGTTGATCAGCGTGCGCGTGGGGTCGGTGTTCGGGTAGTAGCGTCGCCAAGTCTGCTCTGGCGGCTCTTTCGGCAGCGGGCGTAGCCGTTCGTGCAGGGCGCGCGCAGCGCGCAACGCTATCTCGTCTGGCGACATCGCAAGCAACCGCCGAAACTTCCAGCGTAGGGAGCTCATAACCGCACCTTAAAGTGTACCTCAGCACAGGAAAACGCGCGGAGAGGGCGAACGGAATCGTATGCGCTTGCGCTCTTTATTGTGCAGCTGGTGGCTGATTGCAACGGCATGCGCTCAACTGGACACCGACGCGCTGTTCCAAGAGGCGTTGGCGTTGGCGAACCTGACCCCGACGGCGGCGCGCTTCCACCCACGCCTGTTCGATTACTTCTACCGCACGCAATACACCACGCCGCTGTTCGAGATGCTCTTGGACGACCCGCTGCGCCTGCCGTACTACGCGGAGCGGCTGCGCAACAGCGTGGTGGGCGCGGTGGGGCGACCTGTGGCGGCGGTGGAGTCGGGCGCAAGCGCGATAGGCGTCTCGATGCGTCGCACGCTGGTGGGCGACCCGTTGCAAGCGTGGCGCGAGCAGGCGAACGCGCCCAACGCGCTGGAGCAAGCCGTTGTGCAGCTCTACCAAGCCGCCAACGCGCCCATCCCGCCCGCCGTGCGCACGCAACTCCAACGCGCCCAACAAACCGCGCCTACAATCGTGCAGCAACAGACGGCGTTCCTCATCTATGTCGCCATCGAATCCCGACGCTGGCGCGACGCCGCCCTGCGCGAACTTACGCCCGATGAACGCAACGCACTGTTCCAACTCCTCAATCGCCCGATTAAGGATTTCGAAGCGCGACTGGACGGCGCGTCGCCCAACCCCGAGATACTGCTGATGGAGAAGGCGTTGGAGCGCGTCGACCTGCCACGCCTGCTGGCAGGCGGACACGACTGCGTGCTGGCGGCGCAGCAGGTCATCGACGCATTCCAGAAAGCCGACGCCGATGCACAGCAGTCGCTCAGCAAACCGTTCGAGGCGAACATCGACACGCCGTGGGGACGCATTCGGCTCTGCGGCGCAGGCAACGACACGCACGAACGCCTGCCCTATCTGCTGCTTATCGACACAGGCGGCGACGATACCTACTACGGCGGCGGCGCGACGCTCACGCTGGACAACGCCGCGTCGATGCTTATCGATCTCTCGGGCGACGACCGCTACGCCGACGACGCTGCGACCTTGCAAAAACCGCTGATGGAACGCGAGATCCGCACGGGCAAGTTGGGTATGGCATTCGGCGGCGCGACGCTCGGCTACGCCGTCTTAGCCGACCTTCAGGGCAACGATGTGTACCGCACGCAGGCTGCCGGGCTGGGCGCCGCCCGATTCGGCGTGGGCATGCTCATCGACCTGCAGGGCAACGACCTGTATGACAGCTACGCCTTCGCTCAAGGCGCGGCGATGATGGGCGTCGGCGCGCTGGTGGAACGCGAAGGGCGCGACCAGTACGCCTGCTTTTACGAAGGGCAGGGCTTCGGCGGCGTGAAGGGCTTTGGACTGCTACATGACGCGCTCGGCGACGACAGCTATACTGCCCATCCGACGCCTCTGGAGTTCCCCTCGCCCCAAACCGCCGAGCGCAATATCAGCATGGCGCAGGGCGCAGGCTACGGCAGGCGCGCCGACTACTCCGATGGACGCTCGTGGGCGGGCGGCGTCGGCATGCTGGTCGATGTGCAGGGCAGCGACCGATACCTCTGCGGCGTGTTCGGACAGGGCGTGGGCTACTGGGGCGGCGTCGGCTTGCTCATCGACCTGCAAGGCGACGATTTGCGTGAAGGAGTATGGTATGTGCAGGGCGCAGGCGCACACTTCGCTATCGGCTACCTCGAAGACCGCCTGGGCGACGACCGCTACCTCGCCGCGATGAACATGGCGATGGGCGCAGGACACGACTTCTCAATCGGATACCTCTTCGATTTCGCGGGCAACGACGCCTACAACGCGCCGAGCCTCGCGCTCGGCGGCGCGAACGCGAACGGCGTCGGCGTCTTCGTGGACTTGGCAGGCGACGACCTCTACCAAGCGCGTAGCGACCAAGCCAACTTCGGCAGGGCGAACCCGATAGGGCGAGGCACTCTGCGCGAGCGCGGACTCGCGCTGGGGCTATTCATCGACGCCGCAGGCAACGACTCCTATCCGCCCAGCATAGAGTTCGCAGGCAACGCCCGCAACTGGCTCAACTGGGCTATCCAGAACGAACGCCCCGCAGAGAGCCAACTCGGTATCGGCGTGGACCGCTGAGCGCACGCTCAATCCGTTAGGATGGGGCTGAACAGGTTTTGCCCCTCGCGCGTGCGGTAGAGCCGCTGCAGCGTGGTCCAGTGCAGGCGCGGCGCAAGCGCATTCAAAGCCTCGTTGAGGGCGTCCTCGCTGAGGGGTTGCTCGGCGACATAGCGCGCCCGATACCAGTTGAGCAGATAGCGTTCCTCGGCAGGGTTCGCCTCCAGCGCGACGCCGCGATTCGAGACGGCAACCAATCGCAGCGCGCCCTCCTGCGGGGGCAGGTCGTTAGGCGGTTGCAGCGCGTGGAAGAAGAGGTCGATGCCCACCGTTAGCCACCCCTCTTGCGCGGTGTCGCGCGGCGGCAGCATCGGCGTGCAGTACGGCGACGCCACAGGCTCGTTCTGCGCCTGTACCTGCGCGCGGGGGGGCAGATTGCTGATAATCGCCTTCGTGAACTCGCGCGTGTTCGCGTTGCCGCCTAAGTCGCGCGTCTTGATGCCCGAAACCAGCGTGTAGCGCAGCGCGCTCTCAATCCGCTCCGCGTCCGCGTGCAGCCCCAAGTGGTGCAACATCTGCACCGCCGACAAGATAAACGCCGTCGGGTTGGCGATGCCCTTGCCTGCAATATCAGGCGCAGAGCCATGCACCGCCTCGAACACCGCGTAGCCGTTGCCGATGTTGCCCCCCGGCGCAACGCCCAACCCGCCAATCAGACCCGCGCACAAATCGCTCACGATGTCGCCAAATAGGTTCGGCAACACCATCACATCGAACCGCTCCGGACGCAACACCAGCTGCATACAGGCGTTGTCCACCAGAATATCGTCGCTTTCCAAGTCGGGGTACTCTTGCGCAATCGCGCGGAAGCACTCCAAAAACAGCCCGTCCGAGAGTTTCTGAATGTTCGCCTTATGCACGCAGGTCACCTTGCGCCTGCCCAGCCGCCGCGCCAAGTCGAACGCATAGCGTATCACCGCCGCCGAGCCAGGACGCGAAATCAGGCGCAGCGACTCGGCGACATCGGGCGTCTGCCAATACTCCACGCCTGCGTAGGTATCCTCGATGTTCTCGCGCACCAAGATGATATCGATATCGTTGTAGCGCGACTGCACGCCAGGAATGGAACGCGCAGGGCGCACATTCGCGAACAGCTCGAACGCCTTGCGGATGGCGACATTGATACTGCGATGCCCGCCGCCGATGGGGGTGGTCGTGGGCCCCTTAAGCGCGACGCGATTGCGCCGTATCGACTGCAAAGTCGCCTCCGGGCAGAGCGCGCCGTATTGCTCCAGGCAGCTCAGCCCTGCATACGCCTCTTCCCAGCGCACGGGCGCGGATGCCGCCTCGAAAATCTCAACGACCGACTCGGCGATTTCGGGACCGATCCCATCGCCGCGAATGAGTGTAACGATGTACGGATGCATACCGAGCATTTTATACCTGATGTGCGCCCGATGCTAACGCTCAACGATTGTCTGGGAAGCCGTTAGGAGCAACCGATGTGAATTTGGGGCGCGAATGTGGTAGAACGCCCATGTGGAGGAACTGCGATGCCAACGACGCTCACACGGACTGTTCAATCGGCGGATGAATTAATCACACGCATGCAAGACTTGCCGAGCTTGCCTGCAGTGGTCATGCGAGTTTATCAGATGGTGGACGATCCAAATGTCCATGCGCAGCAGGTGGCGCAGGAGATTAGTAAAGATCAGGGGTTCACGACGCGCGTCTTACGGATTGCCAACTCAGCCTACTACGGCATGAGTCGCCAAGTCGCGACGATTGAGGAAGCGGTGGTAGTGCTGGGGATGAACACTGTGAAGAACCTCGCCTTGATTGCGGCGACCTATCCGCTGTTCCAGCGTGCGCTGATTGGCTACACCCCGCATGTGAGCGGGATGTGGACACACTCGCTGGCGGTCGGGCTGATTACGCAGATGGGCGCGCGTCAGTTCGATACGCGCGTGCGCAACGAGGCGTTCACAGCAGGGCTGCTGCACGATGTGGGCAAGTTGGTTATCAGCGCCGCGCTCACCAACTGGATGGGCGAGCTGTATGACCTGGTGCACCATCAAGGCAAACCCGTCCATCAAGCGGAGCAGGAGCTGTTCGGCTTCACCCACGAGGAGGTGGGCGCGCTGCTGGTGGAACGCTGGAAACTGCCCAAGTCGATTGCCCAGATGATACGCTACCACCACCAATCGCTGGAAGTAGACGACCCGACATGCGCCCTCATCGAGTACACCGACCACTGCGCGAACCGATTGGGCTACCAGATGAACCCCGAAGCGCCGCAAGAGCCGTTCGACACGCGCGTTCTCAATCGGCTGAACATGACACTTGAGGAGTCGGAGATGTTCTTGCAGCGCGCCAACGAGCTCTTGAGCGCGTCGCAGGCGTTGTTCCAGTTGAAGTAGGAGTTTTCGTTGCGTGGGAGGGAGCGCGGCGGCGTCTACTATCAGACGCTGCCGCGCGATGGCATCTGACGGGCTTCAGGTACACTTACATTCCCCCATGTTTGGCAGATTGGAGGTTGGTTATGAAACGAGGTTGGCTGTCGATTGGGTTATGGATTGCGTTGCTGGCGTTGAGCTACGCGCAGGCGGTTCCCCGCTCGGTGGAGGCAATCCCGCGCAGCACAGAGCGCATTACACTCTATTGGCTGCCCCCGCACGGCGAGAACCCTGCTGGCTATCGTGTGCTGTTGGACGGTTCGCTCGTCGCCGAACTGGACGCCGCCGCCAAATCGTATGATTTCACAGGGTTGACCGCAGGGCGCGCGTACCGAGTGGCGGTGGAGGCGCTCTATGCGGATGGGCGCGTTTCACAGAGCGTCGAGCGTGTGGATCGTACCTATCGCGCCCTGCCTTCGGAGGCGCGCTACCCGATTCTGGTTGTGGGCGGCACGGCGTCGGGCGTCGGCGCAGCGATTACCGCCGCGCGTATGGGCGTCAAAGTCGCGCTAATCGAACCCACCAATCGGCTCGGCGGCATGATTACCAACGGCGTCGCCGTCACCGATGTGCGCCAACGCGACCGCATCAACGGGCTGTACGAGGAGTTCCGACAGCGCGTGGAAGCCCACTACAAAGCGCGCGGGGACGATACTACCGTCTACTTCTACCGCAACGGGCTGAACTTCGAGCCGTGGGTGGCGAACATGCTGCTCAAAGAGATGGTGTACGCCGAGCCGAACATCGATCTTTACTTCGGCGTGCGCCCCACGCGCGTTTTCAAGCAGGGCAATCGGATAACGGGCGTGGAGTTTGTGAGTTTGGATGGGGCGCGACGGGGGCGGTTCTTCGCCAGCGTGGTGATCGACGCGACCGCTGAGGGCGACATCGCGGCGTGGGCAGGCGCGCCCTACCGAATCGGACGCGAGCCGCGCAGCCCTGAAGAACCCCACGCAGGCGTGCTGTACTACGACCGCCTCAACGACCGATTCCTGCCCGGCAGCACAGGCGCAGGCGACCGACGCATTCCCGGCTACGCAATCTTGATGATTGTGCAGAACTACCCCACGCCGCAGGTGGGCAACCCGCCGCCCAACTACAACCGCTTAGAGTATGTGCTGTCGCCCCCGTGGGAACGCTCGTGGGCATATCTTTACGGACGCATCCCCGGCAACAAGTTCGAAGTGAACCAGCACCCGCACGGCACAACCTTGCAAGAGGTGAACTACCGCTATCCCACCGCGAGCTGGGAAGAACGCCAGCGCATCTATCAGATTTATAAAAACCATGTGCTGGGCTACCTGCACTATATCCAGACCGAGCTGGGTCAGCCGAACTTGGGGCTGGCGGAGGATGAGTTCCGCGACAGCGATAACCTGCCCCCCATCCTCTATGTGCGGAAAGCGCGACGGATTGAGGGCGAGGTGTTCCTGCAGCAGATGGACATCACGCTGGCGCGCGAGCGCGTCCGCGCCGACAGCATCGCGATTGGCGACTACCCGATGGACTCGCACGCCGTGCGCCGCGTGGTGGTCAACGAGGGCGAGCCTGTGCCCGAAATCGCGCACATGGGCGAGGGCGAGTTCTGGATTTTCCAGTACACGCCGTGGTACCAAGTGCCCTACGGCGTCTTAGTGCCCAAGCGCGTGGAGGGTTTGCTGGTAACCACCTGCGTCTCGGCGAGCCATGTGGCGATTGGCAGCCTGCGAATGGAGCCTGTACGGATGAATATGGGTCAGGCGGCAGGCGTGGCGGCAGTGTTGCATCTGCAAACGGGCATATCCCTGCGTCGGATTAACCCTGCCGACATCCAACGCGAGCTGCTGCGTCGTTTCAGGCAATACATCTACTACTTCCCCGATGTGACGCCTCAAACGCGCTATTTTGAGGCGATTCAGTTCTTGGCGGCGCGGGGCTACTTCCCCGAGGAGCGCATGGCGCCTGAGCAGCCCCTGACGCGCGGCGAGGCGGCGCGCCTGCTGTGGAAGCACTTGCGCACCCTCAAGCCGAGCCTGCCCGAAGAGCGGTTTCAGGGGCTGGCGTTTACGGATGTGCTGTTCGGACACCCCTACGCCGTGCCCGTACAGAACCTGTTCCTGCTGGGCGTCATCGAACGCGCGGAAAACCGCCGTTTCAACCCCGATGAACCCATCCGTCGGCGCGACTTCATCCGCTGGCTGACCCGCGCGATGGCGATTCTTGAATCGGGCGAGTGGAACCGCGCGGTCGGGCAGGTCGCGCCTTATATCGATGTGCCTACCGACGACCCCGACTACCTGTTCATCGCGCAGTTGGCGGAGCGTCGCTTCTCGCCTGCGATTTGGGACGGCTTGGAGGCGTTCACTCCTGAGGGGCTACGCTTCCAACCCGACGCGCCCATTCGCCGAGCGGACGCCGCGCAGACCCTCTACCTACTGAGCGGACGCCTGTTTTAGCAGCTCCACCGCCCGCTGCAACACAGGGTCTGGGGCTTGACGGAACATCGCGCGCGTGAGCTCGACCTCGAAGTCGGGCTGCACGCCCACGCCCTCAATCCGACGCCTGCGCGCCGTCTCGTAGTCGGCAATCACACACTGCAAGTAGCCGCCATAGGGCAGTTGCACAATCTTGGACGGCAGCGCTTTGCCAGGCGTCGGGCGCCCGACGACGATTGCACGCTTTGCCTCCTGCATCCCCGCCGCGAAAATCTCGGCAGTGGAAACCGAGAACTCATCTACCAGCACCACCACAGGCTTGCGATAGTTCGGGGTTTGGGGGTAAGCGACGATTCCGAATGTGCCGTCGCGCAGGCGCATCGTGCCCAGCACGGTCTCGCGCCGTACCAGATGCCCCATCACGCCGCCCGCCATCAGTCCGATACCGCCGATGTTCTCGCGCAGGTCGATGATTAGCCCATCAGTGTCCGCCAGCTCGCGCAGGCGTTGGGGCAGCTCGCGCATCACGGGCGGGAAAAAGGCGTTGAACGCCAGGTAGCCGATGTTGCCTGGCAGGATACGGCTTTCGATATGCACGCGGATTTCGGGGATGAAGCCGATTTGCACGCGCGCGCCGCGCATCGCCTCGCGTGTGAGCGCGACTGTGTGCTCGTTGTCGTCCAAGTCGCGATAGCGCAGGCGAGTCTCGCTGCCCGAACGCCCACTCAAAAAGGCGCGAAACGCCAAGTACGCCTCAAATCGCTCCTCTACCGAAGGTAGTTTGCGTTCGCGAATGCGCTGCAGCAGCTGCTCGGTCGGTAAATCGTCGATCTGCAGGATTTCCGCGCCTGGCGGGACGCCCATCCGTGCGGCGGGCGAGCCGGGGCGCACGCGCGTTATGACAGGACGCCCCTCCACCAGCTGAATGGTTAGCCCTGTCTCGCCGTCCGATAGGCGCGTTCGCGCCTCCTCCTGCGCCACGAACGCGCCCGGCGGTATAACCGTGAAATGCGACTGCTTCAACTCGCCGAGCATCTGATTGAGTAGCGTGTAGAACTCGCTATCGGCGGTCGCCGCACGGACTCTCGGCGCGTACTGCTCGCGCACGGCGTCCCAATCTACGCCCCCCAGCTGCGAGTCGTAGTGGGAGCGTTTGACCTCTTCCCACACAAACTGGAACACCTCTTGCCGTTGCGATTCGGTGAGCGATTGGCTGTAAGCGTGCGTCGCGCAGGTCAGCAGGAGCAATATCGGCGTGAAACCCCAAAGCCATCGAGACACAGTGCGAACGCTCATCGCTCAAGGTATACCCAATCTTGACGAGCCGAACGATTAGGGTATAATTGGCGTCCAAGCCGGAGTGGCGGAACGGGTAGACGCGCCGGTCTCAAAAATCGGTCTGGGGCGACTCAGGTGTGGGTTCGAGTCCCACCTCCGGCACCAGAATTAGAGTTTCCCGTGGCACGGACATTCCTGTCCGTGCATTAAACTTGGACGAAAGTATAGGTGCGACGCCATTCCTGTCGTCGCACCGATGCTTGGACTGAGGTCCAAGCCACACGGGAGGAGGCGCGTATGCAAAGGCGAGCGGCAGTGCAGGCAAGCGCGGAGCAGTGGGTGCAGTGCGCCAAGTGCAAAAAAATCCTCTTTGCTCCCGACTTCGAGCGGGCGATGCGCGTGTGTCCCCACTGCGGGCATCACCATCGCCTGCGCGCACGCGAGCGAATCCAAATCACGGTAGACCCCGACAGCTTTCAAGAGACCGACGCCGAGTTGCGCTCGGCGGACCCGTTGCAGTTTCCCGACTACGCCGACAAACTCCGCAAGGGCGTCGCTGCGTCGGGCGAGACCGACGCCATCATCACGGGCGTCGCGACCCTGAGCGGTCATGCAATCGTGATTGGCGCGATGGATTTCGGCTTTATGGGCGGAAGCATGGGTTCGGTGGTCGGCGAGAAGGTCGCGCGCTGTTTCGAGCGCGGCGTGGAGCGTCGGCTGCCTGTGATTCTGTTCTGTGCATCGGGCGGGGCGCGTATGCAGGAGGGTCTTCTCTCGCTGATGCAGATGGCGAAGACCACTGCCGCCGTCGGCAAGCTGCAACGCGCGGGCATGCCCTATATCGCCGTGTTCACCGACCCAACGATGGCGGGCGTACTGGCGAGCTTTGCATCGTTGGCGGATGTGATCCTTGCTGAGCCAGGCGCGCTTGTCGGATTCGCTGGGCAGCGCGTCGCTGCGCAAGCGAGCGTCGGCAAGCCCCCTGCCAACTTCCAAACCGCCGAGTTCCAACACGAACACGGCATGGTAGACCTGATTGTGCCGCGCAAGCAGCTGCGCCCGACGCTGACCTACTTGCTGGAGATGTTCCTGCCTGTGGAGGCGCATGCGCCATGATGACCATCTTCGACTTCGAGAAGCCCATCAACGAGCTTGAAAGCGCAATCGCCGAGTTGCGCCAGCTTGCGGCGGAGAAAGGATTAGACCGCTCGCGCGAGATTGCCGAGCTGGAGGCGCAACGCGAACGCCTCCTGCGCCAAATCTTCGCGCACCTGCGCCCGTGGGACAAGGTGCTGCTCGCCCGACACCCGAAACGCCCCTACGCGCTCGACTACATTCGGCTGATGTGCGAGAGTTTTCTGGAGCTGCACGGCGACCGTCTCGGCTACGACGACCCCGCGATTGTGGGCGGCTTGGCGAAGCTCGGCGGCTACAAGCTGATGGTGGTGGGTCAGCAGAAGGGGCGCGACCTGAAAGAGCGTCAAAAGCGCAACTTCGCGATGGCGAAACCCGAAGGCTACCGTAAGGCGATGCGCCTGTTCCGCCTTGCCGAGAAGTTCCACTTGCCCGTGCTGACCCTCGTCGACACGCCCGCCGCCGACCCCGGCGTCGAGTCGGAATCGCGCGGCGTCAGCGAGGCGATTGCGCAATCGATGCTCACGCTGTTCGAACTCACGGTTCCGACCGTTGCGGTCATCCTTGGCGAGGGGGGCAGCGGCGGCGCAATCGCCTTAGCCGCCGCGAACCGCGTGCTGATGCTGGAACACGCCATCTACTCCGTAATCCCCCCCGAAGGGTGCGCCGCGATTCTCTATCGCGACCCGAACAAAGCCCCCCAAGCCGCCGACGCGCTCAAACTCACCGCCGACAACGCGCTGGAGCTCGGGCTGGTGGATGTGGTGGTTCCAGAGCCGTTGGGCGCAGCGCATCGCGACCCGCAGACCACCGCGCTGAGCGTGCGCGCCGCCGTGCTGCAACAGTACGAGGAACTCGGCAAGTGGACGCCTGATGCCCTGCGCGAGCAACGCTATCAGCGGTTCCGCGCGATGGGCGTCTACGAGACAACGCCCTAACGCGCCTCACAAGATATATCGGCTCAAGTCCACATCCTTCACCACATCGGCGAGCTTCTCTTGCACATAGGCGCGGTCAATCACGATATGCTCGCCCGCGTGGTCGGGCGCATGGAACGAAAGGTCTTCCATCAGGCGCTCCATCACAGTATGCAGGCGTCGAGCGCCGATGTTCTCCGTGCGGGCGTTCACTTCGCCTGCGATACGGGCAATCTCGTCAATCGCATCGGTGGTGAACTCCAGCGACACGCCCTCGGTCGCCATCAACTGCTGGTACTGCTTCGTGAGCGCGTTTTTCGGCTCGGTGAGAATGCGACGGAAATCCTGCGCGTCGAGCGGCTCCAGCTCTACGCGGATGGGCAGACGCCCCTGCAACTCGGGGATTAAGTCCGACGGCTTGGCAGTGTGGAACGCGCCCGCCGCAATAAACAGGATATGATCCGTACGCACAGGACCGAACTTGGTGGCGACCGTGGAGCCTTCGATAATCGGCAACAGGTCGCGCTGCACGCCCTCGCGACTCACATCGGGCCCCACCGCGCGCCCCGAGCCAGCGATTTTGTCGATCTCATCGAGGAAGATAATCCCTGTCTGCTCCACACGCATCACTGCTTCGCGAACGACGGCGGAACGGTCAATCATCTTACGCGCTTCCTGCTGAGTGAAGATTTCACGGGCTTCTGCGATGGTGACCAAGCGCCGACTGCGGCTACGCGGTCCGAACGGGGGCAACAGGTCGGTGTCCAGCCCCATCTCTTCGATGCCCTGAGGCGAGAACACCTGCACGAAGGGGGTAATGCTCTCCTCCACCTCGATTTCGACGGTTTCTTCATCGCGCACGCCCGACTTGAGTTGCTCCATCACCTTGCGTCGTCGGGAACGACGGTCGATCTTTTCGCCGGGCGATTCGGGCTCCTCGTCAGGCAGCGAAATCTCTTCGTCTTCATCCTCGTACTGGTTGAGCATTTGAAAAATCATCTCGAGGGGCGAAGTCTCGCGTCGGCGCGTGCGTTTAGGGCGGTTTTCACGGTCAAGCAGTAAGGTCGCCAGCCGTTCGTTGGCGCGTCGCGCGGCGCGAGGGCGCACCTCTTCCATCTTCTCCTGCTCTACCATGCGCACGGCGACATTGGCGAGGTCGCGCACCATCGAATCGACATCGCGCCCCACATAGCCCACTTCGGTGAACTTGGTGGCTTCCACTTTCACGAACGGCGCACGCACCAGCATCGCTAAACGGCGGGCAATCTCGGTCTTGCCGACGCCCGTGGGTCCTATCATCAAGATATTTTTGGGCAATACCTCGTCGCGCAGTTCGGGGGGCAGCTGTTGGCGACGATAGCGGTTGCGCAAGGCAATCGCGACGGCGCGTTTTGCTTTTGCTTGACCGACAATATACTTATCCAGCTCCGCTACTATCTGGCGCGGCGTGAGCGACTCAATCGGAATGCTCGCCTGATGTTTCACGGGGTAATTCTACCCGACGCATGCGATTTGGGCTATAATATTGCAGAGGTCTCTATGCGCTATCGTTTCGGTTTCACGCTGATTGAGCTGTTAGTAGTGATTGCGATTATCACGGTGTTGGCGGCGATTCTGTTCCCTGTCTTTGCGCAGGCGCGCGAGCGTGCGCGTCAGACGGCGTGCCTTTCGAACGCGCGTCAGCTGGGGATGGCGGTGATGACCTATGTGCAAGACCACGACGAGACATTCCTTCCGTCTACGAACTATGCCGTGCCCACCAGCGTCCCTGAGCGGATATGGACGCGCGTGATTCAGCCGTATGTGCGCGAGGGGGGCATTTTTATCTGTCCGAGCGCGTCGCGCGCGGGGTTCCCGACCGACTGGTCGCAGCGTGGGGTCGGCTCGATAGGCTACACGGCGGCGACGGCGTATGACCCCCAAGAGTTGGAGGGCTTCGCGACGCCTGTCTCTCTGGCGCAGATGGACGAGCCTGCGCGTTCCCCGATGTTCGGCGACACCGCGAGCGGCCCCACCGCCGAGAAGTATCGCGGCTATGTGTTCGACCCGTATGTAACGCCGACGAACCCGATTGACCCGCGCCTGAGCCCGCCGTTGGTCGCCGACCGCGACCTTGTGCGCGAGTTGAACCACCTGCGCCCCTCGCAACTCAAGCCGCTCTATGCCCGACATTTCGCCACAGGCGACAATCGCGGGCTGGCGACGCTCATCTTCGGCGACGGACACGCTAAAGCCTACTCCGCCGCCTCGATTCTTGCCCAAGAGCGCGGCGCGAACCTACTCTGGCGGTTCCGATAAAGCAAGGCGTCTCTGCCTCCCACATAGCCGCAAAACCTGCAGGAATCTGAATCAAGAGCGCGTATTAATTCTGTGAGGAGGTTTGTATACGATGAGGTATCGTGGATTTACGCTGATCGAGCTACTGGTCGTGATAGCGATTATCGCCATCTTGGCGGCGATCTTGTTCCCAGTGTTTGCGCAGGCGCGCGAGAAAGCGCGTCAAACCTTCTGTCTCAGCAACACGAAGCAGATTACGCTGGGCGGCTTGCAGTATATTCAAGACTACGACGAGGCGTTCCCTATGAGCCTCTACATGACCTCGAACGGCGCGGGCGGCTTCTGCGCGTTCACAGTATACCACGCCATCTATCCCTACCTGAAGAACGCCGATTTGTCGGGCTGCCCATCGGATCGTCAGGCGTGGGATGTGCGCACGGCGTTCGCACCGCTGGAGCTGTGCCCTAACAACCAGCGCTCGGACTTCAAGACCACTGCCTACATCGGCAACTGGTGTCTATTTGAGCGCGGTAGCATGCCGCTGGCGAACTGGCCCTGGCCGGGCGGTCCGCGCACGATTCGCCAAGCAGAGATTGACGATGTGGTGCGCACTCCTGTCGTGTACGACGGCGTGCTGGGCGACCACACCGGCTCCCAGGCAGGGCTGGGCGGCTACATCCAAGGACGCCACAACCTCGTCGCCTCGGTCGGGTATGTGGATGGGCACTCTGGGAATGTCAAGACGCGCCTGATCCAGGGCGGTCGCGTGACGCTACGCGAGCAAACGCCCCGTACCAAAGACCTCTACGCCGTGATTGACACCAGCCTGCCGTTCCACACGCCTGCTGGCTCGAACTACATCTACTACGGTCTATCGGGTGTCGTGAGCCAGTATCCGGCGGGGCATCCGCGCGGCGGGCGACCGTGCCACACCTGTCCAGGTCAGGCAGGGCGCACTGATCAACCGTTCGGCGACGACGGCGCGCCCAACCACTGCCGCCGCACAAACTAATCACGCGCCCTGTAGCACGGACAATCCTGTCCGTGCGTGGGATGCTTGGACAAGACTGTCCAAGTCACGCTTGTAGGTGCGACCCCATTCTTGGCGTCGCACCGAGAGGCGCGATCTCAAAAATTTGTAACTTTGTCAGGAACTTGAAGGAGGGGGTGAACACATTACCCTCACGGTCTTGAGGCATTCGGGTCATCGCGGGCAGGTCAGGGGGGATACAAACCAAGTTCACTTTCCTATACAGCCTCTGAGACGCCTCGCTCCGATCGGCATGACGAAGACTTCCTGCACACAAGACGCCTATCATGCCGTGTCGCACCCTCTGTCATTCCGAGCCGAAGGCGAGGAATCTCAAGAGGGATCTAAACCGCCTCTTCGCCCAAGATGTAAAATTGTCCCCGTGAGTAGGCGAGGGCGCGTGTATCGGGGTTGCCCACTGCGCGCAGCGGCTCGCCTACAACCAACATGTGGCTGCCATACACCCGCCGATCCAGCACGCGACACTCAAACTGCGCCGCTGCGCCCGCGATAAGTGGCGCGTCAATCCACTGCGCAGGCTCTACTGGGATACTGAACGCCGCAATCTTATTGACCTCTCTGCCCGAATGCCGACCGCAAACCCGCCCAATCCACGCCTGATCCTCTGCTATCAAGCTGACCCCGAAAGTCGCTGCCCGCTCAATCAACCCGCGCGTGAACCGCTCCTCGCCCACGAACACGCCAATCAGCGGCGGTTTCAACGATACGGGAGCGCACCACTCCGCGCTCATCGCGTTCACCACGCCCTCCACAGAAACCGTCACAATCGCCACCGAATTGATGAACCGCCACGCCTCGCGGTCAATCTGAGTCAGGGGTTGCATACAACCGATTGTACCTGAGTCTCCGTGTACGCCGATGACGCCTAACTCCGTCCGCTCGGTTATAATATTGCCATGCGACTCTTAGCGGGATTGCTGTTGCTGTGCGTTGCGCTTGCCGCTTGTGGCAGGAAGGAGACCGTGCGCCCAGAGCAGGCGTTTTACGAGCAGGGCGTGCAAAAGCTGCAGACGCGCGATTACGACGGCGCGGCGCAGGCGTTCCAACAGTTCGTGGAGCAGTCGCCCAACCTCACAACCGCGCTCCAACAGGTCTATCGCGCCTATATGACACAGCCGAACCGCCCAGCGGCGCAGGCGTATGCGTTCCTCAAGCAGTACGAACCGCGCGCCGACGAGATCAAAGTCGCTGTTGACCGCGCAGGGTTCTATCAAGTGTTAGGCACTTTAGCATACCTATCGGGCAACAGCGGCGAATATGCTCAGTGGTTCGAGAAGGCGCTGGCACTCGATCCGCAGAATCACCTCGCGATGAATGACTACGCCTACGCTTTGGCGGGGGATGGACGCGCGTTGGAGAAGGCGTTGCGTCTGATTCGCCGCGCGATTGCCATCAAATCGGATGTGGGCGCGTACCACGACACTCACGGCTGGGTGCTTTACAAGATGGGTCGGTACGAGGAAGCCCTGCGCGAGTTGCGGATTGCCGTGCAGACCGCGCCCGACACTGCCGACCTGCGCTATCACCTTGCTGCGGTGCACGCCAAGTTGGGTCAGCGCGACGATGCGCTGGTGGAACTGGAGAAAGCGCTGGCGTTGCAACCGGGGCATGAACCCGCGCTTCAGTTGCGCAAGCAGCTCACAGGAGGCGCGAGACCGTGAGGCGCGTGGGGGCTTGGCTGAGCGCGCTGCTGGGGGGATGGCTGATTGCATCGGCTGCCGAGCTGAACCTACCCGCCGTCGCGCTCGCAGGGGCGCCCTTCACGATTTCGGGGAAGGATTTTCCCCCGAACCTCCCGCTCACCCTGCACTTCACGAACGCGCAGGGTGCAACCGTACTCACGCTCAACTTTCAGACCGACGCGCAGGGCACGTTCGAGCAGGCGGCGCGCCTCGGTCAGACAGGCTATCTCCAATATCGCTGGCAGGCAGGCGAGCAGACGGGCGAGGGGCGCGTGCGCGTCGTTCCTGCGTGGTGGAGCGTGTTGCCGCCGCTCTTGGCAATCGGGCTGGCGTTGCTGCTGCGCCAAGTGGTGCTGGCGTTGTTGGGCGGCGTGTGGCTGGGCGCATGGCTGATTGCTGGCGGCGAGCCGTTCACGCCGCTCCTGCGCGTGGTCGATACCTACCTGCTCGACGCCTACGCCGACCGCGACCACCTGCAAATTATCGGGTTCACAATGCTATTGGGCGGTATGCTGGGCGTGATTACACGCGCAGGCGGACTGAAAGCGATTGTGCGCACGCTCAGCCAGCATGTGCGCTCCGACCGCAGCGTGCAACTCAGCGCGTACCTGATGGGGCTGTTCATCTTCATCGATGACTACGCCAACACGCTGTTCGTGGGCGCAACGATGCGCCCCTTAGCCGACAAGTTCCGCGTCTCGCGCGAGAAGTTGGCGTATCTCATCGACTCCACCGCCGCGCCTGTGGCGAACCTCGCGCTGATTGGCACTTGGATTGGCTTCGAGGTCTCACTGATTGCCGACAGTTTCGAGGCGACAGGCGTCCGTTTGGAGCCGTATTGGGCGTTTTTGATGAGCCTGCCCTATCGGTTCTACCCCATCTTCGCGTTGGCGTTCATCGCGTGGCTGCTGATATGGCGGCGCGACTTTGGGGCGATGTACCGCGCAGAGCGACGCGCGCGCGCGACGGGCAAGGTTCTCGCCGACGGCGCCTCGCCGTTAGCTAACTACGAATCGGCGGAGCTGCTACCGCCCGACCACCTGCGCGGGAGCCTGTGGAGCGCGCTGCTGCCGATACTGGTAGCGCTTGGTGGAGCGATTGGCGGGCTGTTCTACACAGGCTACTATGGCGCGTTAGATGCAGGCGAGCCAACCACACTCCGCGCAGTGCTGTCGAACGCCAACTCTTATATCAGTCTCACTTGGGGCGCGCTGTTGGGCTGTGTGGCGGCGTTTCTGTGTGCTGTCCCGACGCGGGCGTTGCCACTGCGCGAGGCGTTCGATGCGTGGCTCGGCGGCGTGCGTGCAATGGTGCTGGCGGTGGTGATTCTCGGCTTAGCATGGAGTATCGGCAGCGTGTGCGAGTCGTTGCACACAGCGCAGTATCTGGTGCAGGCGTTGCAGGGCAATCTCAGCCCGGCATGGCTGCCCGCGCTTACCACACTCACCGCCGCCGCCGTCAGCTTCGCGATTGGCAGTTCGTGGGGCACGATGAGTATCTTGATGCCGTTGGCTATCCCGCTCGCGTACAACCTCACGATAGGCATGGACGCGCCGACGCAGCAGTTCTATCTCATCGCGACGCTCTCGTCGGTGCTGGCAGGCGCCACCTTCGGCGACCACTGCTCGCCTATCTCGGACACGACGGTACTATCGTCGATTTTCGCTGGCTCGGATCATATCGACCATGTGCGCACGCAGTTGCCCTATGCGCTGACGGTGGGCGCGGTCGCGTGGCTTGTGGGCGATGTGGCGACAGGGTTCGGGTTGCCTGTGTGGGCGGCGTTGCTGTTGGGCGTCGCGCTACTGGGCGTGCTGGTGCGCATCGTCGGCAAACCGACGCCCCAACACTGCGAGTGAAACGCTACTCGGTGCGGATATCGCGCAGCCACTTCACATGCCCATCCAGAAACAGTCGGTTGCGCCCGCCGCGATGCACGGCGCGCCCGCGCAGGGCAGGCTCCACCGTGCCTATCGTGCGTGGGAAGTACGGGTCTACGACGAGTTCCACATCCGCCAGACCGTCGGGGCGCGCGTAAAACGGGCTGGGGTTCGCCTGCAAGTCCGCCACCGCCTGCTCAGGCGTCTTGCCCCAGAAGTTGTCGGGCGGAATGGGGTCTTGCACGCGGTCGAACCGCCACATCCAGTAGCGCGTGGCTTTATCGGGGGCGACCTCCTGCTTCACTTGCACAACCTCGCCCATCAGACTGCCCGCCACGCTGGGGCAGCTCCAGATGTTCCAGTTGCGCGTGTACGGCTCCAGCACGATGCCTGCCCAGCCGCAGCGCGGATCGGAGGGCGGCCAACTGCTCCACGGGCGATAGCCCAACTGCTGTTTCAAGTCGCGGCGGTCGGGCATCCGCTCATCGTAATCCTGCAGGTACATCCAGAACGCCTGCCCAATTTGGCGCAGGTTTTGGGTACAGCAGGTCTGCCGCGCGCTCTCACGCGCCTGCGCAAACACAGGAAACAAAAGCGCCGCTAAAATCGCGATAATCGCAATCACCACCAGCAGCTCTATCAGCGTGAACCCCCAACGCGCTCGCATAGAGGGAATTATACTTTATATGGGGTATCCTTGTATAAGGGGAAGTAAGATGGAACTGCTGCAACGAGTGCGCAAGGCAATCGAGTCGGTGGTGGGTGGGGAGCCGATGGAGCTCTACCTGTACGGCTCCCGCGCACGCGGCGACGCCACACCCGAATCGGACTGGGATTTCCTGCTCATCCTGCCCGATGAACTTGCTCAAACGCTTAGGCGTGCTATTCAAGAAGCCCTCTATGAGATCGAGCTAAGCGCAGATGAGGTATTCAGCTGTATCGTGATGAGACGCTCGGATTGGGATTTTATCAAGTTGGCGGGAACGCCTTTCGCTGTGAATGTGCAACAGGAGGGGATTCTGCTATGACTCCTGAGGAAACAAAGCAAACTTACATCGCATATCGGTTGAAGCGGGCTTCTGAGTCGCTACAATCCGCGCGGATTTTGGTGGATGCGGGGATGTATTACGAAGCAATCAGCCGCATGTATTATGCCTGCTTCTATGCGGTTAACGCACTTTTGTATCAGCATGACATGGGCGCGAAGAGACATAGCGGCGTTCAATCGCTTTTCAACAAGCACTTTGTACGAACCCAAAAAGTTTCGCGGGAACTTGCAAATCTTTATAACGACTTATTCGACCTACGCTTGATGAGCGACTACCAGGATCTCTACCACCCAGACCCTCAAGAGATTATGCAGATGCTTCCACAAGTGGAAGCGTTTATTGAGACGATTCAGCGTTTGGTGGAGTCAGGGTCGGGGGAAGGGTCATAGGCACACGCTTGCGCCGCCGACCGCCTCGCATGCCCAGAAGCGCGGCTCATAGGCGGCGCGTTGACGATAGAGCTGCTGCGCGGTGTGCAGGAACGGCTCCAGCGACGCTTTTTCCACCAGCGCGACACACGCGCCGCCGAAGCCCGCGCCCGTCATCCGTGCGCCAATCGCTCCAGCGTGCATGCACGCCTCCACCATCGCGTCCAGCTCGGCGCAGCTGACGGCGTAGTCGTCGCGCAGGGAGGCGTGCGAGGCGAGCATCAGATAGCGCACGCGCTCGGCGTCGGCGCAACGGAGCGCCGTTAGGAACTCCAGCACGCGGGCGTTCTCGCCAATCACATGGCGCGCGCGGCAGCGAGCAGGCTCCTGCACTAACGGCAGGTAGAGCGCGGCTTGCTCCGAGCTGACATCGCGCAGGGCAGCGACCGCCTCGCCTAACAGCGTGCGCAGCACGCCAACCGCCTCCTCGCACTGGGCGCGGCGCAGGTTGTATTCCGACTCGGCGAGGGCGCGCGGCTTGCCCGTATCCGCCACCACAATCGCCCAGTCGGGAGGCAGGCGAACGCGCTGCACAAACAGCGTGCGCGTGTCCAGAAACAGCGCGCTCCCCGCCTCGCAGAGCAGGCTCGCGGCTTGATCCATCAGCCCGCACTGCACCCCTGCGTACACCTGCTCGGCTCGCTGGCACAGCTGCGCCAGCGTGAATGGGTCGAGGCGCAGGTCGTCCAGCGTGTTCCACAGGGCGGCGAACGCCGCCTCCAGCGCGGCGGAGGAGCTCAGCCCAGCGCCCAGCGGCAAGTTGCTACAGATGGTCGCCTCAACGCCTGTGAGCGTGCGTCCCGTATGTCGCTGCAACACCCACGCCACGCCCGCCACATAGCGCACAAAACCCGACGGCAGCTGCGACGGATCGGGAATCGCACTTAGGTCGAACGCCGCCTGCTCGTCCAGCGTATCCGAGTAGAGGATGCATTTCGTGTCCGCGCGCGGTTGGGCATACACGCGCGTCTCCAAGCTGATTGCGACGGGCAGCACATAGCCGTCGTTGTAGTCGGTGTGTTCGCCAATCAGGTTCACGCGCCCTGGCGCACGCACGCAGAGCATGAATTTAGTCCTCCCAGAGTGGCTTGCGCCCGCGAAAGCCCGCGTCGAGTTCGTGGTAATACTGCACGCGCTCTTCGCCCAGTCGCCAGCAGAGCATCACCTCGCGCCCCTCGCGTAGGTGGGGGAAGTCCACGATGCCCTCGTCGATGTCCTTGAGGTAGATGCCCATCTTGTGCAGCTCATCGACGGCTTTGTGGATTTCGCGTGCGACGCTCGACTCGTCCCATTCGGGGTGCTTGCCATTGGTGCGCTCTCGCATAAGCAGTTCCATCTCCTTTTCGCCGTACTCTTCGCGCAGGCGTTGCAACATCGCCTGTAGCCGTAGGAGTTTGACGCGCAGTTCGGGCAACAGCGCGTTCGCCTCACTGACTGTGAAATATCGCTGGAAGGGCTTTCGACGACGCTTGCGCATAGCGCGGGGATTATACCTGTTGAACGGGGCGTAGTGTTGGCGTCCCTGCCGACGCTACAACCTATGCAGGAGGAGGCTTGCCCTGTGCGTCGAATCGAGCAGGCGAGTAGTGGAGATGATTATCTTAGGCGTGGATCCAGGCACGGCGACGATGGGCTACAGCGTGTTGGAGTCGGTGAGCAACCGCTATCGCGCGCTGACGCACGGCGTGTTGGAGACGCCTAAGACGACGCCGCCGCACGAACGGCTGCTGCGCCTCTATCGCGGGCTGCACGAGTTGGTGGAGACCTATCAGCCCGACGCGCTGGCGACCGAGCAGTTGCTGTTCAGCACGAACCGCCGCACGGCGATTCAGGTGGCGCGCGCGGCAGGCATCGCGCTGCTGGTCGCGGCGGAGGCAGGCATCGAGTGGCGCGAGTATACCCCCCTACAGGTGAAGCAAGCCGTAACAGGCTACGGCGGCGCGGACAAGACCCAGGTGCAGGCGATGGTGCAGCGACTCCTGCACTTGCCGACGCCGCCCAAGCCCGACGACGCCGCCGACGCGCTCGCCGTCGCTATCTGCCACGCGCACCACACTGGTATACTCCAAGCGATACGGCGATGAATGTCCCGTTCGTACTGGCGTGCTTGGCGATTATCGCGCTGCTGGTCTACTCGGCAGTTCGGCTGAACCACCGAATTAATCAGCGCATCCGCGAGCTGGACGAAGAGCGCGAGCGCAACCCGTTAGACCCCTTCTCCGCGCTGATGGAGTTATATCGCTTACAGGAGGAGCGTAAGCGTGGCGACGGTCGGTAGTCAGCGCGCGCGACTTTGGGTGTGGCTGCGCGTTGGTTTCGGGCTTGCCGTGCGCACGCTGGGCGCAGGGCTAATCTTGTGGGCGGTGTTCCCGCTGTGGCTGAGCATGTTCTGGACGCTGTTGGGCTACCCGCCGACGCTGCGCGACCTGTCGCGCTGGTACGCGCTGGGCGCGTTCAACCTCGCGCCAATCGCCGCCATTCTCTTGGTCAGCCCGCTGGTTTTGGGGCTACTGGCGTGGCTGGCGCGTCGGGTTGAGCGGCGCGTCGTGGTCGGGGTCGGCGTCGGGCTTTACGCGCTGCTGACGCCGTCTGTCGCTTACGCCTTGCTCTTGCTCTACGCCGATATGTGGCAGTATCGCGCGTGGGACGCCATCGCGCCCCCTCTGATACGCGCGTATGGAATGCTCGCGCCCGCGTGTGGATTGGTCGGGGCAGTTCTGGGGGTCTCGATGCAACGCTGATGGAGCGGGAGACGGGATTCGAACCCGCGACCCTCGGCATGGGAGGCCGATGCTCTACCCCTGAGCTACTCCCGCACGCTGTCGATTATACCCCAACACCGTTTCCGGATGCAACACTGGGCGCGAGTTCGCTGATGACTCTGTGCGCCAGCATTTGCGCGTCCGCGTGGCAGATGTCTTCGGGCACGCGCTGCCCTGTCGTGAAGTACGCCAACGGCAGCCCCGCCTCGAACGCCAAGTTAATACAGTTGCCCACGCGCGCCGCTTCATCGAGCTTGGTAAGGATAATCGCGCTCGGCTCGAACCGTCGGAACCGTTGCGCGGCGTCGATAAGCGTTGCCGTGTCGGCAGTCGCGCTCAGCGTGAGGTAGACCGTACCCCGCACCGACTGCAGCGATTGTTGCATCTCCTGTAGGTGCGCCTCGTCGCGCTGCCCGCGTCCTACGGTGTCGATTAGCACTAAGTCATAGCCGGCAAACAGTTCTAACCCATCCTGCACCTCGTCGGCAGTGGCGGCGATATGGAGGGGTAGCTTCATTAGCTCGGCGTAGGTGCGCAGCTGCTGAATCGCGCCGATGCGATAGGTGTCCAGCGACAGCAGCGCGACCTTGCGGTTGTAATCCAGCGCGTGGATGGCGGCAAGCTTCGCAATCGTGGTGGTCTTGCCGACGCCTGTGGGTCCCACCAGCACAGCGACTTGGCGGGCGCGACTCTCGCGGGGGAGCATGCCGCCGATGGGGATTTTGGCGATGAGTGTGCGTCGGAGCGTGTCGACGGCGGCGTTGTGTGGAATGCGCGGCGCGCGACGCAGCAACTCCTGCGCCGCCTCCAGCGTTATGCCCGCCTGCAGCAACGGGCGCAGGAGCGGATGTTCATCTATCGTCGCCGCGATGAGGGGACGCTCCGCAGTGAGGTTTGCCTGAGTTGGCGACGCCTCGCCCTGCATCACATAGGCGTGCATCGTCTGCACCAGCGCACGTATCTCTTGTACCTCGCGCTCCAGTTTGCGCAGGCGCGCCTGGTTGGGGTCATACTCCTCGATGCCTTTCGGCTCGACTTTGGGGGCGGGTCGGGGCGTCGGTTTGGCGTCCGATTCTGCCTCGCGGATGCCCACCACAATCTCCACCATCGGCTTCTTGCCCAGCCACCTGCCTTTCCGAACCGTGCGCTCGCTAAGAATCACAGCGTCCGCGCCATGCTCTTCACGTATCTTCAGCAGCGCTTCCAACTTCGTCGGCGCAATATAGGTCTTCGTCTGCATAGCACTTCCCCAAAAGATTATCGGCAACTCGCGCCGACTTTTGGAGGGATAGCGCAGTGCGCCCGTCGAGCAGGTACACTTAACGAGGTTCAAGATGGACTCTCACGGCGACGCACTGGAGCGTTGGCGACTGATATTGGGTAGGCGCGCGGAGCAGGCGAACCCGATGTTTCGGCTGGGCGGCGGCGAGGGTCAGGCGCAGGGCGATGGCAGCAGCTTGCAACGCGCCCTGCCCGTCTCGATGAGCCTCACTGCGCTGGACAACGCGCTCAGCTTCGTCTACGATGGCGGCGGGCGGCTCGGCGGCACCGGGGATAGCCGACCCTACATCCCCCAGTGGCTGGAGCAGATGCGCACGCTGTTCAACCAGTCCACCCTCGCAATGGTGCAACGCGACGCCTTCGAGCGCACAGGCTTGGCAGAGCTGCTCCTGCAGCCCGAACTGTTGCCGAAACTCCAGCCCGATGTGCAACTCGCCGCCACAATCCTGAGCCTCAAAGAGCAGGTTCCCGACACTGTGAAGCAGGCGGCGCACGACCTGATACGAAATGTGGTCGATCAGCTCCGACGCAAGTTGGAGACGCAGGTGCGTCAGGCAGTGTTCGGCGCGCTCCAACGCAATCGCTACTCGCCCATCCGCTCCGCGCGCAACCTCGACTGGCGTCGCACCCTGCGCAACAATCTCAAGAACTACCTGCCCGAACGCAAAACCATCATCCCCGAACGGCTCTACTTCTGGGCGAACGAACAGCGCTTCCGCGACTGGCAAATCATCGTGCTGGTCGACCAGAGCGGCAGCATGGCGACCTCAGCCATCTACGCCAGCATCATGGCGTGCATCTTCGCCTCGCTGCAGGTGCTGGAGACCCACTTAGTGGCGTTCGACACGAGCATCGTCGACCTCACGCCGTTCCTGAATAACGACCCGGTGGAGCTGCTGTTCAACTTGCAGTTGGGGGGCGGCACCGACATCGCACAGGCGGTCGCGTACGCCGCTCCGCTGGTTAAGAACCCCACCAAGTGTATCTTTGTGTTGATTACCGATTTGTACGAGGGCGGCGACGAGTCGGCGCTGTTGAGCCATCTGCGCGCCCTGCGCGAGAGCAAGACGCATGTAATCTGCCTGCTCGCGTTGGAGGAGGGCAAGCCCGTCTACAACAAGCCGCTCGCCCGCCAAGTCGCGGCGTTGGACATCCCCACCTTCGCAGCGACGCCCGACCGCTTGCTCGGGGTGATGGAACAGATCCTTAAGGGGGCGCGCCGCGCGTAGCACGGGGTTCGCGCCACCCGCCGACGGAGGCATGCGCCGATGCAACCGATGACGCTGGATGAGGTACGCGCACTGTGCGACGCGGCGACCTATCGCAACGCTGAGCAGATAGTCGCGGCGAACCAACTGCTGCAGTTCGCCCGCTCGGACGACACGCTCTACGCCCAAGTGCAGGGCAGCAAACCCTACACCGTGCGCATCGACTTCAAGCAGGGCGCGCCTGAGGCGAAATGCACCTGCCCCGCCACGCGCTTCATCAAGTTCTGCAAGCACGCGATTGCCGTGCTAATCGTGTGGGCGCAGTCGCCTGAACGCTTCACCTACGGTCAACAAACACTGGTCAGCGAGCCGCCCACGACCCCCAAACGCCGCGGCAAACGCGCCGCCAAAGCCACTGTCGATCGCGCCGAGCTGCAAACGCAAAGCATCGAGCAGACGCTCAAGATTGTCCAAGACCTCGCCGCGCGTGGGCTGTCGGGCGTCCAAGAGGCGTTTCTGGAGCAACTGCGCGTGCTTGCCCCGAACTTGGAATCGCTCAAGGCGCGACGCCTCAAACAGGCTGTGGAGCGGCTCATACAAATCATCGACGCCGCCCAAGCCGACCCCGTGAGCGAGGAGCAATACACGCGCGCCCTGCTACAGCTGTGGCTGACCGCACGCGCGTTGGAAGAACACTTCGCCGAGCGGCGCACCCTGCCCGCAGAACAGATGGACGAGATGCTCGGACGCACCTGGCGCGATAAAGACCTGCAGCCGCGCGAGCGCCTGCGCCTGATGGAACTCGCCTACGAGAACATCGAACTCATCACAGGTTTTCGGCTCGATATCAGCCACCTAATCGACTTGGATACTGGCGAGCTGATGCGCGAGATGAAGATAGCCCTGTTGGACGCGCCCAGCGCGGAGGCGCGCGCGTTCAAACCTGCACGCCCCGAACCGTTCCACGCCGTGCGCATCGGCGTCTACCCCGGCTACGCTCCCAAGCGGATTAAAATCTACGAGACGCTGCCCCTGCACACGCCGATTGCCGAGCTGGTGGCGCAGGCGGCGCAACACGCCCATACCGAGTGGCAACCGCTCATCGAGCAGTATCTACAGCGGCTGTCCGACCCGTTCGCCCCACGCGAGATGACCTGTCTGCTACGCTACCAGCGCATCGTGTGGCGCGACGGCATGCCATGGCTGTCCGACCTACACGGCGCGCTGTTGCCGCTCACGGTGGAAACGACGCCCCAGCGATTGCGCTCCCTCAACGAGAGGGGGCAACTCCCCGATATGTCGGCTGCTGAGGCAAATCTTGTAGCAGTTATCTTCGGACCGACAGCTCTGAGCGCTAAGAGTGTCCCCCAAGATGGCATGCTACTGCGTCATACTTGGCGCGCGCTGTTCGGCTACTTGGAAGGCGATTCTGCGATTGCGTTTCGTCCTATCGCCGCCTTGCATGAGATAGGCGCGCTGCCGCTACTGTTGGGAACGCAGCGGCGCGCGTAAGCCCCCGCGCGTTTTTCACTGTGCGCTCGCTAAGCAGGTATACTACCGGTGCAATCGTCAGGAGGGCGTATGCGTAGGATGGCACTGACGCTGTGGCTGGGACTGCTCTTGCAGGGATACAGTCAACCGAAGCTCACCCTGCAACCGCTGGAGACCGCGCCGAACCCCAACCTTGTCCGCAACGCCAGCTTCGAGCAGACCGCGAACGATTTGCCTGTCGGCTGGCGCTGGGATAAACGCAATACCGACTCCAGCGTGCAAGTCGTCGCGGAGTCGGGCGCAACAGGTCAGTTCTGCCTCAAGTTCACCAACACCACGCCGTTTGGCGCGGACATCTACGGTGTCCTGCGCTACGAGGGCGGCGTCGAGGCGCAGCCGAACACGGTGTATACGCTCAGCTGTCGCTACAAGACGCGCGAGGGTTATGTCGGCTTCATCGGCGGCGGCGAGGGCTGGCGCGTGCGGCTCCCCCTGCAAGACACGGGCGGACAGTGGAAACGCGCCGAAATCACCTTCGCTACGCGCGCGAACGAAACCAACTTCGACCTCGTGATCGTGATTGAAGCCCCCACCGACGGCGTGTGGTTGGACGCCGTGAAGTTAGAGCAAGGCAACCGCGCCACGCCGTTCACCCCCAGCGAGACGCCTGAACGCCCTATCCTCACACTCGATGACTTGGGCGAGCCAATCTACCTCAGCGCATCGACGGGCGTCGTCGGCTTCGAACTCTACACGGCGCAGCCGCTGCGCAACGCCGAAATCGAAGTGCAACTCGGCGAGCAGCGCGCTCGACAGCGTGTGAACCTCGCCGCAGGGCATACGCGCGGCGCGTTCGAATTCAACCCGCCCGCCGCGCCCCAACAGACCCTGCGTATCCAGCTCCGACAGGGCAGGCAGACCCTGTTGCAAACCGAGCGCGCCCTGCGCTTCTTCACCCGCGCCCTCGCCCAGCAACGCTTGCAAGCCCTGCAAGCGCAACTGCCCAACTGGGAAGCGCAAATGCGCCGCGTGCGCGACGCCAAGCAAGACATCGCCTACCCCCAAGCGAGCCTCACGATTCTTCAGGAGTTCGTGCGCTATGTGAACGAGGATTTGCAGAAGGGTCAACTCCAACGCGCCTATCAGCAACTCGACGAGATGGAGCGCGTGGCGGCTCGGCTGAACCAGCGACTCGCTGAAGCGGAAAGCGGGGTGAAACCCCTGCCGACTGTGCCCCGCTATGTGACCTCGCCCCTCGAAATTCAAGGCGCGTCGCTGATTGCCGACACCGAGAACCCGCTCACTGGCGCACGCGAACGCCGCCCCGTGTTCTTCGTCGGGTTCGGACACTTCGGGCAGGTACGCGCCGACATCGAGAAGTTCCCCAAGATGGGTTTCAACCTGATTCAAATCGAGCGCGGCGTGTGGGACATCCTGCCCGAACCCGATCGGGTGAACCTTCAGGCGATGGAAGAAGATGTGTTGCCCGTGCTGCGTCGCGCTGCCGCCGCCAATGTGAAGGTGGACTACCTCATTAGCCCCCACTATATGCCTGAATGGGTTTATCAGCAGTATCCGCACCTCAAGCAGCCGCGCGACGGGTTCATCCGCTACAGCCTGTTCGCCCCTGAGAGCCTGACCGTGCTGCGCCGCTACATCGATGCGTTCGCCCCCCGACTCAAAGACCAGCCCGCGCTGATGAGCCTCTGCCTCTCCAACGAGCCGATGAATGTGGAGTCGCGCGAATCGCCGCCGCACCAGCAGGCGTGGCGCGCTTGGCTACAGAACCGACACAAGAACCTGATTACGCTGAACACGCGCTGGAAGACCAACTACCAGAGCTGGGACGAGATTCCTGTACCTGACGAGGGCGCGGGCGTGATTTACGCTGAGTGGCAAGCGTTCAACGCGGAGACGCTGGCGAACTGGCATCGCGCGTTGGCGGAGGCTATAGCGCGCCACCTGCCCGATGTGCCCAAGCATGTGAAACTGATGAGCTGGAGCTTCACCAACGACCGCGAGCTGCCGCGTGGGGTGAACCCCGAACGCTTCGCTGAGTTCTGCGAGCTCAACGGCAACGACGCCTCTACCTACCCCACCTATGACCGCGACGCGGCGTGGGCGTTCGACTGGGTCACGACCATGCTCGCGCACGAGTTGCAACGCTCGCTGCGCGACGCGCCTGTGTTCAACTCGGAGCATCACATCATTCGCGACCGCGAGACGCGCTATGTGCCGCCGCAACATGCGCGCGCCGCGCTGTGGGAAGCCGCCGTGCGCGGGCTGTCGGCGACCACCTTCTGGGTGTGGGAGCGCACCGACGACCCCAACAGCGACTTCGCAGGGAGCTTGCTTCACCGCCCGGAAATTGTGGAGGCTCTGGCGCACACCACCTTGGATTTGAACCGCCTCGCGCCCGCCGTCGCCGCCTTGCAGAACCAGAAACCCGATGTCTACCTGCTCTACTCGCAGCTGGACATGGTGATGCAAGGGGTGGACGCCGTTGTGCCGCGCGATAGCCTCTATATTGCGCTGACGATGCTGGGCGTGCGCGTCGGGTTCGTTACCGAGCGGCAGCTGGAGACGCGACAGCTGCCCGAAGGCGTCGCGCAGATAATCATTGCGAACACGCAGTACCTCTCGGATGAGGCGTTCGCCGCGCTGGATCAGCTGCGCCAGCAACGGGGTATTCAGATACTGGGCTTCGGCGAGCCGAACCTTCAGTTCGATCGGTACGGGCGTCGGCGCACCTCGCGCCCAGGCGGGGTGACCTTCGAGCGGAACCCCCTCACCGACGCGCGACGCCTGTTCCTGCGCCTGCCGACGCTGCTGGAAAACTGGCAGATTAAGCGTCCGCTGCGCCTGCTGGGCGAGAACGGGCAACCCGTGTGGGGCGTCGCCTATCGCACGGCGCCCTACGAGAACGGCTTCGTCGCGAACCTCTGCAACTACACACGCCAGCCCATCACCGTGCGCCTCGTCAACGCCGAGAACCAACCTATCAAGGCAACTAACCTCATCACAGGCGAACCTGTGGAGGAAACCCTCACCCTGCCGCCGTTGGAACCTGTGCTACTCGAATGGTGAGGCAACCAATTGCGGAAAATCGCTCGCCTCGCACAACAGATGCAGGCAAAAAAGAGTTAGTCGTACCCACAAGACGACGAAACAGGAGGAAGCTGATGAGTAATGTCACGCTAAAAATGCTGACGGAGTACCTCGATCAGTTCGGTTGGAGCCGCTATCAGGCTGTGGATGAGCCTTTCGAGAAAGAAGGTATCATCTACACAGGATGGCACTCGTCGGCTGAAGAGGCAGGCTACAAGATGACCATCGACCCGATGGTGGAGAAGGGGTGTCTTTCGTTCCGTGTACCCAAGTTGCTGATGGCGCCTCTGGAAGAGAATCCCGAACGCCTCGACGACCTGACCTTAGCGATAGGCTATATCAACTATCGCATCATTCTCGGCAAGTTCGGCTATGACCCGCGCGATGGGGAAGTGCGTTTCTCCGTCGATGTACCTATTGACGAGAACACCTTCACCTTTGCCCAGTTTGTCCACACGATGGGTGTGGTCATCAAGACCGTAGAGCAGTACGCTCCGAAGCTCCAAGCCATCTGGCGTGGTCGGCTCACTGCGCGCCAGTTCGTTCAAGAAGATATCGACGCGGAAATGGGACAGCTCCAGTCTGCGATGTTAGGCATGCTGCGCGAGCTGTTAGAAGCGTTGGAGCGCGAGATGGAAAACCCTGAGAAACGCCGTCCAGACGACGAAGACCAGTAAACCCGGAGCGACCGTCGGGGGGATGCGCCCTGGCGGCGTATCTCCCCCGACGGGGAACACTGGAGCAAGCCCTTTCTCAGAGTTCCACCATAGTCGCCGCGAGGATGCACTCGTGTTCACGAATGGCTTGAAGCGTGGCGTGGGAGGGCGCGTTGTCTAACTGGATGCGCGCGACTGCCGCCTCCGCGCCTGCGAAGATGATGTTCTCCGTCTCTTGCACATTAATCGCCGCTTCACGCAGGCAGTTGAACACATGCGCCAGCACCCCCACGCGATCCAAGTGGCGCACGACCAGCAGGTAGCGCGCGGGCGACTGGTGCGCCAAGTTCACCACATTCGGCACGCGCCCCGTCTGCAGATAGGTCTGCACGATATGCACCACTTCGGCGGCGATAGCTTCTTGGGCTTGCTGCGTGGACGCGCCGATATGGTGCGTGCCATAGACATTGGGCAAGCGCGCGAGCGGATGCTCGAATGCCCCCTCGCCTGCACTTGGCTCGCCCTCGAATACATCCAACCCCGCGCGGATATGCTTGTGCTCAATCGCCCACGCCAACGCCTCTTCGTCCACCACTTCCGAGCGAGCCGTGTTGATGAAATATGCCCCGTTGCGCATCGCCTCGAAGAAAGCGCGATTGCACAGATGTTTCGTGTCGGGCGTCAGCGCGACATGCACGCTGACGATATCCGCCTCGCTGGCGACATCGAGCGGCGTCGCCCGATAGCCGATGCCCAGCCTCTCCGCGCGTTCAGGCATCAGCGAGCGGCTCCAGGCGATTACGCGCAGTCCGAACGCTTGGGCGCGAGGGATCATTTCACGCCCGATGTTGCCGACGCCGATTAGTCCGAGCGTGCAGCCGTAGACGCCGCGCGCCTCGCTGAACTGCTTCTTGTTCCACTGCCCCGCGCGCAGCTGCGCCACATTGTCGGGGATGCGCCGATCCAGCGCGAGGATTAGCCCAAACGCTAGCTCCGCCACCGCAATCGCGTTCTTGCCAGGGCAGTTCGCCACATAGACGCCCCGCCTGCTGGCAGTCGCCACATCGATGGTGTTCACGCCTGCGCCCGCGCGTATCACCAAGCTCAAATCGCTCGACTCCAGCATCGGCGCGGTGACTTTGGTGGAGCGCACCACCAACACATCGGGGTTGTGCGTGCGTATCGCCTCCGTCAGCGCGTCCTCTTTGAGGCTGGGGTCGTAAATCACCTGACAGCCTAACGCTTTCAAACCCTCCAATCCGCTCTGCTCGAACTTGTCTGCGACCAGTATCTTCATCGATAGCCTCCGATAAGCTTCAGGCGTTCCGCCGTGCAGAGTATTCGCGAGGGTCGCTCATACTCCTGCCTATCGTGGGTCGCGCAGGGTGGCGAGGCGCCCCTCTTTCGGCAGCGCGCCTGCGTGAGGGATTGCTTCGCGCACCATCACAGGCGTCGTGTCGGGAGGCGGCTGGGGCAAGGGCAACTCGTCTGCGCTCCATTCCGAGCGGTACACGCGATAGCCGCGCGGTGGGATATTCTCCACCCAAAACGCCAAGTCGAACTGCCAGCGTCGGCTCCCTGCTGGTAGGGGACGCACGCTGCCGTCGCGCATCCGACACTCAGCAATCGGCTCCAATCGGCTGTGGAGAATCTGGCAAGGCGCACGCACACCGTCGGGCGTCCACACAGCCGCAGGGCGCGGCTCTGAGCCTGCCTTGAGCGGCATGTTCACATGCAGCACGGCGACGCCCGTGTAAGGCGCATCGGTCAGGTTCAGCACCAGCAGCGCGCGATAGTCGCCCTGCGCGTTGGCAAAGCGCGTGTCCACCGCCGTCTCCAGCCTATCCAATAGCTGACGCGCCTCGGCTTCGGTCATAGTGAAAGTGTACCACGCGCGGACTCGGTAAAATCTGGTATCTTTTATAGGTAAGCCATGACAGGGAATGTGCTGGCGGCGCGTTATGAGTTGCTGGAGCAGCTTTCGGAGGGGCTGCTGTTTCATGTCTATCGCGCCCGCGATTTGACCCGTTCGCGCGTGGTGACGCTGAAAGCCGTGCGCGCGCCGTATGGGAGCAATCCGACCCTGCTGGACGCGCTGCAGATGGCGCTCGATTCACGGCGTCGCCTGCGCAGTCCGCACCTACTGGAGCTCTACGACGCCGACCTCTCGGCGCAGCCGCCGTTTCTCGTGGAAGAGTTCGTGCGCGGGCTGGATTTGCACACGCGCATCCGACGCACTGCGCCCTTCACCGTGCCCATCGCGATTGAGATTATGATTGGGATTGTGGAGGGGTTGCTCGCGCTGCACGATGCGGGGCTAACGCACGGCGACCTGCGCCCTGCGAATGTGCTGGTCGGCTCGGAGTGGCATGTGTGGCTCAACGGGGTGGCGATGCGCGGGGTGTATCGCGCGGAGCCGAGTTTAGCGGCGGCGCACGAGGCGCGGGCAGCCGCCTACACCGCGCCTGAACTGTTTCGCGGCGGCGCGCCCAGCGTCGCCAGCGATATCTACGCTTGCGGCGTCATCCTGTTCGAGATGATTACCGCCGCCGCGCCCTTCACAGGCGAGACGCCCGTGCTGATTGCCGAATCGCACCGGAACGCCCCCATCCCCTCGCTACGGCAACGCAACCCCGCCACGCCGCGCACGGTGGAGGGTATCGTGACCAAGTGCCTGCAGAAAGACCCCGCCCAGCGCTACGCCGCCGCGATGCAACTGCTCAACGACCTGAAAGCCGTGCGCGACGCGCTGCGGTTCGGCAAATCACTCGGCTGGTCGCCGATTGACCTACCCGACTCTACAGGAGCGAAACCCGCCTCGGGCGACATCTTCGCTCGGAAGCCTGCCCCGCCGCCCCCTGCTGTGGAGGAAGAAGAGGAGGAAGACGACATCCCCAAGTGGCTGCGCACGATGATACGGCTCACAGGCGCGCTGGTGGTGTTGGGCTTGGTGATTGGTTTTGCAGCGTGGATGGCGCTGCGCTTCGTGCCTGAAGACCGCCCCGTGCCGCAGGTGGTGGGCAAAAAGCTCGAGGAGGCGAACCGCATCCTACGCAACGCCGACTTGGAACCCGAAGTGCGACTGGAGGGCTATAGCGAGCAGTACCCGCCCGGCGTGGTCTACTCCGTCAGCCCGCCTGAAGGGCGCGTGGTGCGCAAGGGCAGCAAAGTGTATCTTTGGGTGAGCAAAGGCTCGCGCTTTGTGGAAGTGCCGAATGTGAGCCACATGCCCGAGTCGCGCGCCCGCCGCGAGTTGGAGGGGATGGGGCTTGCCGTGATGGACAGCGTGGAGGAGCGCACACACGCCACCATCCCGTTGGGGCATGTGATTGCCACCGTGCCGCCCGCTGGCGCGCGCATCGACCGCTCGCGCCCAATCAAACTCATCGTGAGCGTCGGCTCAGGGGACGAACCTCTCGCGCCCGAACCCGCGCCTGAACCCTCCCCAACCGACGCCAACACGCGCGTCTTCGAAGTCAAAGTAGACCTAACCGACCAGCCCGACCGACGCATTCGTATCGAGGTGGAAGACTCTCTGGGCAAACGCATAGCCTTCGATGAGGTGCGCACGGGCGGTCAGGTGCATACGATTCCCGTCGAGGCGCAAGGCGCGCCCGTCAAAATCCGCGTCTATGTAGACGACCAACTGGCACAGGAGATCGTGCGGTAGTGCAGAGATATGCCTACCACTGCGCATGAGGTTTTTTCGTGGACCCTGGCGACTGGCTTTCGGTAATAAGCCGAACCGATGAGTACCACGATGTTGGTGGTGCTTACTACCAGCAGCGCCTGCGTAATCGTACCCCGCTTTTCACTTCAGACTGCGTGCTATTGCTTCAAAGCCTTCACGATAGGGACGCCTTTCATGACGGCGTAGAGGGAGGTCAAGCGTTGCTGCCCATCGACGACGAGTAAGCGTGGAGGCTTCTGCTTGGCTACTACGCCAATAGCTCGGTTCGTGTTGTTGGCGCCGTTCTCCCAAAAAAGCAGATACCCTATTGGGAAGCCGCGATACATAGAATCGAACAGGTCGCGCACTTTGGCGCGCGACCAGACAAAGGGGCGCTGGATATCGGGCAAACCAATTTCGCCCATATGGATGTCCTCGATCAATTTTTTTAGGGCGTAGTCGACCTTCTTGAAAAGAACATCTGCCATCGTATCCCTCCACGCTTGCAAACATTGGCGTTGTTGGAAAAATGTACCCGATGTGCTGCCTGATAAAAGTGGGTATCATTCTCCTCGAGTTGGCGCGTTCAGCAGGAAGAGGTGCAACCGATGGCGGAATCGAGCGTGATTATTGCCCCGTCCATTCTCTCGGCGGATTTCGGCGCGATGCGCGAAGCCGTACTCGCGTTGCAAGACGGCGGCGCAGACTGGATCCACTTCGATGTGATGGACGGGCGCTTCGTGCCGAACCTCACTTTCGGCGCGCCGATGGTCGCCGCCCTGCGCCCCCACTGCACGCTCCCCTTCGATGTCCACCTGATGATTGAACATCCTGAACACCTGATTGCCGACTTCGCGCAGGCAGGGGCAAATCGGATTACCGTACATGCGGAGGCGTGCGTGCATCTGCACCGCGTGGCGCAGCAGATACGCGAGCTGGGCTGCGGCGTCGGCGTCGCGCTGAACCCCCACACGCCGCTGGAAGCCGTGCGGTATATTTTGCCCGAGATCGACTTGCTGTTGGTGATGACCGTGAACCCTGGCTTTGGCGGGCAGGCGTTTATCGAGTCGATGAAGCCCAAAATCGCGGCGGCGCGCCTGCTGATTGAGCAATACGCGCCCCATGTGCTGTTGCAAGTGGACGGCGGCGTGTCGCCTGAGAATGCACGCGAGTTGGTTGCGCTGGGCGCGCGGGTGCTGGTGGCAGGCTCCAGCGTGTTCAGTGCGCCCACCCCTCAAGAGGGCGTCCGCGCCCTACAGTTCGCCCTCGTCAGTCAGAAGGTATGAAACTCAGACTCTCGTACCGCGCGTGGATGGCGGTGTTGCTGGCGCTGCTGGTGGGGCTAATCCCCCTGCGGCTGGTGATTCTGCGCGCCTTGCCGCGCGAGACCGCCGCCGATAAACGCGCGTGGCTCCTGTGGGCGAGCCTGCTGCTGATAGTCGCCGTCGTGTTGCTGTTTGCGCTCATCTGGCTCGCGCTCAAAGACATTAAGCAAATCCAAGAGCAGTACCGCAAGGCGCATCGCGAGGCGTTCGAGGAGCTAACCGAGCAGCTCCGCGCCGACTATCGACGCAAGCAGGCGCAACAGCGAGGAGAACGGAATGGCGCTGAGTGAGCAGGATTTGCGTTGGATGCGCCGCGCCGTGCAACTCTCTAAGCGCGGCTTCCCCGCGCCGAACCCTCATGTGGGCGCGGTGATTGTGAAAGAGAGCGCGCTCGTCGGCGAGGGGTTCCATCCCTACGCAGGCGCGCCCCACGCCGAAATCTTCGCGCTCCAGCAAGCAGGCGAGCAGGCGCGCGGCGCAACCCTCTATGTCACGCTGGAACCCTGCTGCCACTTCGGACGCACCCCACCCTGCACCCAAGCCACCCTCGAATACGGCGTACGGCGCGTGGTGGTTGGCATGCTGGACCCGAACCCGCAAGTGGCGGGCAAGGGTATCGCCGAGCTGCAGCAGGGCGGCGTGCAAGTGGAACTGCTTAGCCCCGACATCCCCGCCGAAGCGAAACTCATCGAGCAGCTGGAAGTGGTCAATCGCATCTATCTCCACTGGCGTCGGCATAGGCGTCCGTTCATCACACTCAAAGCGGCGATGAGCTTAGACGGCAAGATTGCCACCCACACGGGCGATTCGAAGTGGATTACGGGCGAGCGGGCGCGCCGTTATGCGCATCGCCTCCGCGCCGAACACGCCGCCGTGCTGGTGGGCATCGAGACCGTGCTGAAAGACCGCCCCCACCTCACCGCGCGACTGCCCAGCGTGAAGAACCAGCCCCTACGAGTGGTGCTGGACTCTAACTTGCGGCTCTCCTATCATATGCGGGGATTTCAGCCTGTGTTGAATACCAAAGAGGCGGACACGCTGATTTTCTATGTGGACAACTACACGGACCGAAAGATGCCCAAGAAAGCGGATTTGCTCAGCTCGCTGGGCGTGCAGTCGGTTCCGATTTATGTGGATCCCAGCGAGCCGCCGCGCGTGCCTGTGGAGGAGGTGGTGGAGAAGCTCGCGTATCGCGGCGTCTCCAGCATCTTGGTGGAGGGCGGCGGACAGGTTGCGGCGTCGTTTCTGGAGGCGAGACTGGTGAATCGCATCGCCTACTTTTACGCGCCGAAGCTGATTGGCGGCGCGGCGGCGCGCACGGCGTTGGAGGGGCTGGGCGTGGCGCAGGTCGCCGACGCGCCCCACATCAAAAATGTATCGATTCGCAAGCTCGGCGAGGACTGGGTGGTGGAAGGCGATGTGGCGTATTGACGCCGTCGCCCGAACCCCCTAATCGCGCTCGCTGCGCCCTGAGACGGCGTTCGGCGCGTCGATGACCGCCTGCGGCGGCGCGTATACGAACACATGCTCGCTCACGCGCTCCACACTGCCCTCAATCGCGTAAATCACGCCGTTGAGGAAGTCGATGATGCGCTCACGCATGCCCTGTGGGGTTGAAGCGAGGTTGATAATCTGCTGAACGCCCTCTTTCAGCCCGTCGGCGGCGACACGCGCGTCTTCCAGGCTGTGCAGCTCCTTGCGGATGCAGATGTGGTAGGGGTGGAAGCGTCGGTAGCGTGCGTCAGTCGCGTTCGCGGGCAGGGCGTCGCCGTCTTCTGTGTGGCGGTCTAATCCCACCAGCGAGCGCAGGCGCGCCCACATATTCGGACGGTCTTCGTAGTGTTCCTCCATCTCCTCGTAGTATTGGCTCATCGGTACCTCCATGTAATCTTGTGGCTTGGACATTCCTGTCCAAGCGTGGCTCGTCGGCGAGGACGCCGACGCGACGGGTTGATTTTAGTCGGCGAGACGCCGACGCGACGGTTTGATGTTCGTCGGGGGTCCCCCGACGCGACGCGCGTGGCTTGTTCAGGCGCGTTCGCCAAACAGCGCAGTGCCAAGGCGCAGCATGGTGCTGCCCTCCTCGATGGCGATTTCAAGGTCGTGGCTCATGCCCATCGAGAGCCACTGGCGGTTCGACGCGGGCAGCGTCTCGTACAGGGCGCGCAGCCGCTGGAAGGCTCGGCGTATCACGCGCTCGTCGTCGGTGTAGGGCGCAACGCCCATCAGCCCCTGCAGCTGCACCCCCTGCGCTTGACACGCCAGCTCAATCAGCGCAGGAGCTTCGTCGGGCGAGACGCCTGCGCGACCTTCCACATCCGCCAAGCGCACCTCAATCAGTACGGGCTGCACTACGCCGCGCTGCAACGCCACCCGTTGAACCTCTTGCAATAAGGATACCCTATCTACCGCTTGTATTAATGCAAATCGCCCCACCACATATTTGACCTTATTCGTTTGGAGATGTCCGATAAAGTGCCACCGTATATCGTGGGACAATATGTTGAGTTTCTCACGCGCGTGTTGCCAGTAGTTCTCGCCGAAATCGCGCAGTCCGAGCGCGTAAGCTGCCTGAATCCGTTCGGGCGGTACAGCTTTGCTGACCGCCACGACGCGGATTTCGGCAGGGCTGCGTCCACATCGTGCGCAGGCGTCAGCGACGCGCGCCTGCAGGGCTTGCCACCGTTCAGATAGAGAGGTCATTCGATTCAGGCTCGCTCGGCTGCTGCTCGGCGGCGTGTTGGGCGGCTTCAGCGAACGCCTCATCTAACGCGCCGCTCTTGTGCTTTTTCGCGAGTTGCTCCAGACGCCCCGTCTCCATAAACCACACGCGCTCGGCGATGTTGGTGGCGTGGTCGGCGATGCGCTCCAAGTAGTGCGCGACCAAGAGCAACCATGCCGCCGCCGTCACATGCTCAGGGTTGGAGCGCATAATCTCTTGCAGCTGCGTGCGGACGCGCCGATAGATTTCATCCACTTCGTCATCTTGTTGGCATACATGAATCACTTTCTGCAGGTCGCGCTTCACATACGCCTCGATGCTGTCCAACACCATGCGCCGCGCGGCGTTGGCGAGGCGGGGGATGTCCACCAGTTGTTCCACATGCGGCTCATCACGCAGTTTCCGCGCCGCCTTCGCGATATCGACGGCGTAGTCGCCTATCCGCTCGATATCGGTAATCATCTTCATAATCGTGCCAATCGTGCGCAGGTCGCTGCCCATCGGCTGCTGCAGGGCAATCAGGCGCAAGCAGTTCGATTCGATCTCCACATCGATTTGATCCACCTCATCGTCGCGGCGCAGCACCTGCTCGGCGCGTTTCAAATCGCCGCGCCAGAGCGACTCCACCGCATCCGCGACCATCCCCTCCACGATGCTTGCCATCGCAAGCACCTTCGTCTCCAACTCCTGTAGTTCTGCATCAAACAGTTGCCTCGTCATCATGGAGGGCAATTATACCTAAACTACTAAGCTTTTGAAAATCGCGCGCGAGAACGCCCACGATTCTCCGAACCCTCTCGTGGCAGGGGCAAATCTTGTGGGGGGCGCAGTTGCCCCTACAACCGATTGGATTGAAAGCGTTTGAGCGTGTTATCAGCGTTAAAAAGCAGAAAAATCTTGTAAAAAGCTCTTATTAGGGTTTCTTGGCGGCTCGTGGCTACGAACGGCTGCTCGGATGTACATAACTCTTGCAGGAGTTCGAGGGGGATATGCTAATATATATGCCGACCCCGCAGGCGAGAGCAGGGACGCACACAGCGATGCGCAGGGAGGACTTAGCACCTGAACAGTTGCGATTTGGGGAGGATGCAGCGGCGGCGCAGTTGCGTCGTGCGTGGCGGAATGTCATTCAGGCGTTGTTGCCCCGGATCGCGTCGTCGAGTCGTCGGTACTTGGAGGCGATTGAGCCGCTGGGCATCGAGGACGATTGCGTGCTGCTACGCCTTGATAACCCCTTCGGACGCGACTGGATGCAGCGGCGCCACCTGCGCGAGATTCAGGAGTTGCTCAGTCAGCAGTTGGGCTTTGCGGTGGCGGCGCGCTTGGTGGGCGCGGAGGAGGCGCCTGCTGCTGCGCCCGAGCCGCCCCCTGTAGCGACGCTGCCCGCCGCTGCGCCGCAGCCCCCGACGACTCCTGCCCCGCGCTTCCACCCGAACCTGACCTTCGAGACCTTCGTGGTGGGCAAGAGCAATCGGATGGCGCACGCCGCCGCTGTCGCCGTCGCCAACGGCGCGACCCACCGCTACAACCCACTCTTTATCTACAGCCCGCCCGGACTGGGCAAAACGCACCTATTACACGCGATTGGACATGTCGCGCTGCGTCGCCAGCCGAACCTGCGCGTGATGTACCTTAGCGGCGAGGAGTTCGTGAACAGCTATGTGCAAGCGATGCGCCAGCAGAAAGCCGACGAGTTCCGCGAGCGACACCGCAGCGTGCAACTGTGGCTGATGGACGATGTGCAGTTCATCGCTGGCAAAGAGCGCACGCAGGAGGAGTTCTTCCACATCTTCAACAGTCTGCACGGCGCAGGCAAGCAGCTGGTGATGACCAGCGATAAGCCCCCGCGCGAGCTGGTGGGCATCGAGGAACGGTTGCGCACGCGCTTCGAGATGGGGCTATGCGCCGAGATTGACCCGCCCGACTTGGAGATGCGCATCGCCATCCTGCTCAGCAAGGCGGAGCGCGACGGCGTTATCCTACCCCTCGATATCGCCGAGTTTATCGCCGACAAGGTGCAATCGAATGTGCGCGTGCTGGAGGGCGCGCTGACTCGCCTGGTCGCGCTGAGCTCGATTTCGGGCGAGCCGCTGAGCCTGAGCCTTGCCTCCGACGCGCTGCGCGCGTACTTGGTGGACGCGCCGCCCGTCAAAGCACCCTCCTTGGAACGCATCGTCCAAATCGTGTGCGAGGAGATGGGCGTCCCGCCAAGCGAACTCAAAGGCGAGAGCCGCCGCAGTGAGATTGCTCAAGCTCGTCAGATCGCGGTGTTCATCGCACGCGAGGCGACGGGCGAGCCTTGGGCAAAAATCGCCGCCGCCATCGGACGCACCGACCACACGACGGTGCTGCACGCCTACAAACAAGCCCAGCAACGCATCCGCAACGACCCCAAGCTGCGCGAGCGCGTGCAATCCCTGCGCCAACGCATCGCGCGATAGCAGGATTCGGGAACTCTCCGTCTAAATTACGCACCGTTGAGCGAAGGAAGGTGAATGTTCCCCTCAGAAGCCCCTGCCCCAACACAGGGGCTTCCCTACGGTACAATAAGCAGATGAGGCAGGCACAGACAGGCGGTTTGGTTCCCCGAATAGAGATTCAAGTGCGCCCTGACGCGGAGTCGGGCGTGTTGACTCAGGCGGTGCGGTCGCGTGTGGAGGGCAACGCGCGGCTGATTGGCAGTGGCGGCAGCGCAACCTATAGCGTGCGCGTGCTGGGCGGTATGGACATCGCGGTACGCCTCACAGCCTCTGGCGAGGGTCAGGTGCGCATCCGCACGCAGGCAGGCGGGCTATTGGCGCGTCCCATTCGCGGCGGCGTCAACACCCTGAACCTGACCACGCGCGCGCCGCTCAACCCGCCTGTGCAGACCGTGCAGGTGATTGTGGAGGCGGCGCGACGGAGGCAGGTGCGATTCTACGCGCTGGAGATTCTCGCGACCGATCGGGACGAAGACCGCGACGGCGTCGGGGACGGCGTGGAGCGTCTGCTGGGCGCGCCGGCGAACGCCCTGCGTCCGATCGTTCCCGCCACGCCCCGCAGCTGCTACCAGACGGGCGCAGACTATAGCCCCCGACTGGACTTGGCGACCGACGCCGTGATTGTTCACAGTTTAGACCCTGCGCGTTTGGCGCAGTGGAGAGCGCGTGGCTATCCCGTCTTCGCGATGGGCGCGTTCCGCGATTACCTGCCCTATGTAGAGGCGCACCCACACGCCGTGCAACGCCGACAAGACGGCGAGCCGCTGAGCATCGAGGGCAGCTTCTACCTGACGCCCACGCCCGAACGCACCGAGACGCTCATTCGGCAGTACCTGCAGGCGTTGGAGGCGGGCGCGGACGCCGTGTGCCCTGAAGAGCCTGAATACTGGGCAGACGCTGGCTACGAGGAGGCGTTCCGTGCGCTCTATGAGGCGCGGCTCGGACGCCCTTGGCAGCCCCCCCACGAATCGCATGACGCCCGCTGGCGCGCCGACCGCCTGAAAGCGCAACTGATGAGCGAAGCCGTCCACGCCATCCTCAACGCCGCGCGCGCCTACAAACCCAGCGCGAAGCGCATGGTCGCCCTGCATAGCCCGCTCAACTACGCCCTGTGGCGCATCTGCCTGATGCACCACGCGCTGATTTACGAGAACAACGCGCCCGTAGATGAAATCATCGGGCAGGTCTGGTCCGACACGGTGCGCACGCCGATACCCTACGACGGCGAGTACCAAGCCGAGCCGTTCGCGACCGCGTATCTGGAGTACGCCTCGCTGGCAGGGCTGACGCAAGGGTCGGGCAAGCGGCTCTGGTTCCTGTGCGACCCGCTGAGCGACACGCCGAACCGTCCGATAGCCGAGCATCAGCAGCTCTACTTCAACACGCTGGTCGCCGCGCTGATGTTCCCTGAGGCGACGGGCTACGAGGTATTGCCTTGGCCCGAGCGGATTTTCGGCGTCGCGCCTGCCGAGTATGCGACGGTGGTTCTCAGCGCGGCGCGCGCGTGCGAGGCGATAGCGCAGCAGCCGTCGGTGACGCTGGACGCAGGCGTCGAGGGGATTGGCATGCTCTTCAGCGATTCGATGTGCCTGATGCGCGGCGCGCCTGAGCTTGCCCCTGTGGAGGATATGATGACGCTGGGCGCGTCGCTGGTGAACGCGGGCGTGCCTGTGAGCATGCACTCGCTGCAGCGACTGCCCGAACAGCCCCTACCGCGTTCCCTGCGGATGCTCATTTGGACGCCTGAGAGCGTGAAACCCATGCGTGAGGCGGAACACCGTGCGCTCGCCGAGTGGGTGCAGGCAGGCGGCTGGCTGACGATTGTGGGCGGCGCGAACGGCTACGACGCCCTACCCGAGGCGCCGTGGCGACAGGCAGGCGCGCCCACGCCCATCCACTGGCTGATGCAGACGCTGGGCAAACCGATTGACCTGCAGCCTATCCCGCCCGAACCTGCGCCTGCCGACGCTTGGCGCACGCTCGGCGTTCACGGTGCGGAGCCTGCGCAAGGCGTCTTCAACCGACGCTGGGTGGATCTCGACCTGCGCGAGTTCGCAGGTCAGACGGTCTACATCAAGTTCAGCGACAGCCGTCCCGACACGGGTTGGGGCGCGCTGCTGCGTCAGGCGCGTCTGGAGGCGGACGGTAAAGCTATCGCCGCGTTCTATACAGGCTCGCCCGCCGAGAGCCTCTTCCTGCACGCCCACCACAAGAGCCGTCTGAACGCCAACGGCGAGCGGTTCGCCGACTACGATGCATGGTTCGTGTATCGGTTCCCCCTGCCACAGGCGCGCTCGATAATGTTGCAACTGGAGCTGGCGCAGGAGTGGCAGTTGCAGCTCAGCACGCAGCCGCCCTATCGGGAGCATCAGGTGCTGCCCGTGCGCCCCGATTTGCCGCGTATCAGCCTGCGCGACGACGAGATGCTCACGCGCTACGAGCAGCCCGACGCGGAGCCGTTTTACACTTATGAGGGCGCGCCTGTGGGCGTCAGCGTGCGCGTGGGGCGCGGCGGCGTCGCGCTGCTGGGCGTGTCGGGCAGGGCGTTCGGCAACACAAAAGGCGGCGCACGCGACTGGCGCGCCATCGTGCAGTACCTGTGTGGGCTGGCGAACCTCCGCTATCGCGAACGCGCCCGAATCGTGGCGCGCCGGGGCGACTGGGTCGCCGCCTACGGCACTTACCGCACGGTTGCACTGCGGGGAACCTACTTGGACGCGCTCGATGCGCGTCTGGCGATTGTAAGCGACCCTGCGCTGACGCCCCGAACGCCGCGACTGTTGCTGCAGGTGGAGAACCGCCTGCGCAGCGCGGGCTTGCTCCACACCAACGCGCAGGTGCTGCTGCGCCACGAGACGGGTGGGCAACTCGCCTACTTGGTACGCGGACCCGAAGGGGTGAACGGCGTGGCACGGTTCAGCCTGCGCAATCTCAAGGGTCAAGCGAGCCTCACCGATACTCTGGGCAATCCGCTGCCGCTGAACGCCGAACGCGAGGGCGCAACCCTGCTCGTGCGCTGGAATCTGCACCCCGACGGGCAAATCCTCACAGTGCGGTAGTAGACGCTTGCACCCGATTGCGCAGCACGCCGATGCCCTCCGCCTCGAGTTCGACCACATCGCCCGGCTGCAGCCACGGGTAGGCTCCGTCGGGGTACTCCAGTAGGCAGCCGCCGCCGACCGTGCCTGAGCCAATCACATCGCCCACCTGCAGGCGCGTATCGCGTGAAGCGTGCGCAATCATCTCGGCGAAGGTCCAATACATCTCGCCTGCGCTGGCGTTAGTAATCTCCTGTCCATTCACACGGGCGCGCAGGCGCATATCCCAGCGGCTGCCGTGGTCGGGGTCGGGCGTGCGCCAGGCGTCCAGCTCGTCAGGCGTCACTACCCACGGTCCCAGCGAGGTGGCGAAGTCCTTGCCTTTGGCGGGTCCCAGCCCGATGCTCATCTCGCGGCGTTGGATGTCGCGTGCGCTCCAGTCGTTCATCAGCGTGAAGCCTGCGATTGCCGATTCGGCGTCCGCGAGGCTCCAATCGCCGCCTGCGCGTCCGATGATGACGGCGAGCTCCAGTTCGAAATCGAGCGCGTCGGTCGCAGCGGGTTTGCGCACGGGCTGCTCGTGCCCCACGAGGCAGGCGGGATTAGAGAAGTAGAAAGCGGGGAACTCGTACCATGCGTCGGGCGGCGCGTCGTAGCCGCGTTTGCGCCGCGCGTTGCGCACATGCGCCTCGAAAGCGTAGAAGTCGCGCAGGCTCGGCGGAACCAGAATCGGCGGGCAGTAGCGCGCGGGCGCGACAGGCTCGCCCAAGCGCGCCAGACGCGCCGCACGCTCCGACTCGGAGAGCAGCAGCCACTCCCGAAAGTCGCGGCAGCCCGCCACACGCCGCCACACGCCGTCGCGCCAGAGGGTCAAACACGGCGGCGCATCGGGGGCAGGCTGCAAAGTGGCAAAGCGCATCGCTTACTTGCGTATCTCCAAAATACGCAGGCGCACATCGCCTTTCGGCAGATGCACCGACACCTCGTCGCCCACCTTGTAGCCAATCAGCGCACTGGCGAGCGGGGCTTGGTAGGAAACCTTGTGATGTTCGGGGTCGGCCTCCGTGGCGCCCACAATCCGAAACTCGCGAGGCTCGCCCGTGTGGACATCTTCCACCTTCACATACGAGCCGACGCCCACATAATCGGTCGGGATGTCCTGCTCGCGGATAATCGTCGCGCTCTGCAGGATGCCACGAATCTCTTGAATGCGCGACTCCACATAGGCTTGGTCGCTCTTGAGGCTCTCCAGCTCGGTGTCTTCCGCGCTGAACTCGCCGTGTTCCTTATGCTCACGGAACGCCTCGGCGATGCGCATGCGCTCCACCGTTTGCAAACGGCGCAACTCCGCCTCCAGATGCTTAAAGCCTTCCTCTGTCAAGTAGATACGGTCGGGTTCAAAGTGCGTCATCGCAATCTCCTCCTCAAAAGGCGGTATGCTTGATATGGCTAATACGCAGGTTATTCCACGAAGGTTCCCCTACATGACGGTATAAATTCGGGGCAATTGCGGTCTTTCCTGCCAATCACGCGCCAACAGCAGGAAAGTGGTCGTGTTTGTCGAATCGTTGGGTCATTCCGATGAAGCTGGTCATCGCCGTGATTCACAATCGGGACAAGGGGCGCGTGGTGGACGCCTTGCTGGAGAGCCAGTTCAAGTTCACGCAGGTCGCCTCGACGGGCGGTTTCCTACGCGAGGGCAACACCACGCTGCTGATAGGCGTCGAGGACGCGCTGCTGGAGGAGCTGCTGCGCCTGCTGGAGCGCAACTGTCGCACGCGCGAGCAGTATGTGAACCCGATGCCGCCCGACGCCGCGCCGATTGGAACCTTCCTGCCGACCCCCATCGCCGTGGAAGTGGGCGGCGCCGTGGTGTTCGTGCTGAATGTGGAGCGGTTCGAACGGTTCTGAACCATGCAGGACTCCACGCCCCGAAACCGAACTCTCCTTGCCTGATGACACGGATGGGACTGCTGATGGCAGGGATGGTTCTCGCTGCGCAGGTCGGCATGGCACAGCATCCGCGCCCCGACTTCGAACGGCGCGAGTGGCAATCGCTCAACGGCATCTGGGAGTTCCAGTTCGACCCCAAAGATGTCGGCTCCGAGCAGGGCTGGCACAGCCTGCCCACGCCCTATGAGCGCGCCATCCGCGTCCCCTACGGCTGGGAGAGCCAGCTAAGCAGGATTGGCGACGCTACTTACAAGGGCGTCGCGTGGTATCGCCGCGAGTTCACTCTGCCTGAAAAGTGGCGCGGGCGGCGCGTGTGGCTCTGCTTCGGCGCGGTCGACCACCACGCCGCCGTGTGGGTCAACGGGCAGCGCGTCGGCGAACACGAGGGCGGCTACTCCGAGTTCCGATTCGATATCACCCCCTATGTGCGCTTCGACCGCCCGAACACGCTGTCCGTGCGCGTGGAAGACCACACCGACCGCGAGACGCCGCTCGGCAAGCAAGTACCCGACTGGTACACCAGCGTCAGCGGTATCTGGCAGACCGTGTGGCTGGAGGCGACGGGCGCAGCGTGCATCCGCTATTTCAAAATCATCCCATTCGCCGACGAAGCAGGCGTTCCGACAGGTGTGGTGGAGTTTACGGTGGAGCTCGACCGCGAGGAGGTGCGCGAGCCGTTGCAGCTGGAGCTCCGCGCACGCGACCGCGCCTTCCCCACCCAGCGGTTCGGAGTGCTGGAAGCCGACGCCGAGAAGACCTTTCGGCTGATACTGGACAAGCCGCGCCTGTGGACGCCCGACAGCCCCCACCTCTACGAGTTCGAAATGCGCCTGCTCACCGCCGACGGCAAGCAGGTCTACGACGCCGTGCAAGGCTACTTCGGCGTGCGCGCCGTGCGCTGGGGCAAGTACGGCGACTCCGAGTTCAGCTATGTGCTGCTCAACGGCAAGCCCATCTACCTGCGCGGCGCGTTAGACCAGTCCTACAATCCCGACGGTCTCTACACCGCGCCCAACGACGAGTTTCTAAAGCGTGATATCGAACTCGCCAAACGCGCGGGGTTCAACATGCTGCGCATCCACATCAAAGCCGACGAGCCGCGCAAGCTCTACTGGGCAGACAGGCTCGGCATGCTCATTCAGGCGGACATCCCGTGCTTCTTCAACCCCTCCGAACGCGCCCGACGCCTGTTCGAGAAGACCCTGCGCGATCAAATCCGCCGCGACTACAACCACCCCAGTCTCATCATCTGGACGGTGTTCAACGAAGAGTGGGGCATCGGCAGGCGCTCGGAAGAGAACCGCGCCCACCGCGTCGACTGGACGCTGCAGATGTACCAACTCGCCAAGCAGCTCGACCCCACGCGCCTCGTGCAGGACAATACAGGCTGGGCGCATCTGGAGACCGACCTGAACTCGTTCCACTGGTACGGACGCAATGTCGACCTGTTCCGCCATCAGTTTCAGATTGCGAACCGCCAAGAGGTGGGCGTCGGCAAGCGGTGGAACTATATCGACGGGCGCGTGAGCCGCGGCGAGCCATTCATTAATAATGAGTACGGCTACCTCGCGGCGTTCGACGGCGACGGCGACTGGTCGTGGGGCGTTCTTGCGATGACCAACACGCTCCGCTGCATGGACAAACTCGTCGGCTATGTTTACACCGAGCTGACCGATATCGAGTGGGAGCATAACGGCGTCTACAACTACGACCGCACGCCCAAAGAGTTCGGCTTCGACTTCTGGGCGGGCGGGATGAGCGTGCGCGACCTGTTCGCCGAGGACTTTCTGGTGATTGACCTGCCTGCGATTAAGCGCGCTGCGCCGGGCGAGACGGTAGAGGCGCCGATTCTGTTCAGCCACTACTCAGGCAGGTTCACCAGCAAGCCGTTCACGCTGTTCTATCGGCTGGAGTATATCGATGCGCTGGGCAATCGTCGGCGCGGGCGGGCGCAGCGCGTGGTGTTTCCGCGCACGCCCCCCTACCAGCTCACGCCGCTCACAGTGGCGCGCGTGCCGCTGCCCGACGAGCCGTGCTTGGCGACTCTGGTGGTGTGGGCGGAAGATTGGAACGGCGTCCGCATCCACACCAACTACACGCAGTGGCTGGTGGGGCTGGAGCAGCTGCCTGCGTTCGAGTTCAAGCGCGGGCGCGTGATTGTGCGTTTCCAGCCGACCGAGTATGTCGCCAGCGCGTTCAACCTGCAAAGCCAGCCCGACAAGCCGATTCGGGGCAAGCACTGGGTGCGCGGGCACGGCTCGGTGGAGTACGCCGTGCCCATCCCGGAAGGCGTGTCGCTGAGCGAGGTGAAGCGCATTCGCCTGCGGATGGAGGTAAGCGCGAAAGCAGGTCGCGAGAAAGTAGACTGGGCGCAGCGCGTCCACCCCGACGACTACCCCCAAACCGACGGCAAGAAATACCCCTCGCGCGTGATTGTGGAGATAGCGGGCGAGCGCGTCGCAACTTGGGAGCTGCCCGACGACCCTGCCGACGCGCGGGGCGTGCTGTCGCACTGGGCAGGCGTCGAACGCGGCAGCTACGGCTATCTCAAAGAGGCGACGCTGACGCTGAACCCCGTGCTACGCGCCCGAATCCAGCAAGAGCGGCAAATTCGCATCCGCCTAATCACGCCCCCCGATCTGCCCGGCGGTATCGCTATCTACGGCGCGTCGATGGGATGCTACCCGATGGAGCCGACGCTGATCTTGGAGTAGGCGCACTATCGCTCCAGATAGCCCGTTATCACGCGCACGGCGCGTTCCAAGTCGGCTTCGCATACATGTTCCAGCGTGTCGGTGAGCCAGTGCCAGTTCGGGGGCAGTCCGGGTTCTTGCTCGCACCAGAGCGCAACCGCTCGGTAGTTCCCCAGCAGGAACGGCAGCGCGTCGGTGTATGCGCCGGGCGGCGTTGCGCTCGGCTGCAGACGCCATTCGGGATGCTCCGCCGCGAGGCGTTCGAACCGCTGAATCAGCTCAGGGTGTGCGCAGGCGCGCGGGAGCATCGCCTCCGCCGTCAGGTAGCGCGGCTCGCCCAAGCCGATGTGGTCTACAATCAGAAACTCGGCGTCGCGTAGCAGGTAGCCGTACTCGCGCTCGAAGGCGAACGCGCCGTTCGGTCTGCCCACCTCTTCGCAGCCTGTGAACACGCCCCAGACCTCCGTGTCGGGGAGGGGGTTCTGCGCGAGATGCTCCAGAATATGCAACACCGCAGCGGTTCCTGAGCCGTTGTCGTTCGCGCCTTGCACATAAGGCATCGCCCACTCGCGGTGGAGCAGGATGATTATGCCCTGCAGCGCGATTAGCCCGCCCAGCGTTATCGCTGCCCGCGTTAGGGGCGCAAGCCAAGCTGCGCCGAGCAGCGGCGTCAGCGCGAGCGCGAGCGCGCACAGGGTGTGCAGCGTCAGCGCCCCTGCCTGCAGCTGGAAGTTGCGCCCGAACGCGCGCGCCTGCTTCGGATGCCATAGGAGCGTGGCGCGTTGGGTGTCCAAGTGCGCTATCAGCACGACCGTGCGGCGCGGCGTCCGCTGCGCAGGCGCGACGGCTATCAAGTTCGCGCTCGCGCGTTGCGGACACAGGCGCGTGGCGTCCCAGCGTCCGCTGACCAAGCCCCAGAACATCGTCATCGCGCCTATGCTGAGCCACGCGCCCAACGCCCACGCGCCGCTCGCGTTCTGCCAAGCTAACACGGCAGACGCTACAAACAGCAGCGAGACCATCAGCCACGGGCACGCCAGCGACGACACGCTTCGGAACGGCTGCTCAAACGCGGTCAGTCCGTGCGCGTGCAGGCGGCGGCTGAGGTAGGCGCGCAGGCGCGACTCGGCGTCGGTCGTGGCAGGGCGCGCGCCGAAAGTGTGGATGATTTCAGTGAGATTCGCGTAGGCAGTAGGCATCGGCTTGGCTCTCGCGCCACATACGCACCAGACGGTTCGGCAGCCACGGCGCGCGCAGGAACAGCGTGCCGATGCTGAACGCCCGCGCGCCCAACGCCCACAGCTCCTGCAGGTCGTGCAAGGTGTAGACGCCGCCGCCTGCGATAGTCGGCACGGTGGTCGCTTGGGCGAGGCGTTGAACGGCTTCGCGCACGAACGGTCGGATTGGCTCGCCCGACACGCCGCCCCCGCCCAGTTTCGACAGCGGCGAGCGTCGGTCGGGGTAGACCATTCGCCACGGCACGGCGTTAATCGCGTGTATCGCCTCCGCGACGCCTTCCAACGCCTGCGCGATGGCTACATAGGGCTGATCGTAGCCCACCTTCACAATCAGCGGGTGTCCCGTCTCGGCTAACGCCTGCGCGACGGCGCGCACATGGGAGACGGCGTCCGCTTCACAGTGCGCCACATTCGGGCAGGAGGCGTTCAGCTCGATGGCGGTCATCGACAGAGGTCGCAGTTTCTGGGCGAACGCGCGCGCCTCCTCCACGCTTTCAGGATATACCGAGACCACGATTTGCAGGTTCATCCGACGCATGCGCGGGTAGCAAGTGCGCAGCCACCAGTCGACGCCAGGGTTGGTCAATCCGACAGCGTTGACAACGCCGCCTCGAGTGAGGCGCACGCAGCGCCACGGGGCGTACCAGCGCAGGTTGCCCTGACGCGGGCGCAGCGTGAGCGTCTTCACCACAATCGCGAAATCGTGAGGGTTCAACACGCCTGCCCAGCGCAGGGGGTACTCCCACCACCAACCGCGACCGTCAAACCCCAGCGCGCCGCTGCCCGTGAGAAACTCCACCTGCTCGCCGTTGGAGAACCTAATCATCGCGTACCCCCGCGAGCGCGGCGCGGAACGGTTAGCCCTCCTCCACAGGCGAGAAGTAGATGACCGTCACCAAATCTTCCATCGACACAGGGCGGTCGTAAATGCGCTCCAGCAGCGCAATCACATCTTCCACCGTGCGGAACTCTGGGTTCTCGCGCTCGATATCGCGCGGGCTGAGGTCTGCGATAGGCTTGACCTCCACGCGATCCAGTATCGCAGTGAAGAGCCGCTTGCGCTTGCCAAAGCGCGGTCCCACCGTAACCCACACAATCTGCCCTGCGCTGTATTTGCGCGACTTGTCGCCGAGCCGTATCGTCGCCGTCTTGCGCTGCATGCGCAACATATCCTCGTATAAATCCGTGTAGAAGTTAAGCGCGAACATAGACATCATCCCTCTCGGTTGTTCCACAATTACGATTCGCCATAATTTGGGGGTTTCCTGCGCCGTCAGCTTCGGACGACTCCTTCGAGGGGGCTGGAAGCGGAGGCGTAGGGCAGCTTGGGGATGCGTCCTGCGCGGTAGGCGAGTCGTCCTGCTGCCACGCCGAGTTTGAACGCCTCCGCCATCGCGATGGGGTCTTGCGCTTTGGCGATGGCGGTGTTGACCAGCACGGCGTCGCAGCCGATTTCGAGGGCGAGCGCGGCTTCGGAGGGCGCGCCCAAGCCTGCATCGACCACCACAGGCACTTGGGCTTGCTCCACGATAATCCGTATCGGCTCCAGTCCGACGGCGAAGCCCTGCCCTGTGCCTATCGGCGCGGCGAGCGGCATCACTGTCGCGCAGCCAATCGCCTCCAGTCGCTTGGCAAGCTCGGGGTCGGCGGGGATGTAAGGCAGCACCACGAACCCCTCGTCCACCAGTATCTGGCAGGCTTCGTAAGTGCCGATCGGGTCGGGCAGCAGGTACTTGGGGTCGGGCACGACCTCCACCTTAATCCAGTCGCTCAGCCCCATCGCGCGGGCGAGCCGCGCCACGCGCACCGCCTCCTCTGCCGTGCGGCAACCCGCCGTATTGGGCAGTATCTGATAACGGCTCCAGTCGATATCGTCGAGAATCGAGCGTTTCGGCGCGTCGAGGTCGATACGGCGCAGCGCGACGGTGACGATTTCCGCGCCTGAGGCTTCAATCGCGCGGCGCATCGTCTCGGCGTCGGGGTACTTACCCGTGCCCACCATCAGTCGCGAGCGAAACGATTTGCCTGCAATCACCAGTGGATCGTTCATCGGCGCGAATTGTACCTGATTGGTGCGGGGTACACTTTGAAAGCGTCAGCGCATCGCCGAGTTCACCCTGCCCGCCTACGCCGCGCCCTACGGCGACTATTGGCTCCGCGCGGAGTGGGGCATCATCAAGCGCATCGAGAGTCGTCGCGCCGCCAGCGAGACCGCCACGGCGCCCCAACCGACGCCCGCGCTCCAGTAGGCAAGACCTACTTGGAGTCGGCTTCGGAGGTGTAGGGGATGAGCAGCGACACCCGGCGGTTCGAGAAGTGGAACGGGTTCATCGGGTCGCGCAGGCGCGTGTCGGCGTAGCCGCGCACTTCCGCCACCTGCCCTTTCCACAAGCCGCTCGCTTCCAGCACGCGCCGCGCCGCGTTCGCCCGATCGCTGGAAAGCTCCCAGTTCGAGTAGCCTGCGCCGTAGCGGTACGGCTGCGCGTCCGTGTGCCCCTCCACAACCACGCGATTATCTAACTGGCTGATTTTTTTCGCAATCAGCTCCAGCAGGCGGCGCGCAGCAGGCGTGATGGTCGCGCTGCCCGTCTGGAAGAACACTGGCTCCTTGCCCTCCAACAGCTCAATCCGCAGCCCCTCTTTGACAAACTCGATCTTCACAAACTCTTTCAGACGCGAAAGCTCTGGGATGTTGGAAAGTGCGCGCTCCATGTATTGCTTGAACTCTTCCAGCTCTTTCTGCTCGGTTTTGCGGTCTTTTTTGAGGGCGGTTTTGCCGTCTTTGGCGGCGCGTGGCATGTTGGGGGTGTTCTTGCCGCCGGGGGGCACTGCGTCGTTGATGGTGAAGATGGCTTCGTTTTTGCGCACGGCTTCCATAAACCCCACAGGGTCGCGGAAGTAGGCGGCGATAGCCGCGCGCGTTTTGGCGTCCATGCCAATCAGCCACATCACCATGAAGAACGCCATCATCGCGGTCACGAAGTCGGCGTAGGCGACTTTCCACGCGCCGCCGTGGTGTCCGTGCCCTGCGTTCTTCTTCTTGACGATTCGGATTTCGCCGCCGCCCTCTTTCGCCATCGTTCGCCTCCGTTAGGCGGCTTGCGCCGCGCTGCCGCCGCCCTTCACCGATTCTTCCATCTCTTGGAACGAGGGGCGCACATGGGGTTCGACGCTGCGCCGTGCGAACTCGATGCAGGTCAGCGGCGCGTCGCCCCGCGCGAAGGCTATCAGCGCCTGACGAATACACTGGTAATACTGGGCTTCGGCGTGGGCGTTATGCTCCAACGCCGCCGCCAACGGTTGGAACACCCCATACGCCAGCAACACGCCCAAGAAAGTACCCACCAGCGCGGCGGCGACCTTGTGCCCGATGGTCTCAGGTCCCTGATCCAGATAGCCCATCGTAATCACCACGCCCAACACCGCCGCCACGATTCCAAAGCCGGGCATCGCGTCCCCGATTTTGCTCAGCGCGTGCGAGGGGCGCATCACCTCTTCATGGTGCTTCTCTAAGTCGGTCTCGGTCAGCTCTGCCAACTCGAACGCGCCTACCGCCCCTGTCAGCACCACCTTCATCGTGTCGCACAGAAAATCCAGCGCGTGGTGATTGCTCAACAGGAACGAGTACTGCTGAAACAGTGCGCTCTCGTGCGGCTTCTCCACATGTTGCTCTAAGGCGAGCAATCCCTCCTTGCGGGCGAGCGTGAACAGCGCGAACAACGCTTGCAACAGCTCCAGGAAGGTCTCTTTCTTGCTGTAGGGGCTACCCTTGAGCAGTCCCATCACGCCTTTGATAATCGCAGTAATCACGCTGGGTGGGTTAGACGCCACCAGCGCGCCCAGCCCTGCGCCTCCGATGATGATAAACTCCGAAATCTGAATCAGCGCGGCGATTTTACCCCCGTGCAAGATAAAACCGCCGAACACTGCGCCGAACACAATCACAAACCCGATTAACGTGGTCATGCCGCCCCGATACGCCTCCAACAAGGGTTATTCCACATCGGTACGGGAGTTCCACGATGGATTCTTGTGATTGCGCATCTTGGTATCGGCGTCCTGTCTGTCAGGGGCTTCGATGTCACGAGGTTCCCAATTTTCCTCGATTTTGAGCATGTAAGAGTCTCGTAAGACCTCATCTGTATAATACGGCTGTACGCTTACGACAGGCGTGCGAAGGAGATAAGAGATGCTTACTCGATTACAGATTTTCGGTCTAAGCGCGGTGATTGTGGCAGCGTCGCTCAGCGGCGCATGGGCGCAAGGCGTTGCGCCAGCGTTCACTTATCAGGGTTCGCTCCGTCAAGGCGGAAACCCTGTTAATAACCCGTCGCAGCCGATGACCTTTCGCATTTACGACGCCCTCGCAGGCGGAACCTTGCTCTGGAACTCTGGCGCGCTCACGGTGAATGTGCAGAACGGGCTGTTCACGGTGCAGTTGAACGCCCCTGCAACTGTGTGGACAGGCGCCGACCGCTACTTGGAGATTCAGGTGGGTTCCACTACGCTTTCGCCTCGTGTACGGATTAACCCAACCCCGTATGCCAACACCGCGACGCTGCTGAACATGTTCCAAAGCGGCACCACGAACCCCGACCGCATGGTGATTACCCATTCGCCTGCGTTCACGGACTGGGGGTTGCAGTACCGCGACAACGACGACAGCTTCCACTTTTTGGGAGGCGGCGCCTCGCGATTCCGAGTGGGGCTGTTCGATGGACGGATTGAGATTCCCGGAACGCTGCGTATCCCCACGGGCGCAGCGGCAGGGCGCGTGTTGACCAGCAACGCGAGCGGCGACGCAAGTTGGCAAGACCTGCCCGCAAGCGCGAGCGTGTGGACAGTAAGCGGCAACAACATCTACAACTCGAACACAGGCAGTGTGGGCATAGGAACCACATCACCCTCCTACTTGCTCGATCTGCGCGGCGACCGCAACGCGCGCCTGATGAACATTGTCAATACCAACACAGGCGGTTCAGCCGACGGGCTGTACATCACGGTTTCGGGTTCTACAGGTTGGGGGCTGAACAGCACAGCGAATGGCGCGGACGGTGTTGCCGTGCGTGCGAGCGCGTCGGGCGCGAACGCCTGGGCAGGTTTCTTCATCGGGCGCGGGTATTTTTCAGGGAATGTCGGAATCGGCACCTCGACGCTGATGACCGCACGCCTCAATGTGGCGACCGATAGCACGATTGACAACGCCACGCTACGCCTGCACGAGAGTGCGAATGACTTCGCCCGATTGGAGTTCACGAACACCAACACTGCCCGCAAGTGGCATATTGCCGGTTATATCGGCTCTGCCGTCGCTAACGATCGTCTCAATTTCTGGAACAGCAGCGCAGGCGACATCATGAGCATCCGCGGCGACGGCACTGTGGCGGTGAAGGTGCTGGAAATCACGGGCGCCGACCTCGCCGAGAAGTTCCCCACCACCGACGCCGTGGAACCCGGCATGGTCGTGGAGATCGACCCTGACAACCCTGGTCATCTACGCAAGGCGCAGGGCGCGTACAATCGGCGCGTGGTGGGCGTGGTTGCAGGCGCGAACGGGCTGTCCAAAGGCATCGTGCTGGGCAACTTGGAAGGCAGCGAGAGCCACACCCCCATCGCGATGAGCGGGCGCGTGTGGGTCTACGCTGACGCCGCCGAACGCGCGATTGAACCCGGCGACTTCCTGACCACTGCCGACACCCCCGGCTACGCGATGAAAGCCGACAACCTCGCCCAAGCGCAGGGCGCCATCATCGGCAAAGCCATGACCCGCTTAGAGAAAGGCAAGACGGGCATGGTGCTGGTGGTTGTGAACTTGCAGTAAGGAGGCGATGATGAAACGCTACTGGCTTATCGGGTGTTTTGCCCTGCTGATGGGCGTTGCGATGGCGCAGGTGGGCGAGGTCGCCGATGCCTCGATGGTAGATGAGACCGTACTGCTCGCCGTGCCACCTACCACACGCCTTGCCCCAAAGGCGCCCGCGCGCGTCATCGACTTGCCCCAAACCGTTACACCTCCCAGCCACTGGGAAGGCTACAACTATCCGTTCTTTGTGGCAGGCTATGTTGCGCCTGCGCCGCCCGACTTAGTAAAAGCTATCCGCTGGACGCGCTACGAAGATACCGAAGGCGTTCGCGGACAGGTCGGCGTACTCATCCTACGCTCGCAGGGCGCCAAATCGCTGCGCGTGCGCTTCTCAGGCGGACGCTGGCATTCCGCCGTGCAACTGCGCGTCTTCGACCCTGTTGGAGGCTACGCATTCCCTGCGGACTTCCCCATCTGGGACGAGAACGGCGATTGGTGGACAACTATCATCTTTGGCGACCAGATAGGGCTGGAATTCTTCGTACCGCACGGCGTGGAGAATCCGTTCGTTCCTGATATCAGCGCGATTGCGTACCACTTCGCGGGACCTGAGGTCAACATCAGCGACTTTGAACCTGCCTCAGGCTGCCCTCTGAACGATGTGAGCTGCTTTCCAGCGTGGCGCAACTTCGCCGCCTTCTCAGTCTGTATGCTGTCGGTTATTGGCGGCGACGGGAATGTGGCGGGGTTCTGCTCAGGGAATGCGATTAACCGCGCCCCAGAAGACTTTGCTCCCATCGTGATGACGGCGCGCCACTGTGTAGGCGACCAGGCTGAAGCGAACGCGACCGTGTTTGTGTGGAGATATTTCACGCAGACCTGCAACGGAACGCCACCAAACCCCAACGACTTACCGCGTAGCAACGGCTCTCTCCTGCTCAAGCAACATCAAGGCAGTGACTGGACCCTATTAGGGTCTTACGAACCGATGGCGGCTACGGTATATGTGGGTTGGGACACCAATAATATTCCAAACAACACGCTGTTGTTTGCACTCTCGCATCCGATGAATCCTGCGCCGCCTAATGGTCCGTTTATGCGCTATGCAGAGGCAGAAAAAACGGGCGAGACAACCTGTGGCGTAGTGGGTGGTTCGCAAACTTGGCTGGTGAGGTGGACAAACTCCACCATTCGGCGGGGCAGTTCAGGTTCAGCGATTCTGGATGCGAGTACACGCGCACGCGGTACCGCTTCGTGTGTATCGACCTGTGTCCTGGTTGACCCGAAGTGCTGCCCTCCTAATCCAGATGCGCTCGGTTATTACGGTCGGATAGATGTGGCGTGGCCCATCGTGCGCTGGTATCTGCAGAATATGGCGAACCCGACCTTCGTGAACCGCGCGGTCAGCGGCGACCCGAACAACGGAGGCGACACGGAGCGTGGAACCTCCGCCAACCCGTTCAACACCGTCTACGAAGGCACTTTCTGTGTGCCGACGAGCGGCACGGTGCGCATCGTGCCCGGCAACTACAACGAGCGGTTCCGTGTGTGGCGCGCCATGCGACTGGAGCGAAGCGGAACTTCAGGCATCGTACGCATCGGCACACTCTAACCCTACCCTTAACCCCTCTCCCACACTCGGGGAGAGGGACACAAACACACTCTGAAGGAGGCATAGAATGAGCAAACTCTTGCAGTTGATGACAATCGCAGCTGTTGCGCTGCTAAGTATGATGTGCGCGAACGCCCAATCGGGCGGCGGGTACGACCTGACCTGGTGGACGATTGACGGCGGCGGCGTCACCTTCGCCACAGGCGGCAGTTTTGACCTTGGCGGCACGGTCGGTCAGCCCGACGCCAGCAACGCGCTTACAGGCGGCGCGTTCAGCTTGACCGGCGGCTTCTGGTTCACGCCCGCGTGCATCGCCACCAACGGCGATGTGGACGGTACTGGCTGCGTGGACGACGCCGACTTGCTTGCCGTGCTGTTCAACTTCGGCGCGACAGGTCTCAACCCCGCCGATGTCAACTGCGACAGCCAAGTGGACGACGCCGACCTGCTGATAGTGCTGTTCAACTTCGGCAGCGGGTGCTAACGCGCCTGTCACTGACCAACCCCTTGCACGGTTCCCCCTCATCGCAGGGGGAACCTGCAAGACAAAGAGCTAAAAAAACAGATTGGGACTTAGCATCACCATCCACGCCCACGAAATCCAACC
>JBKBKS010000002.1:0-44147 GCA_046294565.1 Fimbriimonadales bacterium
GCGCGACCTTCGAGCGCGACCTGCGCCAGCTGCCCGAATCGGAGCAAGCCGAGTTCCTGCAGATGATGGGCGTCGCCGAGCCTGCCCTGCCGCGCCTCGTGCGCGCTGTGTATGAACAGCTGAACCTGCTCACTTTCTACACGATTGGCGACGACTCGCGGGCGTGGCTGCTGCCCAGAGGCGGAACCGCCTTAGACGCCGCCGCGACCATCCACTCCGACCTCGCGCGAGGGTTCATCCGCGCCGAAGTGTGCCACGCCGACGACGCCATCGCCGCTGGCGGCTGGAAAGCCGCCCAGAAAGCCAACAAAGTCCAACTCGTGGGCAAAGACTATGTGATGCGCGACGGCGAGGTCATCTATGTTCGGTTCAATGTGTAAGTGGGGGGGTGAAGGAGCGGCGCTCTCACTCCAGCGGCTGCGATGAATCTTCGGCGTGGTCGCGTAGGTGGGGCTTATTCAATCCAGCAAGTCGGCGGGCGCGTTGCAGCTCCGCGCGGTCGTAGCTGTCCAGGGCGCCTGCCTGCTGGTAGGCTCTGTCGGCGGCGTGGGGTTCGTCGAGCAATCCGTACACATCGCCCAGCAGCGTGAGGTAGAGCGCGCTGTTCGGCTTCAGCTTCAAGGCGCGTTGGAAGCACTCAAGGGCTTGCAGGAACTGCTCGTTCTCGATGCACAGTAGCCCGTAGCGGAAGTGGTAGTAGTCGTCTTCGGGATTGAGCAGGGTGGCGATTTCCATCTCCTGCATCGCTTCCTGCACCTCGCCCACTTGCTCCAGCAGGTCGGCGAGCCAGAATCGGTAGAAGCCGTTGCTCGGTTCGTGGTTCACGGCGGCGCGCCCTGCCTCCACCGCTTTAGCGTACTGTTGCCCCATCGCCAGCGCTTCGGCGTATTTGAACTGCACGAAAGCGTTGTCCGCGCCGTAGTCGATAGCGCGTTTGAAGTGGGCAATTGCGGCGTCGTAGCGTCCGTAGCGTCGGTAGATTTCGCCCAGCGCGAAGTAGGGTTCGGGGTCGCGCGGGTTCATCTTGCGCGCGCGATGGTAGTAGGCTAAGGCGCGTGCGGGCTGGTCGGCGTAGGCGTAGGCGTCGCCCAGCTGCATATAGCGCGCGCTGTTCGCGCCGTCCATCCGAATCGCGACCTTGTAGTAGCGGAACGCCTCTTCGAACGCGCCCTGACGCAACGCCGCGTCGCCCCGTCGCCGCGCCTCCTCCGCCGTCGCTGGCTGATACTGACCGTCCGCCTGAGGTTCGACTGGCTCCGATTCTAAACCCTCGCGCAAAAACGCGAACGAATCGCCCATCGCCATCAAGGGTATTATACCATAGCGGTTGACTCAACGCTCGCCGCAATCCGTATTGGCGTTGTGGCAAGACCGTCGGGAGGCTTGCTATGGCTCGCACCATCGAACGAATCGTCTGGCACACCGCCGCGCACGGGCGCGACGGGCAAGCGTTTGACACGACCGCCGCGCAGATCGACCAGTGGCATCGCGAGCGCGGCTGGAGCGAAATCGGCTACAATGTGGTCATCCGCTTCGACGGCAGCATCGAGAAGGGGCGCGACCCGCGTAAAATCCCCGCAGGCGTCGCAGGCATCAACGAGACCACCTACCACATCTGCTTCTCCGGGCACGGCGACATCGTCCCGCTCACACCCCAGCAACTCGAAAGTGGGATTCGCCACACCATCGAGATGCTCCACAAATACAAGTTGACCGAGAAGTTTCTCAAAGAGCCGGACGGCTTGATTGTGATGGGGCATCGCGAGGTGAACGAGTTGGTGCGGCGCGGTTTAGCACCTACGCCCACCAGCAAGACCTGTCCGGGCAAGTTCGTCGACATGGATGCTGTGCGTCTGCTGATACGGAGTCGGCTTGCGCCTGCGCCAGACGCCCCCTATGTATACGATGCACAGGCGGCAGGCGAGTTGTATGCAGGGTTGAGGCAGGTCTACGCCGCGGCTGCCAAGCTCCAGCTCCCTGAGGAGGCGATGCGCTTCCTGAACCAGTTCCGCAAGCAGCCTGAGGTGGACGCTGTGATTGCGCGTTGGCGGAAGGAGCATAGTTAGCCCCGATTGCTACCTATCCGTTTTGAGCGGGCGAGATTCCTCGCTCCGCCCGAAATGACAAAGCGGTTTTTGCACAAGTAAGCGTGTCATTCCGAGCCGAAGGCGAGGAATCTCATAGAGACAGCAAATTGGGTTAGTTATCCCCGCAACTGTTCCTCTACAAGTTTGGGGGTAAGCGCAAGCGCGTCGGCGAGTTTTTCGGGGTGTTTGCCGCCTGCCTGCGCGAAGTCGGGTCGCCCGCCGCCGGAACCGCCCACCTGCTGGGCGATTTGCCGAATCAGGTTGCCGGCGTGCAGCCCCCGCGCGATGTAATCGGGCGCGACTTTGACCACCAGCATGGCTTTGCCGTCCTGCGCGGTTCCGAGCGCCGCCACGCCCACGCCTGTTTGAATCAGGCGGTCGGCAATCGCGCCGAGCGCTTTGGCGTCCACGCCCGTGAGCGCCTGCGCCGCCACGGGGACGCCGTTCACCTCTACGGGGGTAATTTGCTCCAACGCTTGGGCGGCTGCGCGCTGTTTGAGCTGCTCCAGCTCGGTCTGGAGCGCGTCGAGCTGATGTTGCAGGCGTTCGACGGCGCGTGGCAGTTCGGGTACAGGCGTTTGCAAGCGTTCCGCCGCTTGGCGCACGGCGTGTTCGCGTTCGCGTAGCCACTGATACAGAGCGCGTCCCGTGAGCGCTTCGATGCGTCGCACGCCCGCCGCCACACTGCCTTCATGCACTATCTTAAATAGTCCCGCCTCTACTGTGCTGCGCAGGTGCGTGCCGCCGCAGAGTTCGAGCGAGAAGCCCGGAATCTCCACCATGCGCACGCGCTCGCCGTATTTCTCGCCGAACAGCATCATCGCGCCGCGCCGACGCGCTTCGTCGATGGGCACATCGGTGTACACCCGCACTTCCAACTCTTGGAGCAGCTTCTCGTTCACCAGCGATTCGATGCGTTCGAGTTCGTCGGGCGTCACGGCGCGTGGGTGCGTGAAGTCGAAGCGCAGTCGGTCGGGCGCGACCAGCGAGCCTGCCTGCGCCACATGGGTTCCCAACACCTGCCGCAGCGCGGCGTGGAGCAGGTGCGTCGCCGTGTGATTGCGCTGGATATCGAGACGGCGTTCGGCGTCCACCCGCGCCTCTACGGTCGCGCCCCAGCGCAGCGTCCCTTCCAGCACTTTCGCGTGGTGGAAGTAGTAGTCGTTCGCTTTTTGGGTGTCCAGCACTTGGGCGCGCCCGCCCTGCCACTCGATGACGCCTGCATCGCCCACCTGTCCACCTGCCTCGGCGTAGAATGGGGTGCGGTTCAACACGATTTCGACGGTCTCGCCTGCGTGGGCTTCGGGGACGAGGTTGCCCTCGCGCACAAGACCGACCACCTGCGCCTCGCCTTCCAGATGCTCATAGCCGATGAACTGGGTGGGGGCGGTTTGTTGCGCCAGTTCCGCCAGCGCCGCGCCTGTTTGCACGAAGAGTTTCTCGGAGATACCGCTCGCCTCGCGGGCGCGCTGGCGTTGCGCCTCCAACGCCTGCTCAAAACCCTGCAAGTCAACGGCGACGCCGCGCTCGGCGGCGATTTCGCGTGTCAGCTCCAGCGGGAAGCCGTAGGTGTCATAGAGCATGAACACGCGCTCGCCTGAGAGTTGTCCCTGCTGGCGCGTGTCGGGGTCGGCAAGCATCTCCTCCAGTCGCGCCAAGCCCGTCTGCACTGTGTGGCGGAACCGCGCCTCCTCGTAGCGCAGGGTGGTCTGGATGTAGTCTTGGCGTTGCACGATTTCGGGATACTGGTCGCCCAGCGCTTCGACGACGGCGGGCGCGAGGTCGGCGAAGAAGGGTTTCTCGAAGCCCAGCACGCGCTGCCCGCGCAGGATGGCGCGTCGGATAATGCGCCGCAGCACATAGCCGCGCCCCTCGTTCTGGGGGATGACGCCGTCGGCTATCGTGAAGGTCGCCGTGCGGATGTGGTCGGCAATCAGGCGGATGGCGGCGTCGGTCGGCTCGCTGCTCTTGTAGCGCACGCCCGCCAGCTCCTCAATGCGACGCACGATGGGCGCGAACACATCGGTTTCAAACGGGCTGTCGAAGCCCATCAGCACGGCGGCGGTGCGCTCCAGCCCCATGCCTGTATCGATGTTCTGCTTCGGCAGCGGCGTGAGCTTGGGCTTGCCGTGCTCCTCGCTCCGCTCGTACTGCATAAACACCAAGTTCCAAATCTCCAGCCAGCGTCCACAATCGCACGCAGGACCGCAATCGCGGTTTGTGCAGCCCGTGTCGATGCGCGTGTCGTAAAAAATCTCCGAGCAGGGACCGCAGGGACCGTTGGGGCCCTCGCTAATCGCGTTCGCGGGCCAGAAGTTGGTCTTCTCGCCCAGTCGCCAGATGCGGTTTTCGGGGACGCCCACCTCGCGACGCCACACCTCGAACGCCTCGTCGTCGTCTTGGAACACGGTGAACTGCAGGCGGTCGGTGTCCACCTGCAGCCGCTCGGTGAGGAACTCCCACGCGAACAGGATAGCCTCGCGTTTGAAGTAGTCGCCGAAGCTGAAGTTGCCCAGCATCTCGAAGAAGGTCAGGTGCGACAGGTCGCCCACCGATTCGATGTCGGTGGTGCGCAGGCACTTTTGGACGGTGGTCACGCGCGGGGCGGGCGGCTGCGCCACGCCCAAAAAGTAGGGCTTGAACTGCACCATCCCCGCGCTGGTGAACAGCAGCGACGGGTCTTTCGGCACGAGGCTATCGGAGGGCAACAGCAAGTGCCCTTTCTCCTGAAAGTAGCCCAAAAACGCCTGTCTTAGCGCACGCGCGTTCCAGTGCATCGGTTCCTGCTCCTTCTGTAGGGTGATGACTGAGCAAGTATACCTAACGGCGCAGCGCAGCCCAAAGCAAAAGGGTGGGACGACTTATACCTGTTTCACGGACGCGCGCTCTTCAGGAGTCTGGACTACGAAGGCTTCTGACAGGCAAAGGGTTGTGTACGCACTGTAGGGGGTTGCTCTCCGTGTCTGCCCGCCTCGCGTGGGAGTCGCATAGGCGAGGGGATGGCGGATGCAGCCCGCTCTAACGAACCTGACGCCGAGACTGGAGGGTATACTGTTGCGTATCTGCTCAGAAGGAGGTTCGGCGACTATGCATACACCGTATCATTCAGGCACGATTTGCGTGCATGGCGGTCAGACGGCAGACCCCGCGACTGGCTCGCGTGCAGTCCCAATCTACCAGACGACCTCGTACCTGTTCGACAGTGTGGAACACGCGGCAAGCCTGTTCGATTTGAAGACGCCTGGTTACATCTACACGCGCATTATGAACCCCACTCAGGGCGTGTTCGAGCAGCGTGTGGCGATGTTGGAAGGCGGCGTCGGGGCGTTGGCGGTGGCGTCGGGTCAGGCGGCGGAGACGCTCGCCATCCTCACGATCGCCGACACAGGCGACGAGATTGTCTCCACCACCAGCCTCTACGGCGGCACCTACAACCTGTTCAAATACACCTTCCCCCAGAAGTTCGGCCTCACGGTTCACTTCGTTGACCCGCGCGACCCCGACAACTTCCGCAAGGCAATCACCCCCAAAACGCGCGCCCTCTACATCGAGGCAATCGGCAACCCCAAGCTCGATGTGCATGACTTCGAGGCGATTGCCAATATCGCGCACGAGCATGGCATCCCGCTGATTGTGGACAACACGATCCCCAGCCCCGTGCTGTTGCGCCCGTTCGACTGGGGCGCGGATATCGTGGTGCATTCCGCCACGAAGTTCATCGGCGGTCATGGCAACAGCATCGGCGGCGTGATTGTCGATTCGGGCAAGTTCAACTGGGACAACGGCAAGTTCCCGCAGATTACGCAGCCCGACCCCAGCTATCACGGGTTGAACTTCCGCGAGGCGTTCGGCGAGATGGCGTACATCATCAAGGCGCGCGCCCAACTCCTGCGCGATTTGGGACCCGCGATTTCGCCGTTCAACGCCTTTTTGTTCCTGCAGGGGCTGGAGACGCTACACCTGCGCATGGAGCGGCACAGCCAGAACGCGCGGCGCGTGGCGCAGTGGCTCAGCGAGCATCCGAAGGTTGCGTGGGTGAACTACCCCGGCTTGCACAATAGCCCCTACTACGCGCTGGCGCAGAAGTATCTGCCCAAGGGTCAGGGCGCGATTGTCGGCTTCGGCGTCAAGGGCGGCTACGACGCTGCCGTGCGCGTGATTCAGCATGTGAAACTCCACTCGCACCTGGCGAACATCGGCGACGCCAAGTCGCTGATTATCCATCCCGCCAGCACCACTCACCGCCAACTCACCCCCGAACAGCAACAATCTACAGGCGTCACGCCCGACTTCATCCGCCTCTCCGTCGGCATCGAGGATGTGGAAGACATCATCGCGGACTTGGAGCAGGCGTTGGCGCACGCCTAACCCCAAACAGGACGCCCCGCGCACGGGGCGTCCTGTCGGAACTTACGCCGCGCGCGGCAACTCCACAACCTCGCCGTACTCCGGCGTGCTGCCCCCCTCGGCAAGTTTGAACCGCGCAATCTGCTGCATGAGGGTCTCCACATCCGCGCGCACTTGCTCCATCTGACGGTTCAACTGCTGGATGGCGCTTGTCTGCTCCTGCACCGTGGCGCTGACCTGCTGCGAGCCTGCCGCGACCTGCTGGGCGATGGACGCCATCTGGTTCAGCGTGCTGGAGGTCGTATCCACGCTTGCGGTCATCTCCTGCGTGCCCGCGCTGGATTGCTGGGCTATCGCCGCAATCTGTTGCAACGCCGTGGAGGTCGCCTCCGCGCTCGCCAGCATCTCCTCGCTCGCCGCGCTGGACTGTTGGGCTATCGCCGCAATCTGCTCGATCTCGTGCATAGTGGAGTCCGCCGCGTTCTGCACGGTGTTCATCGACTGCGCCGACTGCTCCACCTGCTGGGTGATGGTCTCCACCGCTTGCAAAATCGCACCCAGCCCGTTGGCGACCTCTTGCGAGACCTGCGCGCCCGACTGCACCGCGCTGAGGCTCTGCTCCATCGCCTGCACGGTCTGTTCGGTCTTGCCCAGCACTTGTTGGATAATGCTCTGGATTTCGCGTGTGGCGACTGCGCTCCGCTCGGCGAGGCGGCGCACCTCTTCCGCGACGACGGCGAACCCGCGCCCTGCCTCGCCCGCGCGCGCGGCTTCAATCGCGGCGTTGAGCGCAAGCAGGTTCGTCTGACGCGCAATCTCCTCGATGGTCTGCAGGATGCCGCCGATGGAGGCAGACAGGTTGGCGAGCTCCTGCAGTTCGGCAGCCACATGGCGCGTCTGGCGGTCGATGTCTATCATCACTTGCTGCGACTGCTGCAGCGCGCTGCGCCCCTGCTGAGCGACCTCGCTGGCTCGGCTCGCCGAGTGCTGCGTCTGTTGCAGTTGTTGGAAAGTCTCACGGATACGCGCCGTGATGGCGTGCATGCGCTCCACGCCTGTGCTGGCGGCTTGGGCGGTCTGCTCCGCGCCTTGGGCGACCTCGCGCACCACACGAGCGACCTCGCCCATCTGTTGCACGCCGCTCTGGGCGGCTTGGGCGGTCTGATCCGCGCCGCGCGCCACCTCCTGCACCACCGCGCGCAGTTGCGCCATCATCTCGTTAGAGCGTTGGGTCTCCTGCGCCATGCGGTTCACGCCGCGCGCCGAGTCGTCCACCGCGCCGCTGACCTGCTGGGCGCCCGCCGCCATCTGGGCAAGGCTGTGCGTCGCCTCATTCACTTGCTGGCTTACCTGCGCCGCCACGCGCTGCGCCTGCAGCAACACCCCGCCCAGCGACCGAATCGATTGGTTAATGCTCTGCGCCAGCTGCCCCAGTTCGTCGCGCCCCGCAATCGGCACTTGGGCGGTCAAATCGCCTTGCGCGAGCTGGCTCGCCGCGCGCTGCACGCTTGCAACCACGCCCAGAATCTGACGCGCTACCAAGAAACTCAGCGCCGCCACCGCCGCCAACACCCCAAAAAAGACCGCGCCCATCAACAATGTGCGCGAGCGCACCAACGCGGCGGCACGTTGCCCATCCTCTTCTATCTGCTTTTGGATGGCTTGCTCGCTCTCGACGATAAAGTCGTCGTACTTCTCTATGTAAGCGCGACGCCTATCGCCAAAATTCGAGGCGGTTTTCCAGTCCGACCGCTCCACGGCTGGAATAAACTCATCATCCAGCAGTTTGAGGTACGCTAGGGTCTCAGGTTTCTCAAAGGGCATCTCTTGATAGATTTCGGGATGCTTTTTCCAGCGTTCCTGCGCCTCAGCATATTGTTCACGCGCTTTTTTCAGCGACGCGAGCAGCTGGCGCGCCCGTGAATATTCATTATGGTCGATGGCATAAGAAATACGAAGCGCCCACCAGTCTAAGTCGAGAATGCTGGCAGCAGGTGGAGCAATATCTGCCAGCGCGTCTCTGTGGCACTCAATCGTGTTATCTTCCTCGCCTCCAATCTTCACTGTGTTGAGCGTCGAGTAGGCTGTCGCGCCGAACACCGTCAGTCCGATGACCGCAATACCTGCAATCAGCCCCAACTTCGCCTTTAAGCTGAGGTTGTTGAGCCAGTTCATAGTCGTCCTCCGTCTGTTTGCGTTGCAAGGGATATTATCGGCATCGGGCGGATGTTTTTTAGCCCTTACATTCCCGCTCCTCTATCTCGGAGGCTGTCTTAAGCCCCTCATTAAAAAGCCCTGTGGAGACGCCTCGCTGCGCTCGGCATGACAGTAGTCGCTCACCAAAAGCAAGCCCTGTCATTCCGAGCCGCAGGCGAGGAATGACAGACTTACGGCTCGGAATGACAGGGCTTGCTTGTCATGCCGAGCGGAGCGAGGCATCTCAAACACTGACGCTCCCGATTTTTCGAACACGCTCCCCCCATTGACAATCCGCAAAGATGTTGTATAATATATGTACCTTTGGAAAGGAGGTTGACGATGACGAGATCGATGAACCGTTTCTTGGGATTGGTTGCTCTTGCGGCGATGATTGGCGTCGCATCCGCGCAAACGCTTGCCCAACGCCTGCAAGCTGCAGGCAGCATGTCGTTCAAGATTAATAACGCTCAATACGAAATCAGAGCTGATGGAGACTGCGCTAATTCCTTCGCCTCGGGCACGACAGGCGCACAGAACACGCTGACTATCAACTTCCTGCCGAACTCGCTGGATTTCGAGGCGACCATCAACGAGATTGTGAACTCAATTGGCAGCAATCAAGTCGTGCGCTTTACTGCCCAAGTGAGCGACGACGGCACGCGCGTCACTTGGACAGCGCAGAATATTCCAAATCCCGTGTGCGCCATTGTGAGCATTAGCGGTAGTGATACGCCTTTCCGCATCGATCAAGTGTATGGCACGCTGATTGCGGACTTGTCGGAGGTAGGTTGCGCCGTCGACCCGCTCGGCGCGCTCAATCGCAAAGTGGACATCAGCCTATCGCTTGCCGCAGGCAGTGAGATTGGCTTCAACGGCTGGGTAGCAGACGGGACTTGTGAAACTCTGTACATCCCTGCGTGTGCGCGCGCGTTCAACATCGACTTTGATGGCTACGGCGGTCGCTGTCCTGCAGGCGATGTGGACGGCAACGGCTGCGTAGACGACGCCGATTTGCTGCAGGTGCTGTTCAACTTCGGCGCGACAGGCGCGAACGACGCCGATGTGAACGGCGACCACATCGTCGACGACGCGGACCTGTTGATTGTGCTGTTCAACTTCGGCGCAGGCTGCTAAACGAAGCACTGTCTGTTCTCTTTAGGGTTCCTCCTACCCCATAGGGGGAACCCTACCCCTGTGGCTTGGACAGTCTTGTCCAAGTGCGGTTCGTCGGCGGGGACGCCGACGGTAAGAAGTTTGGATGCATCGGTGCACCAAAAGATTCCGCAGCGCACGCACTGCCTTCCAATCTGTAAAGTGTAATCAATCCGCGCGGGCTATCGGCTCGAAGTGGCAGCTGAAGTGGCGCAGGAACGGCGTTTGCCAAGTGATTCGGTAGCCTCCCAACTGCTCGCGGCGACGGTACGCCTCCAGTATCACTTCCACCACATAGTCCACATGGCTTTGCGTATAGACGCGGCGGGGGATGGCAAGGCGCACGAGTTCGCGCGGGGCGGGCGTCTCTATACCTGTGTCGGGGGCGCGCGCGGCGAACATCACCGAGCCGATTTCGCAGCTGCGCACGCCGCCCAAACGATACAACTCCACCGCCAGCGACTGCCCTGGAAACTGCAGCGGCGGGATGTGGGGGAGCATGCGCCCCGCGTCGATGTAGATTGCATGTCCGCCCGGCGGCTGCACAATCGGCACGCCCTCGTGGGCGATATGCTCGCCCAAGTAGCGTGTGGAGGCGAGGCGATACTCCAAGTAATGCTCATCCAACACCTCGCGTAGCCCCACGGCAACCGCTTCCAAATCGCGCCCTGCCAAGCCGCCGTAGGTGGGGAAACCCTCAGTGAGGATGAGCAACTCCTTCTCCTGCTGCGCGAGCTGGTCGTCGTTGGTGCATAAGAAGCCCCCGATATTAGCTAAGCCGTCCTTTTTGGCGGACATCGTGCAGCCGTCGGTGTAGGAGAAGATTTCGCGGGCAATCTCCAGCGGGGTTTGGTGAGCGTAGCCCGGCTCGCGCAACTTGATGAAGTAGGCGTTCTCGGCGAATCGGCAGGCGTCGATATAGAAGGGAATGCCATGGCGGCGACATACGGCGCTCACCGCGCGAATATTCTGCATCGAGGCGGGCTGACCACCGCCTGAGTTATTGGTGAGCGTCATCATCACCAGAGGAATATTCTGCGCGCCTACCTCTGCAATTAGCCGTTCCAGCCCCTCCACATCCATGTTGCCCTTGAACGGGTGCGGAGCAGCAGTGTCGGCAAGCTCGGCGCATGGTAGGTCGACCGCGCGTCCGCCGCGATACTCGATATTCGCGCGGGTGGTGTCAAAATGCGTGTTGTTCGGGATAACGCTGCCAGGTTTGCACAGCAGGGCGAACAGGATGCGCTCCGCCGCGCGACCTTGATGCACAGGAATCACATGTTTGAAGCCGAAGATGTCGCGCACGGTCTCCTCGAACAGATAGAAGCTGCGGCTCCCTGCATACGACTCGTCGCCGCGCATGACGCCTGCCCACTGCGCACTGCTCATCGCCGATGTGCCCGAATCGGTGAGCAAGTCAATCATCACATCCTCGGCGGGGATAAGAAAGAGGTTATAGTGTGCGCGTTCCAAGATTGCCTCGCGCTCGGCGAGCGTCGTGAGGCGTATCGGATCCACTGCCTTGATTTTGAACGGCTCGATGATGGTGCGAAACATCCCTCATGTGCAGTGTACCCCAAATGTCATGCAGATTTTACTTGCTGGGGGCGTCGGCGCGTGTGGAAAGTACCTGCGGGGAGGATGCGACCTATGAATCGAGCGTGGGGATTGTTGTGCGCAACCTTAGGCATATGGGGAGTTAGTGTAGCCGATGTGCCCAACAGTGCGATGCGTACGCCAAATGGTATGCTGTGGGCTGGCACGACCTTTCAGTTGCAAGCAACGGCAAGCATGGGCAATCAGCTGGCAGCGATTTCCGACGGGGCGCAAGTGCGCGTGGGTCAGGTGGTGCGCTGGAAGTGGCAGGTGGAGTCGCCTGCGGGGCAGTCCGTAGTGTCGGGCGTCAACTCGGAAGCCATCTTCCGCGTGCGCGTCATCAACGACGGCAACGGTTGGGACCAGCTGGGTGTGCACTTCGCGGCGTTGGAAACAGTGGAGACGCCTACATGGACAGTGGAGCTGCGCGAGAGCGCGACCGGCGCTTGGCAAAGCAGCAGCGCGCTGACCAACGGGCTGGGTAGCCCGATTGAGCCAGGCAGCGACATCTTCTACTTGATGCGTATGCGTCCGCCGGGAAGCTCCATCCCGACCGACGGCGCATGGGCGCAGATGCGCGCCACGACCAGCGACGCCAGTCTCGATGCTGTTCTGGGCGAGTTTGTGGCGGGTGTGGTGCGCCCAGCACATGTGCCGACTCGCGCCTGGTGTTGGCGCGAACATACGCAGTTCGTTGCGCCGATACTTTATGATGGGCGTCTCATCTGGATGGGAACCGACCCAAACACAAATAACACCGTTGTCTTCCACACGCGCGACGCGCTCCACGCGACGACAGGTGGTACCTTAGGCAACGAGCGGCTGACGGGGCGCATATTGCGCGGCTTCCGCCCCACAGGCTTCAGCGTCGCGCTAGGGAATAACTGGTTCGTGGGGAGTGGGAACCAGCTTGTGCGTCTGGATATCGCCGAAGCGCTGAACGCCACGGCGACAACGCCGGTGGTGTTCCCTGTGGAGTTTCCGTCGGGCGTCGCGCCGCGCTTGGATGTTGAGCCTGTGGTGTTCAATCGGCGTCTGTATGTGGCAGGCAACGACGGCAGGCTTTATGCGTTCCGTGAAGACGGGCAACGGTTGGGTAATAGCGCTGCGATACCTGCCCGCTATGGCGCCATCAGCACTAACATCGCGCTGATAGGACGCCTGTTCTATGTGGGCACCCAAGAGGGCTGGCTGGTGCGGATAGACGCACTGACAGGTAGCTTGCGCACGGCGCGACGACTTGCTACGCAGCCCCTTCATAGCCTCGCGCCGACCGCTCTGGGACGCGCCCTCGTCGTGCGTGCGGGCAATCGTACCGTGCTGGGCGTCAATCCCAATCAGATGAGCGTGCTATGGCGACGCACAATCAACGAGGATATCGTCTCGCCTGTGAGCGCATCACCCCATCAGGAAGTCGCCGCGTTCCTGACACAATCAGGTGTGCTACACGCGATACATACGCGCATGGGCGTCAGTCTGGGGCACTATCCGCAAAGCATCTTTGGCAATCAGGCAGTGGTTCGCCGCGCGACTATCGGCTTCGCTCGTCGGGAAGACCGCAAGACAACCTATGTCTATGTGTTGGCGCAGCGCGAAACAGGCGACGAGAACCTGCACCAAGGATTGTTCCGCGCTGTGACGCTGGAGAACCCCTATAACCGTCTGGAGTTCGGCGAGTCGACGCTCCATCTCGGCTCGGAGTATCTGCCCGTGATGGGGTTCACAGGCAACTCCGTTAGAGATTATTGCCTGATAGCCTCGCGTCGCGCCGATACGAATGGGGGCACAGTTGCGGCGATTCCGCTGCGATAGCGAGAACTCGGCGGAGTGCGACCAGCAAGCGGGGGAACCGTGAAGCGTTCTCGGTTCCCCATGCTTGCAAGGGTAACCTGAAGGATGGGGGCAGTGTGGCTTGGACATTCCTGTCCACAAAGGGCAACGCATCTGCGCATGCGCACGGACAGGAGTGTCCGTGCCACAGTGGCTTGGACATTCCTGTCCAAGCATACTTTAGCGGGGACGCCGACGCTACGAGGGCTTGGGGGTTCGTCGGCGGGGACGCCCACGCTACGAGGGCTTGGGAGTTCGTCGGCGGGGACGCCGACGCTACGCACACGACGCCAAGAATGGCAGCGCACCCGATTGGCGACCTGTGAACTCAAGAACAGCTCCACTTTCGAGGAACTTAGCCTCGCCGCACTGTTTGCCACACCGCCTCGTAGAGCGGTGCGAGTGGCTGAGCGGGCACAGTTATCTGTGCGTGCAAATCCGCCGACCAAACAGACAGTTGACGGCGCACATGCTCGTGATAGAGCGCCGTCATCGCCTGATGGGCGGCGCTTTGCGTCAGTTGCGCTCGTGCATGCGCTGAGTCGAGCAGGTAGAGTGCAATCAGCGCGTCGGCGAGCGGCTCGACCAGCAGTTGGGGCGGCTCGGCGTGTGATTGCATCGCGTCCAGCGCGGTTGCGGTGAGGCGTCGCAGCGCCACGAGCGTTCCCTCCACCGTGTCGGTCTCGCCTATGTGCTGCGCAGCGGGCGTCCAAAGCCCCTTGCGTCGCGCGTAGAGGAGCCGCTCCACCAAGTTCAAGCGGTTGATTTCGTTGGTGCCCTCGTAGATACGGTTCACGCGCGTATCGCGATAGAGCGCGGCGATGGGGTATTCCTCGCTATAGCCGTAGCCGCCGTGGATTTGCAAGGCGTCGTCGACCACTTGGTGCAGGGCTTCGGTGGCGGCGACTTTGAGCAGGGCGCACTCGGCGGCGTAGTGCGCCGCCGCCTCTTGCCAAACCGCCTGACGCGATGCGCCTTCCGCATGGAACGCACGCTCCAAATCGTCGGCAAGCCGATAGAGCGCGCTCTCGACGGCGTAGATGAGCGTCGCGCCCCACGCCAACTTGCGCCACACCAGCGGATACTCGATGATCGCGCGTCCGAACTGCTTGCGCTCGGCGGCGTACTCGTAGCCGATGCGCCACGCCTCTTTAGCCACCCCTAACGCCGCCGCGCCAATCTTGAACCGCCCCAAGTTCAGCGTGTAGAGCGCCACATGCGCGCCCTCGCCCTCCGCCCCCAGACGGTTCTCGGCAGGCACACACACCTTGTCAAACACCACACGGCAAGTCGAGGAGCCGTGCAGTCCCATCTTATGCTCCTCGCGTTCCACCAGCAAGCCCGGTCCGCGTTCCACCAAGAACGCCGTGAACCGCTCGCCGTCCACTTGGGCGAAGGTCACGAACAGGTCGGCGAAGCTGGCGTTGGTAATCCAGATTTTATTGCCCGTGATGAGGTAGGCCTCGTCGTGTCGTTCGGCGCGGGTGCGTCCAGCGAGCGCGTCGGAGCCTGCCTCTGGCTCGGTGAGGGCATACGCGCCGATACACTCGCCGGTGGTGAGCTTGGGCAGGTAGTGGTGTTGCTGCGTCTCCGTGCCGAACAGCAGCAAGGGCATACTGCCCACGCTGGTATGCACGGCGTGCGAGACAGCGAAGGAGGGTTGCAGGGCGGTCTTCTCGGTAATCAGCGCGGAGGTGGTCTTGGGCAAGCCCAGCCCGCCAAACTCGGCAGGCACATCGATGCCGAGCAATCCCAACATCGCGGCGTCGATGAGGAGCTCGCGCATCTGCGCAGGCTCGCCGTGTTCCAGACGCTTCACATACGGGTTCACCTGCTCGCGGACGAACCGCTCAACAGCGTCTGCCATCTGGCGCGATTCGGCGTCGAACTGCTCCGGCGTGAAAATCATAGCAGGAGTTTCCGTCAGGAACGCTCCGGTATGGCGCATCGTCGCTTCCATACCCTAAGGATACCTCACTTACGGTTGCCACAGTGCGAACCGTATCACCCCGTGCGCCAGCCACAGCGACAGCAATAGGGTGAGTATCCAGTTGAAGCGCGACAGCTCGATGCGCAGGCTACGCCCCGCGCAGAGGGCGACAAGGCTGTTGAGCGCGACGGCGGCGGCTGACGCCACGATTAGGAAGCCGATGGGGTTCGCCCGCCACGCCAGCGCGAACTGCCCGTGCAGAATCGCGCTGACGCTGGTGGTCAGCCCGCACGAGGGGCACGGACGCCCCGTGAGGTGATAGATGGTGCACGGCGGCAGCCCCAGCTGCTGGTGCGTGCCGTGCCCAGCAGGGTCAGGCGTGAGGTACAGCCCAATCCCAACCAGTGTCGCCGCGCCCAGCAGCAGCAGCGCATGACTCCAACGTGCCCAGCCCCGCACATGCGTCCACTGTAACCACTCCCCATTTCGCGACACTATGGGGTTCAATCCGCCCATAACCGTATCATGATACTCCAGCTTGTGCGCCCGCGAATCACCGCGCCGCGCAGCTCCACTTGATTATTCGGTCGCCACGCCAAGGCGGCGTTAATCTGCTCGCCCGTATGCTCTGCCCGCAGGAAGAGGTGATTATTCAGGGGCACATCGAAGCCGAGAAAGAATCTCGACAGGCTCCCCCCGCCGAAGCCGAGATGCACGCGCAGGTCGTGGTCTAACGGCGTCTCGCCCAGCGCGGCGATGCCATACGAGATTGCCACGAAGTAGCCTCGCCCTTGCGCCGTGCGGTCGGCAACATCCACTATGCCCACCGAGACGCCTGGCGCGTAGCCCGGAATCTCAGGATAGAGGCTGTATTGCAGGTTATAGACCTCCAGACGCGAGTCGAAGCCCGTGCGTGCGCCCTGCACCTCCCAGAGGTTGCCGATTCGGAAGTTGAGCAGTATGCGCTCGCGTTCGGGCGCGCCTGCCAGCACGCCTGCCTCGATGGCGATGCGCTCAGGATAGAGCAGCTTGCCTGTCGGGATTTCAATCAGGCGGTCGGCGTGGGCGGTTCGCGCCGCGAGGCACAAGCAACCGATTGATAGCAGACGCGCGAGGCTCACCAGTTCACCTGTGCTTCGTACAGCACGCGGGCTTGATCGTCGGGCAGGTCGCGATTGCGCTTATGGAGCACGCGCACGGTCGCTGCGGTCGCGCCGTCGGGGATAGGCGCGCGGATGACCCTGCGCTCGCCCGGTTTGAGGCGCGTATCGTTGCCGTCGATGGCGCCGTTATCCGCCAGCAGCGTCTGGTGCTTGCCCACCTCCGCCTCGCCTTGCCAGAAGCGCGCCTCCACTATCACGACCACATATTCGGGACCTGTGGGCACGGTATGCCCGACCTCGACGCTCTCCAGTTTGATTTGGAGGTAGTCGTTGCGTCGCTCGTGCGCCATCTTGACGCCTTTTTGGAACATGGCGGGCGTCGCGCCCTCGAACTTGTGGATGCGCGCTTTGCGGGGGGGCAAACCGTCGCCTGTGGCAATCGGTCGCTCCACCATGGGCATGTGGCAGTTCACGCAGCCGTTGGGGTCGTTGCCCCACTCGCTCTGCTTGTACCAATCCACCGTGCCGAAGATTTCGTGGCAAGTGGCGCACATGTCGACGGTTCCGAACTTCTCGTTTTTCACGGTGGCGTGCGCGTCGGTTTTTGTGCCCAGCGCGCCGTGATAGGCGCCGTTGGCGTCTTGGTGGCAGCTGATGCAGTCGATGGCGTGGGCGCGGTCGGCGTCGCGCAGGTTCGGATGCTCGCCGAAGCCTTTCGCCAGAATCGGTTCGGGCGCGTGGCAGGGCAAACACATCTTCAGCGTGCGGTTGCGCGAGGTCTGGGCGAAGGTCTCGCTCTCCCACGCGGCGGCGTGGCGCGATTCTGCCCAATCCCTTGCCTCGTTGGGGTGGCAGGTTTGGCAGTCGCCGCGTGTTCGGGGCAGCGCGGCGCTCGGTTGCGCGGGCTGATCTTGCACCGTGCGCGCCGCGCCCGCCAACATCAGCGTCAGCGCTGTCAGGGAAACACTCCATCCGACGAAACTCTGCATAGCGTCGGATAGATTCATCGGATGAGGCGCGACTCCTGCTGGTACTTGTGGAGTGGGGTCAGGCGCCGGCTCGTCGGTCGGCAGCGTGGGCTATGAGCGCGGGACGCGGTTGCGCCCCGCGTGTCCCCTGAAGAGGCGTCTACTTGCTGCGTTCACATAGCCCCACATTGATTTCCAAGTCGCCCATCTCGGTCTGTAGCGGCACCACCAGAGTCGGTATCTCCAGCGTGCTGATGCGCACATTCGTGCCGCGGATGAGGCTGGGCGGCGAGAGGTTGCACTGGATGCCCAGCGACGCGAGCTCGGTCAGCGCCGCGCCCGAAATCATATTGCCCAACTCGGCAATCGCGCTGGCGGCTAACTCGTCGAAGGTGCGAATCGTCGTGCCCAGCATCTTGGAGGCGATTTTATCCGCCGTGAAGACCGACATGCCGATGATAATCTGCCCCTCCAGTTGACCTGTGACGCCCAGCACGATATTGCACTGTTGTGAGGTGAAGATGCCTTTGCGCGCGCTGAGTTGCCCCTTCTGTGGCGTGACGCCCAGCATCATCTGGAAGACATTGAACGCCGCGCTGATGAACGGATTGATGTATTCTGCCTTCACGCTTGTCCCCCCTCCTAAGCCGCTTTCTGCACGGCTTCCATGATTCGTTCGGGCTGGAACGGCTTCACGATGAAGTCCTTTGCGCCCGCCTGTATCGCCTCCACGACGATTTGCTTTTGTCCCATCGCGGTACACATCACCACTTTGGCGTTGGGGTCTTTGGCGCGGATGGCTTTGAGCGCCTCCAGCCCGTCCATTTCGGGCATGGTGATGTCCATGAACACCAGGTCGGGTTTGTGTTGCTCGTAGAGTTCGACGGCTTCGCGCCCGTTGGACGCTTCGGCGACCACTTCGAGTCCGTTTTGCGTCAGGATGTTTTTGAGCGTCACGCGCATAAACAGCGCGTCGTCTGTAATCATGATGCGTTTCGCCATCGTTGAACCTCCTGTTGTGGTTTCTGATAGAAGAACGCGCTGGGGTTCTCGAACCCAATCTGCGCGTAGTTGAAGATGCGCTCCGTGTTGCCCAAGAACAGATAGCCGCCTGGGCGGAGCGACTGGTGGAACTCTCGGAAGATGCGCTCCTTCGCCTCGTCCGAGAAATAGATGACGACATTCCTGCAGGCGATGAGGTCGAACCCTTTGGGATACGGGTCGGCGAGCAGGTTGTGTCGTTCAAACTTCAGGTAGCGTTTGAGCGCAGGGTCTGCCTCGTACTGGGTGCGCCCGTTCTCTTGGAAGGCGCGGAAGTATTTCTGTTTGTATTCGGCGGGCGCGCTGCGCAGGTCGCTCTCGGCGAAGACGCCGCGCCGCGCACGCTCCAGCACCTCTTGGTCGATATCTGTGCCCAGTATCTGGTGCGAGCGGTTCGGCGCCAGCTCATGCAGCAATATTGCCAAACTATACGCTTCCGCGCCGTAGGAGCTGCCCGCGCTCCAGAGCTTCAACTGCATGCTCCCTCTGAGCAGCTCAGGCAGCACCTGTTTTCGTAGGATTTCGTACTGCTCAGGGTTGCGGAACAGCTCGGATACATTAATAGCGAGTCGGTCGATGAAGCCGCGTAGGCGCGTCTCGTCCGCCGCCAAGTGCGCGAAGTAGTCGGTGAACTTCCGATAGCCTGCACGCTCCATCATCGTGTAGATGCGCCGATAGGTCTGCTCGAACTTGTATTGGTCAAGGTCGAGCCCTGCGCGTTTTTTGAGCAGCTGTTTGAACTGCTCGAAGTCGCGCAGCAGTTCGGGCGTTTTGGGAATGTTCAGGCTGCCTGGGATTTGTTGCATAGTTCTTTCACCCCCTCGGTGATGGCTTCTGCGATTTGGTGGAGCGGCGCGACGCGCTTGACGCAGCCGGTCTGGATTGCGGCGCGCGGCATGCCGAACACGACGCATGTGCTTTCATCTTCGGCGATGGTGTACGCGCCTTTGGCGTGCAGCGTGCGCAATCCCGCCGCGCCGTCGCTGCCCATGCCTGTCAGGATGGCGACCGCGATTGCGCCTTGATAGTTCTGGGCGAGCGAGAGCAGGGCGACATCGACCGCTGGGCGCACCCCATGCACAGGCGGGTCTTGGGTCAGCGTGAGCTTGCCGCCGCGCTCCACTTTGAGGTGTTTGCCGCCCTGCGCCAAGTAGGCGACGCCGGGTTGCAGCACTTCGCCGCCCTGCACCTCGCGCACCGTGAACGCGCTGCTGCGGTCTAACCGCTCCGCCAACGAGCGTGTGAACCCCTCTGGCATGTGTTGGATGAGCAACACTTTCGCATGTAATCCGGGCGGTAGGTTGCTCATCACCACATTCAGGGCGCGCGGACCGCCTGTGGAGGAGCCGATGACGACCAGCGGCGCATCGTGGGAGGGTCGCCCCACGAGCGGGCTGGGCTTCAGCGGCGCAGACGCGGGGCTGACCGCCGCCGGCGTAGCCGAAAGACGCGCCTTGGCGACCGCCTTCACCTTCTCGATAATCTGCGACGAGATTTTGTAGATGTCCAGCGAGATGGAGCCAGACGGCTTCGCCACGAAGTCCACCGCGCCCAAATCCAGACACTTCAGCGTGACCTCTGCGCCCTCCGTGGTGAGGCTGCTGAGCATCAGCACAGGCGTCGGCTGCTCCCGCATCAGCTGCTGAAGCATCGCAACGCCGTCCATCACAGGCATCTCCACATCGAGGGTAATCACATCGGGCTTGAGCTGACGCGCCATAGTGAGTCCCTCTTGCCCATTACGCGCTGCGCCCACCACTTCAATCGCGGCGTCTTGATTCAGCAGGTCGCTGATCATCCGCCGCATAAACATCGAGTCGTCCACCACCAACACTCGGATCTTACTCATGGCGTTTCCTCCCTTAGGCGGCTCTGCGCAAGATGCCCAGCGCCGCCGCTAAATCGCGTTCAATCGCCGCTGCGCCAACCGCGCGCACTCGTATCCAGCCCGTGGCGACATCGAACTCAAACGAGCATCCTGTCGCGCCGCGCGTATGTTCGAACGCGATGCCGATATGTAGCTCGCGCAGCAGCCGATGGAGTGTTTCCACATTGCGTTCGCCGATTCGCAGGGCTTGGCTGCGATTCTGAAACAGTTCGCCGCCGCCGATAAGCACTGCGCGTAGGCGCGAGGCGTTGGCAGGCGAGGCGTCCAGCAAGCGCAGCAGCGTCGGCACCGCCGTGGTCGCGTACTTGCCAGGCAAGCGCATCGCGTCTTGCTCGTGCGCTTCAGGCAGCATCACATGGGCCAGCGCCGCCGCGTGCGTGCGCGGGTCAAATAGCAACGTGCCCACGCAGGAACCCAAGCCGATACAGCCAATCGTCCCTGCGCCGCGCGCCTGCACAATCTCGCCCATGCCTGCTAACTGCAACTCCGCCCGCGTCATCCTCTGCTCCTTCAGATGCCCAACACGCTAAACAACTTCTCCAGATTGCCCGTCTCGGGCAGGTACAAAAAGTAGCCCTTGAACTGATGTTCAGGGGTCTTGAACGCCGTCTCGATGGCTAACAGTTCGCGATTCCCGTACATGGCTTCCACCATGATGGAGCTCAAGACGGCTTGCGCCATGTCGGCGGCGAAGGCGGGCGGCTCCATCTGTAGGGTGAAGCCCGTCATCTGGCTAATCGCCTGCAGATAGTTGCCCAGCATGATGTTGCTGACCTCGTTGATGACCGACCGATAGAGCTCGTTGAGTTCCGCCAGCTCGCTGGGCTGCATCTGGATGAGCATCTGCCACAGCACGCACGCGCTCTCCCAAGGGAATAAGAACGCGCCTTCGCCGGGCCACTCGCCGTTCACGCGCGAGACTGTGCCCACCACCAACGATTCAGGCGTCTCGCAGAGTTCGGGCAAGGTCGCCGTGTCGGTGCGGTGGACTTGCGGCGCTTCCAAAGTGAACAACACGCCCGTCAGGTCGGAGAGCGCGGTCACCGCGCCGCCTAACCCGATGTTGCCTATCTCGCGCAGGGCGTCCGTGCGCAAATCGCTCAGTGAAGTCATCATCGTAGCCACCTGCCTACCTATTCTTGCCATATTTAGCCCCACGAGGTTATTGTAAGGATACGAGGTTTTACACCGAACGCCCCATAAGCGGCTCCATGGAAACTTCGATACGCCTGTGCGGGGTCTCTCTAAGCGGAGCAGCCAGGTATCGAGCGTCGCGAGGTACACTTTATCGGGGCGTTCAGCGATGTTTTCCTGTCGCAAGCCCCCACAAAGAGAGCAAAACTCTCACGCGCGGTTCCTTCGAGGCTTAGGCGATGCAGACGCTTTTTGCTGCTACTTGGTGGTTCGGACGGATAGGCGTCGAGTCGGCGTATCGGCGTTGGCAGGAGTCGCGTTTGGACGATTCGGCGGCGCGTTTGCTGGATGCGGTGGTAGAAGGCGCGGCGGCGGTGGAGCGCGACCCGGCGGTGTTATCGGTGGGCTACGGCGGCTTGCCGAACCGCGACGGCGAGGTGGAGCTTGACGCCGCGGTGATGGAGGGGGCGCGGCTCCGCGCGGGGGCTGTCGCGGGCGTGCGCGGCATTGTGCCCGTCGTCTCCTTAGCGCGCACAGTGATGGAGCGCACCCCTCACCTGATGCTGGTGGGCGAGGGGGCGGTGCGGTTCGCGCTGCAGCACGGCTACGAGACGCAACAGCTGCTGAGCGCCGAGTCGCTGCGCCGTTGGCAGCAGTGGCGCACGCAGCCAGCCGCGCCGACGGAAGTCTCCGCAGCACGCAGCGACGACCCCGACGATGTGCGCGTCAGCCAGCAGTGGCACGCACAGCAGCTTAGCGAATCGCACGACACGGTGGGCGTACTGGGCTGGCACGCAGGGCACTTAGTCGTCGCTTGCACCACCAGCGGACTGGCGTGGAAGCTGCCTGGCAGAGTGGGCGATTCGCCAATCGTGGGCGCAGGGCTGTACGCCGACAACGAGGCGGGCGCGGCGGTCTGCACAGGCGTCGGCGAGGAGATTTGGCGGTTCGCCTTAGCCAGTCGCGTGGTGGAGGCGATGCGGGCAGGCGACACGGCGCAGCAGGCTTGCCAGCGCAGTATCGAGTTTATGCGACGCCGCCTGCCCGATGTGGTCGCTCATCAGTGCGCTGTGATAGCCATCCGCGCCGACGGCGACTTCGGCTTAGCCGCCACCCAGCCCGATAAGTTCGAGGCGTTTATCTGTCGCGACGGCGAGGTGCTGCGTCTCGCGCCGCCCGACGCCTAACGCCCTTCACACGCCGACCGCCTCGCGCGCTGCGCCCGTCGCCGTCCACACGCGCTCGTGCTGCAACACATACGCGGCGACCTGACGGCGCAACGCCATCGTGTTCGGCTCCGCCGTGCGCCGCATGAAGCGTTTGAGCGCGGTCAGCAGGATTTGCGCCATATCGCCCTCGGCGAAGCTGTGGATGGCGCGTCGGGCGTGCGCCTCGATGGCGTCCATCGCGTCGTAGGCGAACACGCGCGTCATCGCCAGTGGCAGCGTGATGTCGTAGCCCTTCTGCTGCAGCTTGCGCGTGCGCAGGTACGCGCTCTCCATCGCGTAGAGCTGTATCAAGCAGTCCGCCAAGTGCCCCACAATCTCCTGCTTCTCTTCCAGTTCCGTGCCGACCTGCTCGGCTGCCATGCCTGCGACGGCGAGCACCGCCTTCTTCGCGTTGGCGATGTAGCGTTCGATAGCCTCCAGCGGGTCTACAGGGTCGGGCGTGGGCATCTGCGGGGTGTTGAGCTCGCTGCGAATCGCGCCCATCGCCTCCATTAGCCCTGGCAGCTTGCCCTTGAGCGCACGGCGCATCAGCTGATCCAGCATCAGCAGGCGGTTGATTTCGTTCGTGCCCTCGAAGATGCGGTTGATACGGCTGTCGCGGTAGATTTGCGCGGCGGGGAACTCCTCGGTATAGCCGAAGCCGCCGTGGATCTGCATCGTCTCGTCGGCGACATAGTCCAGCACTTCCGAGCCGAACACCTTGAGGATGGCGCACTCGACGGGGTACTCCTCGTCTGCCTCGCGGTACTGGGCGTTGGCGTCGGGCGCGAGTGGATCGACGCCGTGCGTGACCTCTTCCAACATCCCCGCCGTGCGATAGACCGCGCTTTCCAGCGCGTAGAGCTGGATTGCCATCTCCGCGAGTTTGTGCTTGATCATGCCGAAGTTGGCGATGGGCTGTCCGAACTGCTGGCGGTCTTTGGCGTAGCGTGTGGCGATGGTGAGGGCTTCTTTCGCGCCGCCCAGCGCCGCCGCCGCGAGCTTGAACCGCCCGATGTTCAGCACGCCAAACGCCACATGATGCCCCTTGCCAATCTCGTGCAGCACATTCTCGACGGGCACTTGGGCGTTGTCTAAGAGGACGCGGCGCGTGCTGGAGCCTTTGATGCCGAGCTTATGTTCCTCGCGTCCCACCGACACGCCGGGGAAGTTGCGCTCCACGATGAACGCGGTGAACTTGTCGCCGTCGATTTTGGCGAACACGATAAAGAGGTCCGCCCAGCCGGCGTTGGTGGTCCACATCTTCTCGCCGTTGAGCAGGTAATGCTTGCCGTCGGGCGCGAGGACGGCTTTGGTGCGGGCGGAGAGCGGGTCGGAGCCGCAGTTCGCCTCGCTGAGCGAGAAGGCGGCAATCATCTCGCCTGTGGCGAGTTTGGGCAGGTACTTTTGCTTCTGTTCGGGCGCGCCGAAGAAGAGGATGGGCAGCGTGCCGATGCCCACATGCGCGCCCCACGAGACGGCGAACGACGCCTGCAGGCTCATCTTCTCGGCGATGAGCGTGCTGGTGGTCTTGGGCAGGTTCAGCCCGCCGAACGCTTCGGGCAGGTCCGCGCCGAGCAGTCCGAGCTGCCCTGCTTTCTTGAGCAGGCTTACGGTCAGACCCTCTTCTTGATGCTCAATCGCGTCGTTGCGCGGTTGCACCTCGCCGCGCACAAACTCTTCCGCCGCTTGCGCTAATGCAAGGTCTTCAGAAGTGAAATCTTCAGGGGTGAACACCTGCGACGGCGCCACCGCTTTCAGCAAAAACTCGCCTCCACGCAGAGTTATCTCTCGCATGCTTGCCTCCTGTGTTCGTGCGTTCGCTGGCGCGAAGACGCCTCGCCTGCAGCTCGGGATGACAGCGTGTTTTTGCCATGCCGAGCGGCGCAAGGCGTCTCCGCGCGCCTGCGACGCCCTTATTATACCTTGAATTTTGACTCGCTGTTCGAAAACCTATGTGGAGAGAGCCGCTGCGCTCCCTGAATACGCAAGGTTTCACCCGTCAACTGTACGGTGTTTCGTCGGCGGTTCCTGCTTGAGGCAGGAAGTGTTCCATCCGTTCGCGTCGCGCTTTGTGCTGCTGGTAGAGTTCGCGGAACAGTTCGAACTTGAGGGCGTGGTAGTCGGCGGTAGCGGGGTTGGGTTCCACGACGAGTTCGGGTGCGGTCATGGCGTGCATGGCGCGTGGGATGTCGGGGTACGCGCCCGCCGCGACGGCGCCCAGGATCGCGCTGCCCAGCAGCACGGCTTCAGGTTCGCGGTTCACAATCACGCGGCAACCTGTGATGTCGGCGGTCTCGCGTAGCCAGTAGCGGTTCTTCGCGCTGCCGCCCGTAACATAGATGGCGTCGGTGTGATACCCCGCCTCGCGCATGGCGCGCAGCACATCACGGAGGTTGTAGGCGAGCGCTTGCAGTGTCGCGTAGTAGAGCCGCGCGAGCGCGTGCAGGCTGGCGTCGAGCGTAAGTCCGTCCACGACGCCGCGCGCGTGGGGGTCGGCATAGGGCGCGCGGTTGCCGTAATGGTCGGGCAACACATGTAGGCGGCGCGTGAGCAGCGCAGGATAGGGCAACCCCTGCGCCAGCTCGTCCACGATTCGGTTCGCCGCCTCGTAGATTGAGACGCCTTCGCGCTCGGCTTTCATCTCCAGCGCGGGGTACTGACGATGATGTTCCAGCGTGTAGTCGATAAGCGCGCCTGCTGCGGACTGACCGCCCTCGTTCATCCACAGCGTGGGCAGCACCGCGCCGTAGTAGGGACCCCACACGCCCTGCACGAAGCGAGGCTGCTGCGAGAGCGCCATCAGGCACGAGGAAGTGCCTGCAATCAGCGCGACGGCGCGTTCCAGCGCGTCGAGGCGCGGCTTGCTCTGACCCGCCCACGCAGCGCCCAGCAGCCCAATCGCGCCAGCGTGCGCGTCCACGATGCCGATAGCGACCTTCGTTTGGGGGGTTAGCCCCAGCTCGCTTGCGGCTTGGGGCGTGAGGTTGCCCGCCGCACTGCCCAACGGCAGTATCGCCTCGCCGGCGCGCCCACGCTCCAGAATCGACTCGATGCCCAAATCGTGCAGCAGGCGCATATCCCAGCGACGCTCGGCAGGCAGGTAGGTCCACTTACAGCCCATCGTGCATTCGCTGCGCAAGTTGTTGCCCGTGCTGCGATAGACCAGGAAATCGGCGAGGTCGAGGAACTTGCTGGCGTTGGTGAAGGTATCGGGCAGATGGGTACGCAGCCATGCGAGTTTGGGCGGCTCCATTTCCGGCGAGAGCGCGCCGCCCGAATAGCGCAGGGCTTCGTAGCCCCCTGCGTTCGCGCGCTCCGTCTCGGCAATCGCGCGATGATCCATCCACATAATGATGTTCCACTGGGGGTCGCCTGTGGGGGAGACGGTGATGGGCTGGTCGTTCGCGCCCAACGCGACCAGCGAGCAGGTGGCGTCGTAGCCGATTCCAATCACAGTTTCGGGAGACACACGCGCCTCGCGCACCACTTGGCGCACTACCTGACACACCGCGCGCCAGATATCCTCGGACGACTGCTCGGCATATTCGGGCTGCGGACGGTGGATCTGGATGGGTTCCGAAGCCATCGCATGACGCACACCCTGCAGGTCGAACAGACCTGCCCGCGCACTGCCTGTGCCGACATCCACGCCGATTACATATCCGTGCATCGTCGCCTCCGTATCGCCAGCGATTGTACCTCGATTGGCGATATTCAGGTACAATTTTGCGCTCTTATGACGCAAACTCATGTTTCCCACTTGGCGGAGAGTATCCTGCTGGTGATTGGCGTCAGCATCGTGATTGTGGCGCTGTTTGCGCGGTTGCGTCTGCCGTCGATAGTGGGGTTCATTCTCACGGGCGCGGTGATTGGTCCCTATGGGCTGGGCTTGGCGGGCGAGGCGGAGGCGATAAAGCTGCTGGCGGAGTTGGGCGTCGCGCTGCTGCTGTTCTCGTTGGGGGTGGAGTTCTCTATAGACAAGTTGATTCAGTTGCGCACCTATGTGTTGCGTGCGGGGGCGGCGCAGGTGGGGTTGACGGCAGTGTTCAGTGCGCTCGGCGCGGGGTTGCTCGGCTTCCGCTTGGAACAGGCGATAGCGCTGGGGATGATTATCAGCCTCAGCAGCACCGCCGTCGGGGTGAAGTTGCTCAAGCAGCGCAACGCGTTGGACAGCACGCACGGGCGGTTCGCGGTGGGGGTGCTGCTGTTCCAAGACATTATGGCGCCGATTTTCATGGCGGTTCTGCCGTTTTTGACGCAGTTGCAGGGGCGCGGGGCGTCACTGGTGGGCGTCAAGCTGCTGATTACGGTTGTGGGCGTGGCGAGCGTTTACGGCTTGGCGCGGCTGATTGTGCCCACGCTGCTGCGCTGGATGACGGCTTCCGACTCGCGCGAGATCCCCGTGTTAGGCTCCATCTTTATCGCGTTGCTGATGAGCTACATCACGCAGTCGCTGGGGCTGTCGCCTGCGTTGGGGGCGTTCGTGGCGGGCGTGATTATCTCCGAGACGCCCTACAGCCATCAGATTACCGCTAACATCACTCCTTTCCGCGACAGTTTCCTCGCGCTGTTTTTCATTTCCGTGGGGATGCTGGTGGACTTTCAGGCGTTGCAGACGGCTTGGTTGTCGACGCTGTTGTGGACGGTCGGGCTGATGGCGTTCAAGTGCGCGTTGGTGCTGGGGGTAGCGTTGGCGATACGGCGTCCGCTGCGGGTGGGCTTGCTCGCGGGGATGACGCTGGCGAACATCGGCGAGTTCTCGTTCGTGCTGATGGAGCAGGCGCGTGGGACGAACCTGCTGCCGAACGACTTAGTCAACGGCATCGTGGCGGGCACTTCGCTCAGCATCCTGCTCACGCCGATACTGCTGGCGGGAACCTACCAACTGCTGGCGCGGGCGACCCGACGCGCCCACTGGCTCGCCCACACACGCGCGAAACACGAGAGCCATCCCGAGCTGAGCGACCATATCATCATCGTGGGGTTCGGGTTGAACGGGCGCAACTTGGCGAGCCTGCTGCGCGAATTGAACGAGCCGTTCGTGGTGGTGGAGATGAACGGCGCGCTGGTGCGTGAGGCGCAGAAGCAGGGCATCCCCGTGGTGTACGGCGACGCGGCGTACCCCGAAATTATGCATGCCGCGGGCATCGAGCGCGCCCGCGCCGTCGTGATTGCTATCTCCGACCCCATCAGCGCACGCTACACGATGCACACCATTCGCGCGATAAACCCCGAAGTGTATGTCATCGTGCGCACGCGCTACATGGCGGAGATCGAGCCGCTCTACGCCACCGGCGCCACCGATGTCGTGCCCGAAGAGTTCGAGACCTTCATCGAAATCGCAGGCAGGATTATGCGCTTGCTCGGCGTGGAGAACGAGCGACGCCTGCACCTCATGAACCAGTGCCGCGCTCGACACTATCAGGCGTTGCAGGACACCAAAGAGGGCGTGTTCGCCAACTGAGCCTACAGCGCGTGCTGAGTCACACTGTTGCCGTCGCAGGTAATCAGGACCTGCTCGTCGTCGATGACGGTCTCGATATGCACAGGTCGCCCCCAGAGCTTCGCTAAGTAGCGCATACAACGGGTGGCGCGCTGCATATCGAGCGGCTTGCCGTCGTAGTGGTGCTTGAGGTAGAGCTCGCCGCGGTGCTCCCAGTCGCCGTCCTCCACTGTCAAAACAGGCATGCCGAAGTTGGTCATGTTATCGACCAGCGTGTTGCGCACCTTGCGCCAGTCGGTCTCGTCTACCACCCACACCAGCTCGCCGTTGCGCTCTTCCACGCGGTAGGTGTAGAGGTCTAACTCGCGTACGAGCCGCTCGGTGAGGTACTTGTGCAGGAAGGTCTGGTCGCACTCCAACGTGCGCACCTCGAAGAGTTTCTGCATGCCCTGCCCGACGGGGCGCTCGATGCGGTAGCCCATCCAGTCGGTCTCCTGCTCGTCGGGGTCCACCTCGCCGTTCCAGCGACGCTCGATATCGCGCAACACCTTGTAGCCCACATAGTAGGGGTTCAGGCTGGTGCGCGAGCCGGGCTGCACCACCGACGAGTGCATCTTGCGGAACTGCACATGCTCGTCTGGGGTCAGCGGCAACGCTTCCAAAATCCGCTCGTGCCAGAAGGTCGCCCACCCCTCGTTGAGGGTCTTCGTCTTAATCTGCGGTAGGAAGTAGAGCATCTCCTCGCGTATCATGCTGATGATGTCGCGTTGCCAGTCATCCAGCACGCGCGAGTGGTCGCGTAGGAACAGCAGCAGGTCTTTCTGTGGCTCCTCGGGGATTTTGCGCGGCTTGGGTTCGGGTTTGGGCTTGGGCTGCGCCATGTAGAACAGGTCTTCATAGGTGTCGCCCAGGGGTTTCGGTTCGTCGGCTTCCGCTTTGCGTGGGGGCGCGCCGTAGGTGGGCAGCACAGGGTCGATATGCTCCTCAATCGACAGCACCGCGTCCAGAAACTGCTCCACCACCAGCGGTCCGTAGCGCATTTCGTAGTCGCGAATGCGCTCGGCGTGGAGGCGTGTGCGCTCGATCATCCGACGGTCAGTGTGTTCGAAGTAGATGTTGTTCTTGAAAAAGTCGGAGTGCCCGTACACATGCGCCACGACGAGTTTGTGCGCGAGCATATCGTTCACATCGAGCAGGAACGCTTGGGAAGGGTTGCTGTTGAACACGAGTTCGTAGATTCGGCTCACCCCATACTCGTACATCGTCTTTTGCACATGGTAGTCGCGTCCGAAGGTCCAGTGCGAGAAGCGCGCGGGCAAGGCATACGAGCCGAGTTCGTAAATCACATGCGCGGGCGCCACCTCGAAATGCACGGGGAACGGGTCTAAGCCCATCGCCAGTGCCTGCTCGTAAATCATCTCGATCCAGCGTTCCAGTTCGGCGCGTTCAGCCTGCGTCATAGGTACCCCCTGCAGTGATTAACGCAAATTATTGTCGGCAGGTTCCTGTATTTTCAGCAATCGTCTCACAGCGACTCTATCTGTCGTCTTTGAGTGCCTCAACAGTCAGGGCGTCCTATCGGCTTTGCGCTCCCTTCCCGCGTGCGGGGCGGGCTGGGGAGAGGCTGACTTCATTGCTCAGCCCCTTGTAGCATTCTGGGTGTGGAAAGAGTCGGGGCGAGCGCCTCTTCACCTTAGAGGCACTTATGTAGTGTGCCTGAAATCCAGAGCGTACCGTCGTCTGCAAGCACGCGGACACACTCGCGGATCCAAGCACGATTGAACTCGTGCAGATTCTGAATTTGGTCCCACTCGCCTTTGTTGCAGGCGACAGGTTTACCGCCGCGACAGGTAAGGAAGCCTTGCCCTGACAGATTGTAGGGTGGGTCTGCGAAAATGTTGTGCTTACTCATAGCCGTTGGGATGGTTTACGAACCACTGATAGGCATGCTCGATCATCGTTGCCAGTTGGGGGTAGCGGGGTCGCCAGCCGAGTTCGCGTTGGGCTTTCTCGCTGGAGGCGACCAGTCGCGCGGGGTCGCCAGGGCGGCGCGGAGCGTACACCGTTGGGATGGACTTGCCCACCACCTGCTCCGCTGTGCGTATCACCTCCAGCACCGAGTAGCCCTGTCCGTTGCCCAAGTTGTAGACATCGCTGGGCGCGCCCGCGCGCAGACGCTGCAACGCCAAGTAGTGCGCCTCACATAGGTCCCACACATGCACATAGTCGCGAATGCAGGAGCCGTCGGGCGTGTCGTAGTCCGTGCCGAACACCGCTATCGACTCGCGCCTGCCCAGCGCAGTGAACAGCGTGAGCGGTATCAGATGCTCTTCAGGGCGGTGGTCTTCGCCCAGCTCGCCGTCGGGGTCTGCCCCCGCTGCGTTGAAATAGCGCAACGCGACCGAGCGCACCCCATACGCTTGTCCGTACCAGCGCAACATCCCCTCCATCACGCGCTTCGTCTCGCCGTAGGTGTTGGTGGGATCCAGCGGGTGCGTTTCGGGGATGGGAACCTCCACAGGCTCGCCGTACACCGCCGCTGTAGACGAGAAGATAATCTGCGACACGCCGTGCTGGCGCATCGCCTCCATCAGGCGCAGACACCCCAGCACATTATTGTCGTAATACTTAGCAGGGTCGCGCATCGATTCGCCCGCGAAGATGAACGCCGCGAAGTGGAGAACGCACTCGATATCGTGGGTGCGGAAGACTCGATTCAGCGTTTCAGGGTCGCGCAGGTCGCCCTGCTCAATAACGCCTCCTGTGAGCGCGCCCTTGTGCCCTGTGGCGAAGTTGTCCAACACCACCACGCGCTCGCCCTTCTGAAGTAGATACTTCACCATGTGCGAGCCGATATAGCCCGCGCCGCCGACTATCAGAAGCATACACCCAAGTCTACCTCATGCGCCTGCGCATGAGAGTTAATCCGCTCATCGACACGACGCCCAAGCCGCTCATAAGTGCGCCGATGACGATGCTTCGCGGCAGGAACCACATCTCCACTATCGCCTCGCCTGCAGGCACGGGCACAGCGCGGAACGCGCCGTTCGCACGCAACACCGGAACAGGCTCGCCGTTCACAGTCGCCCGCCAGCCGGGATACCAAGCGTCGGTAATCAGTAGCCAACAGGTCTGTGAGGTTGGGTTCACCACGCGCAGGCGTATGAAGTTCGCACGGTAGGCTTGCCATTCGGGGTCGGGCTGGGGAGCAAGCGCACCTTGACCGTATTGCTGCAGGGCGCGCTGCGCGTCCGCGCCACAGACGGGGATTGCCTCTGGGAAAGGGTTCTGCTGCAGGCGCGACCACACGGCTTCCTCGTTCGGGAGCAGCTCCAGCGGTTGCAGTCGCGCGGGCGCAGGGGGCAGGCTCATCCAGCCGTCAGGCGTGAGAACCGCACGCACGCGCAGGTGGGCAAGCGCAGGGTTCAGAGCCTTCACAAAGAGCATGTTGCCGTTCTCAGGCGGCGCGCTATCCTGACCGTTCAGCAGGTCTAAAAAGCGTTTGTAGTGGCGCGTGAGCAGCGAGTCGTAGCCGCCGACGTCGTGGAGGCGATAGGCGACGGGCGTGTTGGGGGGCATTCGGGCAGGCGGCGGCTCGTAGAGGCTCCAGCGCGTGTTCAACACGGCAATCCGCTCGCCTCTGCGCAGCGCAGGCAAGTCGGGCAAGGGCGGATAGACCGCCTCCAGCGGCGCGCTGCGCGGAAGGCTCGCCCAAATCATCAGGGGCGCCGACGCCAACGCCACAGGCAGCCAATCCGAGCGGAACGCCGATGCCCGACTCGCCACGCCGAAGAGAACCGCCGTCACGCCCAGTCCCAAATAGAGTGCGAGGTCGTGCAATACGCCTTCCCAGAGCGCGTTGAGGGGCGCGCCCTGCGGCAAGGTCAGCCCTGTCAGAAGCGCGGCGAACGCCAACAGCCCCGTCCAGACGGCAAGCGCACGCTTCCAGTCTCCCGACGCCTGACAGCCGTGCGCCGCCAAGATCGCCGTGCTGAACGCCCACAGGCACAGCACACGAGCAGGCGAGCCAGTCGCGCTGTAGCCCGGCAGGTAGAAGTAGAGCAGTTTCGTCAGGGGCGTTCCGAGCGCAATCAGCAGCGCGAGTAGCCCCACGCCCAGCCAGAACGCGCCTTGCCCGCGCCGTCGCACGCCCATCAACGCCAGCAGCAGCCCGAACGCGCCCACCGACACCGCAAGTTCCGCATAATGCACCGCGCCCCAGTAGCCGCCCTCGCGCAACACGCCATATGCGTTCGGGAACCACGCCGTGAGTAGATGAAACAGCGGCAGCGCGTTGCGCACATAGGCTGCGTACCCCGCCTCTGTCGGAGCCGCCTGCCGATGGCTGTAGCCCGACAGCTCCAGCGTGGGCAGCAGCTGCACTCCTGCGAGCATCGCGCCGCCGATGTAGCCGACGCCGAGCGCCAGCGCATAGCGCGCCCCCATGCCCTGCGCGCGTGTCTCGTATCCCCAGTAGAGCGCGTAGAGCAGGCTCATCAGCAGCCCGTAGAGCGCGAACTGCAAGTGCCCCGCCAACAGCATCATCCCGACTGGCGACGCGAACGCCCACGCGCCCCGAAAACCGCGCTCGCGCACCCGCTCCACCCCCAACAGCAGCCACCCGAACCAGCTCAGCGTCGCAGGCACAGAGCTCAACGGCAGCCACGCGACCATAAAGAGGCTCAGCGTCCAAAGCGCCATCCCGACGAGTACCGCCGCGGCGCGTAGCCCGCGCCCGTGCAGCCACAAGCCCAGCCCCAGCCCCGCCCAGAACAAGTGGAACCACGCCAGCACGCCCACCGCCGCCCAAGAGGGCAACGGCAGCACAAGCAGATGCGGCGGATAGAACGGCGCAGACTGACTGTTGGCTAATAGCGGGGTTCCACAGAGCGCATATGGGTTCCACAACGGCAGCTCGCCGCCGAGCCAGAGCGTGCGCACAAGGTCGCGCCAGATGTAAAACTGCGCCGCGCCGTCCCAAATCAGCACATCCCAACCGGGCGGCTCCACAGCCGTCGGCAGGCTACGCCACGGCTCAAAATGAAACAGCAACCGCAGCGGCGCGAACGCCCACTCGCCTCTCGCCCATCCACCCAGCAACGGAAACAGCGCAAGAACCGCCGCCGCCAACGCGCAAAAACCCCAACCGGGGAGCCGACGCATACACCCCATTATACCGAGCTGTGGAACTCCGACCGCGCCGAATGGTGTATAATAAAGATATGAGCCGTAGGGGGAGCCTGAAATGATAGGGCGTCGTGTATTCGGCATCGAGACTGAGTTCGGGTGCTTCGTGCGGGACGAGCGCGTGGGTACCTCCGAGACTGTCGTGGAAGCGGTCAAGAACTATGTGTTCAGCAAGGCGCGGCTGGGACTGATTGACCTGACGGCGCGCGATGAGGCGTTCGAACCCGCGCGCAGCGGCGGCTTCCTTGTCAACGGCGGACGCCTCTATATCGACGCCGTCGGCAGCCACTTGGAGTACGCCACGCCCGAATGCGCCAGCCTGTTCGATATCGTGGCGCACGAGAAGGCAGGGCAGCGCATCGTCTATAACACGCTCAAACAGATGCACTGGGACGAGCGCGTGAGCTTCCACAATAATAATGTCGACCACTTCGCCGGGCACACTTTCGGTTGCCACGAGAACTACTTGGTGCGCACGGACGACCGCCTGCCCAGCGATTGGCACAAGCTGGTGCTGCCGTTTCTGACCACGCGCCAAATCTTCGCGGGGGCAGGGCGCGTCGGCGGACATCGCCTCGAACACGCCGGGTTCCGACCCTCGCTCTCCGAAGTCGCCGACCACCCTATCGATTTCATCTGGGTCTCGAATGTCTATAATGTGGAGCCTGACCCGACTGTGCAGTATCAACTTTCGCAACGCGCCGACCACATCGTGCGCGAGAACGCCTCGCGCGTGCGCTTCAACCGCGCGATTATCAATCCGAAGTGGGACAGCGTGTACGGCTACCAGAACTATCAACGGCTGCACCTGCTGTTCGGCGAGGGCAACATGAGCGAGTACGCCGCCGCGCTGAAAATCGGGACCACCTGCTTGGTGTTAGACCTTGCCGAAGCGCGCGCCATCCCCAACTGGCTGCGCCTGCAGGACGCCCTACACACCCTCAAGAGCATCTCACGCGACGCCACCCGCAAATGGATTGTCACACTGCTCGATGGCAGCACCATCTCCGCCATCGACCTGCAACGCGCCTACCTGCAACTCGCCCAGAAACGCTTCGCCGGGCGCGACCCCGAAACCGACTGGGTGCTACACGAGTGGCAGTATGTGCTGGACACCTTAGAGACCGACCCTGAGAAGTTGGAAGACCGCCTCGACTGGTTGATTAAGCTGCGTATCCTGCGCGAGTATATGGAAGATACGGGCGCACAGTGGGGCGACGAGGCGCTCCACTCCATCGACTTGGAGTATCACAATATCAACCCTGAGCAGGGCCTCTACTACGCGCTGCAGCAGATGGGCGAGGTGGCGCGCGTCATCGACGATGTGCAGATTGAGGCAGGCGTGACCACGCCGCCCGCCGACACCCGCGCCCACGCGCGCGGCTATGTCATCAAGAAGCTCGCCGAGCGACGCTACAACCGCTACTACATCGACTGGGACATCGTGTATGTAGACCGCAATCGTCAGGTGGACATGCGCGACCCGTTCAACACCTACACGCGCGAGGCGGAGCGGTTCGTGATGATGTTGTAGCGGGGGTTCAGCCGCCGCGCGACCATCGCTCCAGCATCTCCAGTGCGCGGTCGCGGCTCTTGTCCAGTCGCTCTTGGGGGTGGGGGTAGGTCTTGCGCAGCGTCACGCCTGCCTGCTGCAACACATGCTCGGGGGCTTCCCAAGGCGCGTGGATATACTCCGTCGGCAGGTTCGCCAGTTCGGGAACCCACTGACGCACATACGCACCGTCGGGGTCGAACTTGCGCCCCTGAATCACTGGGTTGAAGATTCTAAAATACGGCGCAGCGTCCGCGCCGCAGCCCGAGGTCCACTGCCAGCCCAAGATGTTGCTGGCGGGGTCGGCGTCGACCAGCGTGTCCCAGAACCACGACTCGCCCAGTCGCCAGTGAAGCAAGAGGTTCTTGGTGAGCCACGAGGCGACAATCATGCGCGTGCGATTGTGCATCCAGCCGATGCGCCAGAGCTGACGCATGCCTGCATCGACCATCGGGATGCCCGTGCGCCCCTTTGTCCACGCTTTGTAGGCGGGCGTCTCCACTTCCGTCCACGGGAAGGTCTCGAACTCGCGGCGCAGGGCGCGCTCTTGAGTGTAAGGATGATGATACAAGATGTGATAGCCGAACTCGCGCCAACCGACCTCGCGCAGGAAGTGTTCCACGCCTTTCTTCCACTTGCCGAGGCTGTGGCGCAAGGTCGCATGCCAAATCTGGCGCGGGGTAATTTCGCCGTGATGTAGGTGGGGCGAGAGGCGCGAGGTAGCGTCCAAGTCGGGGCGGTCGCGCAGGGTGTGGTAGTCCTCCACAGCGTTGCTCAGGAACCATTCAAGTCGTTTCTGCGCCGCCGCCTCGCCGACTTGCCAAGTCTCACGGAGCCCCGCCGCCCAGTCGATAGTGGGCAGCAGCTTCAGCGAGTCCAGCGGCTCGGAGTGGGGCATACGCTCAGGCGCGTGCAGCGGTTCGGGTTCGGGCAGCGGTTCGGGCACTTGCACGACCTGCAACATTCGCTTCCAAAACGGCGTGAATACCCCGTATGGCTGCCCCGCGTCGGTGCGCACGGCGTCGGGGTCGTGCAGCAGGTAGCTGGGGTACTCGCGTACCTCGACGTCGCGCGCGCGGAGCGTCTTACGAATCTGCTCATCGCGCGTCCAGAGCTGCGGTTCGTAGCGCGTGTTCCAATAGAGCGCGTCCGCGCCCACTTCGGTCAGGATCTGCTCCAGCACGGGCAGGCTCTGCGGCGCGCGGCGAATCACGAGTTTCAGCCCGCGCCGCCGCAGCGACTGATCCAGCGATTGCAGCGAGTGGTGCAGCCACCACTTCCGCGCTGCGCCCGGCGCACGGCTACCTTGCTCTTCTGGCGCGTAGATGTAAACGGGCACGACCGCGCCCCGACGCGCCGCCTCATACAGCGCAGGATTGTCCGACAAACGCAAATCGTTATGAAACCATACAACCGTCGTTTTCATAGATTCTCCTCACATAATCTATATGAGATTGTACCCCAGTTACTCACTGAGTCGCTTTTGAAGCCTCTGGATGCCCAACGCTTTGCCGGTAGTTCGGTCTAAGTCTACCAACACGGCGCAGACGACTGCTGCGCCTTTCGCCACATCGCTTTTGGCGGGCATCCCTGTCAAAAATCGCTGGATGGACGGTTCCAGTTCCATTCCGATGGAGGAGTGCAGCGCGCCGCACATGCCTGCGTCGGTGAGGTAGGCAGTGCCTTTGGGGAGGATTCGCTCATCGGCGGTCTGCACATGGGTGTGCGTGCCGATGACCGCGCTGGCGCGTCCATCCGCGTAGTAGCCGAAGCAGGTCTTCTCGGAGGTCGCCTCCCCGTGAAAGTCCACGAACACGAACGGCGTCGTCAGCTGAGCGCAGATGTCGTCGAACTTACGGAAGGGGCAGTCGGCGTTGTCCATAAACACGCGCCCCGCCAGCGAGATTACCGCCAACTGCCGATCCAGCACTTCCAGTATCGTGTAGCCTTTGCCAGGCGACAGAGGCGAATAATTCGCTGGGCGCACAAGGCGTGGGTCGGAGTCCAGCGCGGGGTAGATTTCCTTTTTATCCCAGATATGGTTGCCGCTGGTGAAGGCGTGGATGCCGAGTTGCGCGAGTTCGTTCAGGGTCTGGGGTGTAATGCCTTTGCCGCCTGAGGCGTTCTCGCAGTTCGCCAGCACCACATCGGGCGCGTAGCGTGTGCGCCATTCGGGCAGCGTCTTGGCGACGGCGTTGCGCCCTGTGCGCCCCACGATGTCCGCCAGAAACAGTATCCTCACAGTACGAGTGTACCCCGCGTGGCAGGTATACTTTGCAGGAATGGACTGGGTGAAGTTGTGGATGCCTGCTCACCCGATTGCGCAGGGGCTGGCGGCAGGCGTTTTTATCGTCTCGTTGAACCTGCTCGGCGCGTTGGCGATACTGTTCCTGCGTCATCCTTCCCCACGCGCTCAGGACACGATGCTCGGCTTCGCCGCGGGGGTGATGCTCGCCGCAAGTTTCACTAGCCTGATTCTGCCTGCCATCGAGCGCGGCGGCGCGCTGCCCGCGCTTGTGGGCGTCGGACTGGGCGCGCTGGCGATGGACTTGGCAGACCATCTGATTCCGCACCGCCATCCCGTACTGGGGCGCGAGGGGCTGGACAGCAAGCGCGTGCGCGCCGTGTGGCTATTTATCATTGCTATCACGCTGCACAACGCGCCCGAAGGCTTAGCGGTTGGCGTGGCGTTCGGCGCGGGGCAGTTTCGCGAGGGCGTGCTGCTGATGCTGGCGATAGGCTTGCAGAACATTCCTGAAGGGCTGGCGGTTGCGCTCACGGCGGCGTCGGCAGGGTACGGCAAGCGGTTCTACGCCGTGTTTGTGGCGGCGCGCTCCGGGCTGGTGGAGCTGCCCGCCGCCGCGCTAGGCGCCGCGCTGGTATACGCACTCGCGCCGATTGTGCCCTACGCGATGGGCTTCGCCGCAGGCGCAATGCTCTACATCATCAGCGACGAAATCGTGCCCGAAACCCACCGCAAAGGACACGAACGCTGGGCGACCTTGGGACTCATCTTCGGACTGATGGTGATGCTCTACTTAGATGTGGCGTTAGGCTAACGCGCCTCGCGCAGCGCACGCGCCGTCTCCTCTGGCAGGGTGTCGTTGATGAACACCCCCGCGCCCGACTCGGAGCCTGCCAAGTATTTCAACTTGTCGCGCGTGCGGTGTGGTGGGTAGAACTCGATATGGAACTGCCAGTAGGGGTGTTCCGCGCCATCGGTGGGGCGCGGGTGCTGCGCCATAATATAGGGCATCGGGAAGCCCCACAGCGCGTCGTAGCGTTGTAGGGTGTCCTTGAGGATACATGCCAGCCCTGTCAAGTCGGCGTCGGTAAGGTCTAATAAATCGCGGCGCGGCGCTTCAGGAACCAAGTAGACCTCGTAGGGGTATCGCGCAAAGAAGGGCACGAACGCGACCCATCCCCCCGCGCGTTGCACGATGCGCCTGCCATCTTCCAACTCGTGGCGCGTAATCTCCAACAGCAGGTTGCCCCCCGTAGATGCGTAATGGCGGCGCATCGCGTCCAACTCGCGCTCAAGTTTGGGCGGTACGAACGGGTAGGCGTAGATTTGCCCGTGCGGATGGCTCAGCGTCACACCGATTTCGCGCCCCTTGTTCTCGAAGATGAATACATACTGCACCTCGGGTCGTGCGCCGAGCTCTGCGTAGCGGTCGCGCCACACATCGATGAGCCGCTCAATCTGCTCTGGGGGCAAATCGGTTAGGGTTGCGTGGTGGTCGGGCGTATACAGCACCACCTCGCACACCCCATACGACGGCTGCACGGGCGAGAAGGGCGTGGGTTCGACGGCGGGCGCGGGCGGCTCGTGCAACAGCGACGGAAAACGGTTCTCGAACACCACAATCTCGTAGGTCGGCTCTGGTACCTCCGTCGGATAGCCGTCGGGACGAGTAGGGCACAGTGGGCAATATTCGGGCGGCGGATGGAAAGTGCGCTCCTGACGATGCGTCGCCGTGATGACCCACTCCTGCAGCAGCGGATGCCAGCGCAACTCGGACATGCGCCAATAGCATACCTCAGCTGAACAACATCTGCTCGTACAGCGCGGCTTGCTGCTGCGCATGCGCCTCGATAGAGGCTCGTTCCTGCTCGCCTAAGTAGACCAGCGCGGCGACCTCCGCAGGCGCGCCGCCCCCATGCGACCACGCCTCCGCCTGAAGCACCGCCGCCAGTAATCGGCGATTCTCACCGTCGGGCAAGCAAGGCGCATGGTGATGCGCTATCGCCTGCACGATGCGCTCAGGCAACCGCCAGTAATCCGCAATCATCGCGCCCACATCCGCATGGTCGCACCCAAAAAGTTGCACCTCGTGTTCCAGACGCTCCGCCTCGTCGGCAATCGCCGTCAAGGGCTGATAACGCGCTTGGTATCGCGTCATCAGAAACAGCGCGCCGATGTCGTGGAGCAAGCCGACGATGTAGGCGTCCTCCGCGACCCTGACGCCCCATTTGCAAGTCAGGGCGATTGTGCGCGCACACAGAGCCGTATAGAAGGCGTGACGCCACAAGCCGCGCTCCATAGCACTGACGCCACGACCTGTTTGGAGCGCGCCCACCGCCGCCACGCTCAGCGCGATGCCTTTCACTGTCTGACTGCCCAGCACTAACAGCGCGTGATGAATCGTGCTTATCTGCCGCTCCAGCCCATAGTATGCCGAGTTGGCTACCTGCAGCACGCGACCGCACATCACAGGGTCAGCCGTCATCACCGCTTCAATCTGCTCGGTTGTCGCTGTGTCGCTCTCCAGCAGCTCCACCAAGCGCATCACTACCTTCGGCAGCGGGCGCAGCTGCTTCACCGCCTCCGCAACCTCTTGTCTCATAGCCATCGATGCTCTCTCCGCCCCTACAAGGTATTATGGTGAGCGGCTCGAAAAAATGCACGCGCATATCGGCGACTGGCGGTTATTCAATCAGACGGCGCGTTGGGGGTTGACCCTCAGCGACGCGCAGACGCAGCGGCTCATCGAATATCTGGAACGCCTGTATGAGGTCAACCAGCAGATGAACCTGACGCGCGTGCCGCCTGAGCAGGCAGTGGGTCGCCATGTGCTGGATTCGCTCTGCCTGCTCGGCGTCTACCCCATCCCCGAAGGCGCGCGCGTGTTGGACATCGGCTCCGGCGCAGGACTGCCGGGGATTCCGCTCGCGATAGCCCGCCCTGACTTGCAGTTAACTTTGCTGGATTCTCACGGCAAAACGATACAGTTTTTGAAAGAAACTTGCACTCTGTTGGGGTTAGGCGCGCAATCGGTACAGGTTCGCGCGGAGGATTGGGCGCACGCTCCTGAGGCTCGTGAACGGTACGATTGCGTTGTGGCGCGCGCGGTCGCCAAGATGCCCGTGCTAACGGAGCTGATGACGCCGTTTCTGAAAATAGGCGGCGTCGGGCTTGCGCTCAAGAGCATTCACGAACTCGAGGCGATTGAAGCTTCGCACAGAGCGGCGCAGACGCTCGGCGCAACGCTGGAAGTGCGAACCGTAGAGTTCGAGATGGAGACGGGCACGGTGCAACGCGCCATCGCCATCCTGCGCAAGCAGCGGTCGACGCCTGCACCGTACCCACGCGCGTGGGCGCAGATGCTCAAACGCCCCTTGGGAGGCAAGGCGTGAATATCGGCGTCGACGCGCGCTTGCTCACAGGCGCATATACAGGCGACCGCACCTACTGGCGCGGACTGCTGAAGCAGTTCGCCGAGTTGCTGAACCCTACCGAGTACCGTCTGACGCTGTTCGCCACGCGCCCCATGCCCAGCGACGCGCTACCCGAATCGTCGCTGTATGCGTTCGTGGTCGCCCCCGCCCGCAACGAGCGCCTCTGGAGCCTGTTCCAACTGCCCAAACTTGCCCAAGCGTACGCTTGCGACTTCATCCACACGCAATACACGGTGTCCCCGTTCTTCAAAATCCCCGCCGTGACCACCGTGCATGACATCTCGTTCCTGATTGGACCGCAGTGGTTCCCTTTGAAAGATAGGATTTTGCTCAGGCTCACGGTTCCTGCGTCGTGTCGTCGGGCGCGGCGCGTATTGACCGTTTCGGAGACCTCGCGCGAGGATATGATTCGCGTGCTTCGCCTGCCCCCTGAGAAGATTATCGCGACTCCGAACGGCTTGCCCGAGGGGTTCCACCCGATTCCCCGTGCGCAGGCGCAGGCGTGGGCGCGTGCGCATTACGGGCTTGAGCCGCCCTTCGCGTTGGCGGTCGGCGTGTTGCAACCGCGCAAGAACTGGGAACTCGCGCTGCTGGCAGTGCAGATGGCGCGTTCGCAGTACGAACTGCCGATACGGCTCGCGCTCACAGGCAAGTCGGGCTGGGCAAGACGTTCTCTCCAACGCGCCAAACGCGACCTGAACGCTCACGAGTGGCTAATCGAGACGGGTTATGTGCCCGACGAGCATCTCGTGTGGCTCTATAACGCCGCTGATGTGTTTTTGTATCCCTCATTTTACGAGGGGTTCGGTCTGCCTCCCTTAGAGGCGATGGCGTGCGGAACGCCAGTGATTGCCTCCAACGGCGGCGCACTGCCCGAAGTGGTCGGCTCAGGGGGCGTCCTGCTCCCGCCCGATGAACCGGGCTTGTGGGCGAACGCTATTCGGAGCATCCTCGTCTACGACGATTTCCGCGCGAGCCTCTGCGCGAAGGCGCGTCAGCAGGCAACGCGCTTCTCGTGGCGCAACACCGCCGAGCGCACTCTCCAAGCGTATCAGCAAGCCCTGCAGCACGACTGAGAGTTTTCCACATCGATTGTGGAAAACTCTGTGGAAAACCCTGTGGAAAACGCCGCAACGCCGAGTTTTCCACAGAGTTTTCCACATGGTTTCCACAGTTTTCCACAGAGTTTTCCACATCGAACCCCCCCATTCTTAGCGTAGCTAATTAACTTGTGGGTTAGTAGACAAAAGTTTCAATTTGAGTTCAAAATTAGGGCTTCAGAGGGGCAAATTTTGTCGACCGCGCGGTCGAAGTAGACAAAGTTTTCCACATTTCCACATTGACCTATTAATACCATGGATTCCTTAAATGCATGGAGATTCGAAATTCGATCGCGTGTGGAAAACTTTTACGCGCGTGCATTCTCACAAGGGGGCCGTGGACATCTATCAAGAGGTGCTATGTAGATTACGCGTCAAAACTGCAACTCTGCATCAGCGGTTGTCAAGAGGAGTTCGGGTTCGCGCGGCGCGTTGGCGCGTGATGATGCGAACCAGTGCCAGGCGCGTACCCGCCGCTCAGTGGTAGCCTTAACAGCCTTTCTCGCTTAGCAATAGCCTGTCATGCCTCGTTTCGCTCGGCATGACAAATTTTTGGTGTGGACAGGCGTCAAGTCAGGCAATGCGCCTGTTCAATATACTGTGTACGGCGGCAACGCGAACGGCTGGCTTTGGACACGGACAGGCACGATTGCTTCCGGTGCAGGTCAGTGGTTCCGCGTATCTATCGAAATGCCGTACCGTACCGAGTGTTTGCGGATTGCGGTTTCAGGTGCGCCACAGCTGCTTCGAAGCAAGATTGTAGGGGTAAAGGGATGAATGATAGACATGACCCGATACGCATTACACGGCGTGAGTTGCTCAAGTGTGTACTGACCCTGCCCTTGAGTGTTGCGTGCGTAGGGTTGACGCCGCCGCGTGCACACGCCCAGCAGGATGGATTTGCTCCGCCTGAGTGGGAGTGGCTGTTATTGTGGGAAGGGCGTGCGCTTATCGGGCAACGCGCGTCCGAGTGGCGCGACATCACAGGCAATAACGCGAACGCCTTCGCCACATTACAACACGCCCTCCACTACTCGCAGCTGGTCTGGATGGGCTACACGATGCGAGGAGGGTATCTGGAATATCGTGTGCTGGCGCGCTCTGTCGGGTTCGAAGGCGTGCCATTGGGTGTCGGATGGTTTCAGGTCGCTCGGGGCACTCTTACTGCGCCAGCGCAACGCTGGTTTCGCGTTGCGTTCGACGCAGCGCACTGGGACGAGTATCGGGTCGAAGTGCGCAGCCGCTCCCCTCAGGTGCTGCATAGCCGCCTCTTAGGACGGCGCAACTATATGCCGTAGATCTAAGCTGCTGCAGGAGGATACACGATGCCAATACGCTTCTTGAAGCAGGACAGTACCACACCCTCCTCTGGACAGGCGTCAAAACAGGCGCCGCCGACATCAACTACATCATCCTCGCACGCACGACAGACCTCGACGGCAACCCGCTCTGGACAGGATGGCTCCAAATCGCCACAGGAACCATCACAGGCGCACCGTACTCTTGGTTCCGCATCGCCGTCACTGCCCCCGAAGGGCTTTACTTCGACCAGTACCGCATCGCCGTCAGCCAAGCCTCAGGCTCCCAAGCGCTCTACAATAAACTCGTGGGGGTGCGCCGATGAGCGTTCTCGTCGCATCGGCTGACACCGCCACTTGGTTCCCCATCGAACGCACGCTCCGCGCGCTCGGTATCCCCTTCACACGCGCGCTTATCACTGGGGGCGGATTCGCAACACCCACAGGCGTCATCGGTTGGAGCGACACCACCAATATGCGCAACTACCTGCGCCAGTTCCAAGCCGTGCTAATCTACGATAGACCAGACAACCTCAGCCAAGGCGACCGCGCTTCACATCGCACTTGGGCGTGGCTCGCTTGGAACAACCCTGAAGACCCGCCCATCGCCTACTTCAATGTCAACATCCACAGCGCGCTCGCAGGTGCAAACCTCCCCACCGATTTCCCGCTCATCCGACCGAACATCGCCGACTTGGACAACACTGCGTTCCGCATGCAGCCCAACACCGCCAATGCAACTGCGGAACGGCACGGCGGCTGGCGCATACGACTGGAACGCGAGCGCGAGGAACTTTATACCCCTGCATACAGCACGCGCGTCTCCAACGGCGCGCTCTACGCCTACCTGTTAGATGAAGCGAAACACAACGCGCTCGACGCAAACGGCGAGATAATCGCTCGCCCCATCGGCGAGGATATGACCGCGCCAAACAATGCCATCCTCGCCCACCGCTACCGCAAACACTACCTCATGCCGATGTTGGATACAGATTCCCGAGCAGGGTCATTCTGGCTCTTGTACGCGCTCAAGCTCTTGGGCGTCGCGCCCCAGCGCGCGCTCCCCGGTTTCCTCTGCATGGACGACGCGCTCACCGTCCACAACTTCGCAGGGCAAGCAGGACAACCCACACGCGCCCAGTTCGCCCATATCGCCCACGAGACCTACCGCTACCTCGCCTCAGAGCTCTACCCGCGCACGGGGTGCGCGATGGTCTGCGGGCTTTTTACTGGCGGACGCTATGGCAGGCAACCCGAACCAACCACAACAACCCTCCAGAACCACTGGGAACTGGTTATGCTCGGCAAATACCGCTCCGCTCCCGACACGCTTGCCGACTTGGAACCCGAAGCGCACGCCAAGATTGTGGACTGGCACAACCTGCTCTTGCGCCATCACTAC
>JBKBKS010000003.1:0-41280 GCA_046294565.1 Fimbriimonadales bacterium
ATTTGTATTAGTCATTGTATGATACTTTCCCTAATTAGGGGTTTGGACATACAGTTCCTCCATCGGTGCATAGCCAATTGTGTAGCACGATATATGCCTTCGCCCGTCGTGCCTCCTAATCCAGACTTTCCGAGGTTGGTACCCGCACCCCCGCATACTCCCGGTTGTGTAGGACATTTTGAAGGTTCAAGAGGTCGCGTCTGCGTGACCGATCCTGATTTTTGTATCAGAGTTGCCTCGTTAGAAAGACCTGTTAATAGACACCCAACGTGTGTTTACTGTTGTAGAAAGATTAAGTGGGAGCCTCCAAGCTTGCAAGATAGATGCCTCGAAAAGTGTAACCGTAGATTTCCCAGATTTTGATGGAGGGTAGCCATGTGGAAACGATCTTACGAGATAAAGTCAGCAATCGTGCGAGAGTTTGAGGCACGAAAAGTGCCTCCCACGCATCCGTTCTGGCAGGATATGGCGAGTGTCTATATAGATTCAACAGTACTTCGGCATCTTCGCCAAGTGATAGAGTTGTATCAGTCCAATCGTTCGGATCTGTGTGACATCTCGCGAGCCTACCTTTCGCTTGCCCGTGCTTTTTTGCATCGCGAGATAGCATTCACGCCCCGCGAGCTAAAAGTGCATCGGGAACACCTAAAGCGCATGCCGCCGGATGATACGGCGCAAGCTGTTCTTGCCTCGTTCGGTGATCCGGTTGCCTTGCAAATTGCCTCCAAGAAAATAGAAAGCGGCAGCAAAGATGTATCCCCTTTAGAAGTGCTTGCCGTGTTTCGCTGGCTTCCTTCCGCGATTCAGGAACATCTCCCCTCCATCCTTGATCGTGCGAAAAAAGATGATGAGTGGCTTTCCTATGTTATTTACTTAGTCAAGCTACAGCGCAGAGAAGTCACTCAACAGATCCGCAGTTTCTTATCATCTGAGCTTAGCCAGTTTGCTAATCTGTTGACATCCCGCGTTCACACGCTTGTAAGCGGGTTTTTATTGCTCGGTGAGCCAGCAAGAGAGTCAACAGAGTTTCATCGTATTCTTACTCAATTATCCGAGATAGCAAGTGACAATATTCGCAGAGCGACGCAATGGGATATTTCTGCAAGCAACAATTTGGCTATTATTGTGTATAGATGCTTATCTGAGAATCGGAAAGAAGTTGTTGAAAAGCTATTGCATAAATCAGATAAAGACCCTATTGTAGTATCGCGTGTAATGTTGCAGTCATATTTGTCCGACCGATTCAGCACAAACCAGTGGATGAATTGGATTGCGTGCGCAGACCCTATGCTTCAGTGGATGTTTTTCAGCTTGAGCCCTATGGTAAGATGGTTTTCGGATAAAGCGGATACAAAGCGGTTTGACAACTGGCTAGGCTCCTGCTGCCGCGAGGTGCGAAAAGGAATTGAGAAAAGTCATGCGGCGAGGTGGCGTCATCCATTTTTGTTGGGAGAGATGGAGACGCATATAAGTGCACATCATGTGTTGCTGCAGTTCATGATACTAACTTGTCGGAATACGGGGGTGCGTCGTTGGCTGCAGCGGGGGGTGCCTGCTTGGGATAGTGATGAGGGCGGAGTGTTCTTTTGGGAACTCATGTATCTCTTGGGATAGGCACGCTTATCATCCCAACAGGAGTATCGGTATCTGTGCTGAATAGGTTGCGGTGGTGTACCGATGCGGGTGTATAATCGGGCGATAGGTGGCGCGAGTTGGGAGGATTATTTGCCTGCAGGCAGTGCGCTGGGGTATGATTTGAGCTGGCGGAATCTCTCAAGCGCTGCACCGCCAACCTCTCCAGAGCCTATTCGTTTATGGTAAACTTTAGCGGAACTCTCGTTTGGTGGAGCGCGTAAGGGAAACGGGAGGCGGAGGCAACGGATGGAACTGCTTACAGGATTGATTTGCTTTGGCGCGCTGATGCTGGGCGCGGCGATTCTTTACGCTGTGCTGTATAACTCGCTCATCGGCAAGAAGAACCAAGTGGAGTACGCCTTCAGCGGCGTCGATGTGCAACTCAAAAAACGACACGACCTCATCCCGAACCTTGTGGCGTCGGTGAAGCAATATATGGAACATGAGCGGGGACTGCTGGAGCGCATCACGGAGCTGCGCAGCCGTGCCATGAACCCGAATCTGCCCGAAGGCGAGCGCATGCAGCTTGAAGCTGCGCTTTCAGGCGCGCTGCGCAACCTGATGGTCGCTGTCGAGAACTACCCACAACTGCGCGCGAACGAGAACTTCATGCACCTGCAAGCCTCGCTGAACGAGGTGGAAGAGCAGATAGCCGCCGCGCGACGCACCTATAACGCCGCCGTGACCGACTACAATAACGCTCTTGAGATGTTCCCGACCAACTTCATCGCCTCGACGATGGGGCTGAAGCGGCGCGCGGTGTTCGAAGCCGAAGAGACGGAACGCGCCACGCCGAGTGTCGCGCAACTGTTCAAGCAATGACGAACACGCCCACCGAAGCCCTGCGCCAACTGGAGCCAATCCTGCGCGCACTGGAACAGGAACGCACGCAGTATGTGAGCCACTTCGCGCAGATTACCCTCTGGAGCGTCGTTATCGGTGGGGTGTTGAGCCTCCTGTTGGCGGCGTATGGCGCAGGCGTGTGGGCGCTCGCCCCGCTCGTCGTCGCGTTGATTGTAATCGCCGCCGCCTACGCCAGCAAAGCCGACGCATGGCGCAAAGCCTTCAAAACGCAGGTGATGACCCAACTCGTCCAGCTTGTCAACCCCAACTTGCGCTATCACCCCGAACGACACATCAGCCGTAAAGAGTACGACCTCAGCATGCTCTACCACAACTCGCCTGCGCCCGACCGCTACTACGGCGAGGATCTGATTGAGGGCGTGATCGACAAGACCGACATCCGCCTCTCGGAGCTACACACCGAATACAAGCAGGTCACCTACGATAGCAAGGGGCGTCGCTATGAGCAGTGGATAACCATCTTTCGGGGGCTGTTCATCAGCGCGGATTTTCACAAAGACTTCCAAGGCGTCACCCTCGTGCTGCCCGACACAGAGCAGTCGTGGCTGGGCGGGTTCGGACAGTGGCTGCAGAGCCTCAGCGCGAAACTGGGCAACCAGCCCGGCGAACTGATAAAGATGGAAGATCCCGAGTTCGAAAGGCTCTTCAAGGTGTTCGCCACCGACCCGATTGAGGCGCGCTACATCCTCACGCCCAACCTAATCCGACGGATTGTGGAGTTCCGCGCCAAAACTAAGTCCGCCATTCGCCTCTCGTTTATCGCCTCGCGTGTGTTCGTGGCGATTCCGACCTCTCATAACCACTTTGAGCCGCCCTCGCTCTTCGCCCCTGCCAACAAACTGCTGGCGCCAGAGACCCTCGCTCAATACTTTGAAGAGTTGCGCTTCGCGTTGGCTGTGGTGGACGAGCTGAATCTGAACACGCGCATCTGGACTAAGCGTTGAGAAGCGGTCAGGTTTTTCGGTAGGCTCTCTCGCGCGGGATAGCAGGAGTTTGCTGGCAACTGGCGAATCTACATATTCTGTCGGAGGAACCGTCTATGAAAGCCGTTGTGATGGCAGGCGGCGAAGGCTCGCGTTTGCGCCCAATCACGGCGAACCGCCCGAAACCGCTCGCGCCCGTTGTGAATCGTCCGATTATGGAGCACATCCTGCTGCTGCTCAAAGCGCAGGGCATCACGGAGGTGGTCGCCACGGTCTACTATCTCGCCGACGCTATCGAGGGCTACTTCGGCGACGGCGCCGACTGGGGGATGGCAATCCACTACTCGCTGGAGGATACGCCGTTGGGCACTGCCGGCAGCGTGAAGCAAGCCGAAGAGCATCTGCGCGACGGAACCTTCGTGCTAATCAGCGGCGACGCGCTCACCGATATCGACCTCAAGCCCGCGTTGGAGTTCCACAAGCGCAACGGCGCGACAGCGACCCTTGTGTTGGCGCGTGTGCCCAACCCGCTGGAGTTCGGAGTCGTCATCACTCGTGAAGACGGGCGCATCACGCGATTTCTGGAGAAACCCTCCTGGAGCGAGGTGTTCTCCGATACCGTCAACACTGGCATCTATATCTTGGAGCCTGAAATTTTCGAGTATATGGAGGCTGGCAAGCAGTACGATTTCAGTCAAGACCTGTTTCCGCTGCTGTTGCGCGAGGGCAAGCCGCTGTACGGCTATGTGATGAGCGAGTATTGGAGCGACATCGGCTCGCTGCAGCAGTATCGCGACGCGCACCACGATTTGCTCAACCGCAAGGTACATCTGAGCATGCCCGGCGAGGAGAAGATACCAGGCGTGTGGATTGGCGCGGGCGCGACAATTGACCCCGAAGCGCAGATTGTGCCGCCCGTGTGTATCGGGCGCAACTGCCGTATCAAGTCGGGCGCAGTGATTGGACCCTACACGACGCTGGGCGACAACTGCATCGTGGAGCCGAACGCGATGGTGGTGCGCTCGATTCTGTGGGATAGTGTGTATATCGGCGCGGGCACTCAGCTGCAGGGCGCGATTGTCGGCACGGGCGTCACCATCAAGGATAATGTGCAGGTGCAGGAAGACGCCGTGATTGCCGACCGTTGCCACATCGAGAGCGACAGCATCATCCGCACGCGCGTCAAGTTGTGGCCCGACAAGTATATCGAGAGCGGCTCGACGGTCACGATGAGCCTGATCTGGGGCGCGAAGTGGCGCGGCTCGCTGTTCCGCGATTTGGGCGTGGCGGGGCTGTCGAACATCGAGATGACGCCCGATTTGGCGACCAAGCTCGGCGCGGCGTACGCCTCCACCCTGCCGCGCGGCTCGACAATCGTGCTGGCGCGCGACACCTTCAAAGCCTCGCGCATGATCAAACACGCCTTCATGGCGGGCGTGCTGTCGACGGGGGTGGATGTGGCGGACCTACGGGCGATGCCGATGCCCATCACGCGCCACTACATTCGCGCCTCGGGCGCGGCGGGCGGCGTGAGCGTGCGCGTCGCGCCCAATAATGTGCGCATGACGCTCATCGAGTTCTTCGACAGGCGTGGGGTCTACCTGCCCAAGTCGGGCGAACGCAAGATCGAGAACCTATTCTTCCGCGAGGACTTCGCGCGATGCGACGCGGACGCGGTGGGCGAGATTCACTTCGCCTCGCGTGCAATCGAGCAGTACCAAGCAGACTTCCAGCGGCTCGTGCAGCTGCCCGAGAACCCGCGCGCGCTGCGCTTGGTGGCGGACTTCGCGTTCAGCCGCGTGGCGGCAATCTTCCCCACGATGTTGGGACAGATGGGCTACGATGTGGTGTCGCTGAACGCCTATCCCGACCCGCGCCGCTCGCCCCGCACACCCGCCGAACACGACGCCTTCGCCGAGAACCTGAAACAGGTAGTGCAGAGCCTCAACGCCGACTGTGGCGTGATGTTCGAAAACGAGGGCGAACGACTGACGGTGGTGGACGAGCAGGGGCGTGTGATTAGTGGCAGTGCGCTGCTGGCGACCTTCGCGCGATTGATGGCGGAAGCGTGCCCCAACCAGCTGATTGCCGTGCCCGTGAACGCGCCGTCCGTGATTGAAGAAATCGTCGCGCCCTACGGCGTGCAGGTCGTCCGCACCCGCGCCGATGTGCGCTCGCTGATGAACACCGCCGCCGAGAACGCCGAGAACATCTGCTTCGCAGGCGATACACACGGCGGATTCATCTTCCCTCAGTTCCACCCCGGCTACGACGCGATGTTCGCCTATGTGCGCCTGCTGGAAGCCACACAGAAACTCGACTGCTGCCTCTCGGAAATCTACGACCAAGTGCCGCCGTTTTACACGCTCTATCAATCAGTGCCTTGCCCGTGGGAACTCAAAGGGCGTGTGATGCGCCTGATGACCCACCAAGCTAACGGACGCATCGAAACCATTGACGGGCTGAAAGTCTACACCGACCACTCGTGGGCGTTAATCCTGCCAGACGCCTCCGAACCTGTCATCCACCTCTTCGTGGAAGCGCGAGACCCCCAAGACGCCGAACGCCTCTTGCACCAGTTCACAGCGCAAATCGAGGCGATTACTCAAGCGACTGTTTCCTGAAATTCGCAGTGGGTTAACCTAACCTTAACTCGCCATCCGTAAAATATATATTATGGAGGCTCCCATGCAAAGAAGAGGCTTTACGCTGATCGAGTTGCTGGTGGTCATCGCGATTATCGCGATATTGGCGGCGATTTTGTTCCCTGTGTTCGCCCAGGCGCGTGCGAAAGCGCGACAGACTTCGTGCCTTTCGAACATGCGTCAGCTGGGCACAGCCATGCGGATGTACGCTCAAGACTACGACGGCTACCATGTCTACATGTGGTGGGAGTGGCACATCCCGCTGAACCCGTACATTAAGAACTGGGACATCTTTGTGTGTCCGCAGTCGTCCGCGCCGAAGCCGCGTTTGGTGGAGTACACGGCGGCGGATGGCTGCCGCGCGAACGACGACGCGCCCGGCTCCCTGCTGGTAGGAACCTTCCCCACGAACGCGCCTGCAGGCGTCACTGCGCGCGGCTGTTCCAAACCCGCGCCTCGTATCTTCGGGCACTATACTAAGAACGAGGAGTTCATCGCCAACTACGGCTACTACCGCACCACCTACAGCGGCGCGGAGCATAACGAGGCGGCGTGGGACACAACCGCGGATGTCATCCTCGTTACGGAAGCGCGTTCGCAAAGCGAGGGTGTGCCCGAGCGTCTGCGCAGTGTGTTCGGCACATCGACGCTGCCGTTTGACCTCTACCCCTACATCGAGCCGGGCGGCACGAACTGGAACGAAGTGTTCCTGATGATTGCCGAGCGGCACAGCGGCGGCACGAACGCTATCTTCGGCGACGGGCACGCGAAGTGGGTGCGCTACGACTGGTTCTACTCCCCGCAAGGGCGCTTCGCCATCTCACCTGCAATTACCCGACTGAACCTGCCCGACAACCAGAACTGGCCCTAAGGAGGCAAGCATGCAACGCTGGCTACTGATGAGTTTCGCGGCGCTGATTGTGGCGTTGAACCTTGCGGCGTGCGGCAATCAGGGCGGCGAAGGCGAGGCGGCTGCGCCCCCCACCACGAACCCCATGGGGCAGCAACCTACGCCCGACACGCCCGGCGCCGCCGCCGAAGAACGCAAAGCAGGCGGCTACTGACACCGCTAAACCCTACCTTGCGGTTCCCCCAACTGTATAGGGGGAACCGCTGAGGGTGTATATCTGACATTTGTATCCCACGAGCGTTTCAAATCGCGCCTGCGCCTGACCGTACCTCCAGCTTCGGCGGGCGTACCAGCGGCTTGGGCGAACGCAGCAATATCTCGAAGCGCAGCACGCCCAACGGCGGCAGGTCGCCCTCCGTCAGAATCTGATACGCCACGCCCGACTGGAACACGCTCTCGCCCGTGCGGTTCAGCCACTCCACGCCATCCGATAGCGCGGCGACCAGCGCGATGGGTCCCTCAATCACCTGCCCACTCGTGTTCACCAGTCGCCCACGCAAGCGATAGGCGCCGGCGCGCGGGTCATAGCGCATCGGCTCCAGCGTCAAGCGGTAGCCTGTCGTGAGGGGGGGCATCGGCTGCACACTGTAGGTCGCGACCGATTGCAGGCTCACGCTTGCCGTGCCCGGATTGTTCACGATGTTCGGCTGGGGAGGGAGAAACTGGTTCGTGAGGAAGCTGTTGTGGGGCGGGCGCGCGCCGAGCGCGCCCCGACGCGAGTCGTAGGCAGACAGAATCGCGCCCGTCTCGCCAGTCGTCAGCAGCGACGCGAACAGCGCTATCGGACGGTTCGCCTTGCGCCCCTCAAACAGCGCGCTTAGCGGAACGGCTATCTCCAACCCCGTCGGCGGGTCGGAGGGGCTACTGCGCGGACGCCAAGTAATACGCGCAGGCGCGCCCTGCAGCCAGTTCAAGCGATTCGCGTCGATTCGATAAACGCCTGCCTCCGCGCCGACCCCAGGGGGTACAACGGCGTCGCCCACCAAGCTCGCTTCAGGCGCGGAGTGTAACTTCCCATGCCGAAATACGCCTATCGCAAACTCCGCGCCGAACCCAGCAGGTGGGGTAATCTTGCGGTTCGAAATCAGGCGGGCGGCGGGGGCGCTGTCATCGCCAAGCTGATTGAGCTGGCTCAGCCCTGTGCCCAGTCCGTAGTCCACATCCAGATAAATGGCGACGCCGTAGGTGAGGTTCTCGGCGGTATCGACGCGTCCCGCGATGCCGATATAGAGATTTTTATGGTCGTTGCGCACATAGAGCGCGTCCAATCGGTTCAAGTTGGAGCTGGGCGTGCGGGTTTGGGTAGCAATCGGCGCGCCCAGGTCGCTCAAGTCGCCGTCTACCGCGATGCGCCCTTCCGCGCGGCGCAGGTAGAAGAAGGCGTAGAAGTCGGTGAACAGAGCGGGGCGGCTGCCCGTGTTGGCAAATACGCGCACTTGCAGTAGGTGCAGCCCCTGTGGAAGTTGGCTGATATCGATGTTGTTCAGGGCGAATACGCCGTTCGCAAGGCGCGTCATCGGCACGAAGCCGTCGGCAAGCCCTTCCGGCGTGTCCTGCAGGGGTTGAAGACCGCCGAGCGGCATGCCGTTGTTCAGTTTCACGACGGCGTGCACGCCTGTAGTATCCGTACGCACGCGAATTGTGATGCGTTCGCTCGTTACGGTCGCCGCCTCGTAGCTGCGCCCCGACGCATAGGCTCCGCCGGGCGTGTTCACGACTTCGAAGGTATACTCCGCGCCGGTGCGAGCGTCGAACAGGCGCACAGGTCGCTCGCCTGCGAGGGGTTGCGGCGTGCGCGGCGCGTACAGCACATAACCGTAGGCGTTATTATCGTTGCCCGGCGCGGAGTTCGGAGGCACGCTAATCGTGACGCGCCCGTCGGCGCCGACCGTGACTGGCGGACGCTGCCCCGAATAGTCTATCAGCACCGTGCCAGGCGCGAAGGCGGTCTGCACCGTCGCCGTCAGTGGGGTCAAATCCCCCCGATCGTTCAGCCCCACCAGCAGCAGGCTGTGCCCGTTCACCTGACGCTCGTAGATGTATAAATCACCGCTTACCCAGCGGTTCACCAGTGCGCCGCGGGCGAAGCGTTTGCGCACATCGAGCAGGCGCAGCAGGGTGTCGTCGCCGTTGCCTAGCGCGTTGTAGCGACCAGGGCGCGGGAAGTGGCTCCAATCGTCGGGCGCGATGTTGTTGCCGTCGTAGTAAATCTTGGGGCGTCCGGGTCGGGTCAATAGCCATGCGTGTGCGAGGTTGTTGGAGCGCGGGGGACCGTCGTCGTGGCTCTGCACGAAGCCAACGCCCAGCGCGCGCGCCAGCCCGCCCAGTTCGTAGGGCAGCCCCGTGCTGGGGTCTGCGCCGACGCCGTTGCTCAGCGTCGCGCCGATGTCGCCTAACCCGTTCGCGTTGAACAAGTTCTTAAGGCTGAAGAACATCGGGAAGTCCAGCAAATTCATGCCTGTCTTGGCGTACTCGCGCAGCTCGTAAGCGTTGGTGGAGTAAATCTCGCCGAACAGATAGAGCGACGGCTTGAGGCTGTAGAGGTAGGGCAGCAGGTCGCCGTTGCTGGCTCCGCCGCCCGGCTGCTGGGGGGTGCGGGCGAAGAAGCGCGGCGGCGTGTGGCGCACGGCGTCGATCCGATAGCCGTCGAAGCCGATTACACTCGTCAAAAACCAGCCCCAACGCTTGAGGTAGTCGCGAATGTCCTCCGCGTGGGGTTGCCCCGTCGGATAGTAGTGCAGGTTCAGGGGATGGCGTATGAAGCTTGGCTTGCCTGCCGCGTTGAACTGCGCATAGCTGGGCAGGTTGAACGCCCCCGTGCGCGAGTGGTTGCCGTCCTCGTGCGCGTAGTCGGCTAACCCCACCACATCATAGTTCAGCGTGCCGAAGCCGAACGGCGGCGCGTTGTTGAAATCCACCTCGTTATTGGTCGGGTCGGCAGTGGAGCGGATGTGAAAATCTTCGGGGATGACGCCCGGATAGCGATCTATGGCTGTGCTGGCGCGGTTGTCGGCGTGGTTGATCACCAAGTCGCAATAGACCTCCAGCCCCAGCCGATGCGCGAGACGAATCAGCTCGATGAGTTCGTGAGTCGTGCCGTACCGCGTGCGCACCGTGCCTTTCTGATAGCGGTCGCCCAAGTCAAACAGGTCGAAGGGGTTGTAGCCAGTGCTAAAGCCGCCGCCGCCCGACTTGACTGGCGAAGGCAAGTAGATTGCCCCATAGCCTGCCTGCACGACCTCTGGCAGACGCGCCATGATGGTGCGATAGTCGGTCTGGAACCACTGCAAGATCGGCGTCTCGCGGGGGCGCGGCGCATAGCGCACCCACACGCTGTAGTTCGAGCCGCCGTTGTTGTCATACACGACCGCGCCGCTGGCATGCCGCGCCCGAATATAGAACTGCAGGTGCGTGCCTGCTGGCAACGGCGGCAGCACGATATACCACTGTGTATTACCGCCAGTATTGAAGTCAAATGAGAAATCGTATTCTCGCGTGGTCAACCAATTGTCGGTGGTGGCGATGAGCTGCACGGACTGCCCTGTCGCGATGGGGTTAGTTTGCGTGGTGACCGTGAGTACCTGCCAGGGGTCTATCATTCCCAGTCGGCTGGGGAGCTGGTGCGAGCCTGTGACGAACAGGCGCGTGTTCCCAACCCAGTTCAGTTGCGCCTGCGCCCACGCAAGCAGCGAAAGCCAAATGACCAGCGTCAGTGCCGAGCGTCGCATAGCTATATTATAGCCCAGATGGACAGCTCCATCGGTGTAGTAGCAGGAATCGCCGCTCAAGGCGCGAATCTACTTGCATATCACGATATGCGACGAGGAGGCTCGGCATGGTACACACTGAGTTTCTTACAACGAGCGCGCGGGGGTTGAACCGCGACCACCCTGCGATGAAGATGTTCCAGAAAGCCAAAAAGTTAGGCGTCTGGGACCCTGAGGCGATTGACCTCAGCCAAGACCGCGCCGACTGGCACGCCTTCACCGACGAACAGCGCGATGTGACCCTGCGACTGATTGCCCTGTTCCAAGCGGGCGAGGAGAGCGTGACCTTAGACCTGCTGCCGCTCATCCAGACGATTGCGCAAGAGGGCAGGCTCGAGGAGGAGATTTTCCTGACCTCGTTTCTGTTCGAGGAGGCGAAACATGTGGAGTTTATGAATCGGTTTCTCACAGAAGTGGCGGGCGTGCGCGGCGAGGACTTGAGCCGCTACCACACGCCTTCCTATCGCAAAATCTTTTATGAGGCGCTGCCCCAAGCGATGCACCGCCTACTGCACGACCGCTCGCCTATCGCCCAAGCCGAGGCGTCTGTAACCTACAATATGATTGTGGAAGGCGTGCTGGCGGAGACGGGCTACTACGGCTTCTTCCAAGCCTACAAGCGTCAGCAGACGATGCCCGGCTTGGTGCAAGGCATCGGCAAGATGATGCAGGACGAATCGCGCCACATCGCGTTCGGCGTCTACCTGCTCGCGCGCTTGATTGGCGAGCATGGCGACCCCGTGTGGGAAGCAATCCAAGCGCGCATGAACGACCTGCTGCCTTACGCGCTCGGCGTGGTGCAGGAGGTGTTTGAACCCTACGCGCCCCACATGCCCTTCGGCTTGAGCCAAGAAGCGTTCCTGCAGTACGCGATGAACCAGTTCACGCGACGCGACAACCGACTCGCACGCGCACGCACCCTCTCGATAGAGCAACTCTATCAGGAGACCGAAGCGGCGGAACACGAAGCCGCCGAACTCACCCGCGCAATCGTCGAAGCACGATGAGCAAGGAACCGAAACCCTTCCAGCGCAGCTGGGTAACCGTCGTGGGCTGGAGTCCAACGGCGGTGGTGAACACCATCTGGATCGCGTGCGAGCAGGATATCGTGCCCGACCGCGTGGCGCTCCTCGCCTCGCCCAACAACCAGAGCATCCAGCAAAGCATAGAGACCGTCAAACGCTGTTTGCGCGTCCTGCTGCCCGCCTTCGGCGTCAAGCGCCCCTCCATCGAACAGCACGACATCGACGAGGACGACCTAATCGGCTTCAAAATGAGGCTTGCGCAAGTGCTCCAATCTGAGCGGAAGTGCGCTGAGAATCTCGTGCTGGATGTCACAGCAGGGCGCAAATACATGTCGGCGTTCGGCTTATCTCAAGGGCGACGCGCCGACCTGAAATTGGACAAAGTTTACTACAATCATCTGCTGGAACAGCGTTATGTCGATGTGCCACACCCGCTCATCCCGCGCCACGAGCAGCGACTGTACGACCTCAAAGCGCTACTGGGGGACTGACGCCGATGATTGTGATGAGCGCATCGCAAATGACGCTTCTGCTCAACCAGCTGGGCGACACGGCGGTTGTGCGTGCGCCGCTGCTGGACAATATCAACCTCTTCCAACTCGACTTGAGGGAGCGTACCGCCGCGATTGAGCAGATTATCAGCTCCACAGACTACAATCAGGCGTTCCGAAACACTTGGGAACGCCTCGGCGCGCTTGCCGCTCAAAAAGGGTTAGAACAAGGCTTGGTGGATCAGGTCAAGCGCGAGCTGCCCAGCTACAATCGCCTGCACGATGCGTTTCGCCAAGCGGGCGTGGAGACGCCTGCCAACATCGAGACTATACGCGACCTGCTTCAAAAAGCGCGCGAGTCGAATCCCGCGCGCGGCGGCGATATCTACTATTTCGCCTTCGACAACAACGCCCTGCGCAACCGTATCTACTCGCTCTATATGCGACCGCGCACATCGCGCCACGCGCATTACAACCTCCTGCTCGCCCAACAAGTGCGCAGCGAGCTCGAGCCGCGCGATGGGAAAATCCTCTATGAATTCTTGAAAGCATTCGGTGCGCTTTACCCCGACTTGAACATCGTGAACATTTTCCAGAACCAGAATCACCTCAGCGACCGCTTGCGCCTGCTGGGGCTTGCCGAGTGGAACTGCGTGCATCGGTCGGGCGACGCAGAGGTCGTGGACGCGCCCAACACCCACGACCCCGATGGCAAGATTATCGAAGCGTATGCCGCGTTCGCCCAAAAAGCAGGACGCAAGGTGGTCGCGCTCAGCTCCGACAACGAGTTCGTCACGCGCTGTTCAGGACGAGTGAACCTCGTTGGGCAGATAGTTTCCTACCCCAAAGCGCTGGAAAGCCGCTACACCGCCTCTTGGGAGGTCACAGGGCGTCTCCTGTACCAGGCGGCGATAGTCTACGGGCGGATTGATATCGAGACGCCTGAAGGTCTCCAGACACGGCTCTACGGCGTCTGGAGAGAAAAAGGCGCAGAGGCGTGGGAGCAGGAGCAACTCAAAGTCACCTTCACGCCTCAACAGACGCCACAAGAACAGACGATTCGGCGCAATCTGAGTATTCTGAGCAACTTACAAGCGTAGCATCGACGCCCTTCTGAAGAGCCGCTTATAGGGCTGAAAAGTCTCTAAATCCCGAAGAAGTACCTGATCGATTTACGCCCTTTGGCACAAGAGTTGAAATTCTTCTGTTCGAGCGATGCGCTCAGAATACCTGTGTAGGAGGTAAGAATGATGGAGGTACTTCGGTCAACTCTGCGGAGTCGCACTTTGGGTTTAGGCGTGCTTGCACTGACAGCTCAGTTCGCAACAGCTCAACTTGGTCCGAACTTAGTCTTCAACGGCAGTTTCGAGACGCCTATAAGCAACAACAACTGGGGGAACAGCACTGCTCATAACCCCGCTACATGGTTCGCCAACCAGACTTTTGGGGGATGGCAAGTTGTTCAAGGTAGCATAGATATCCACAGGTCTGGAACGACGGGAATGGGTACTGGGAATGCCTACGATGGTCTCCAAGCAGTGGACTTGAATGGTACCCCTGGAATTGGAGGCATCGCCCAAGATATAACGATTAGCACCGTTGGTATTTACAAGCTTCAATTTGCGATGTCAGGCAACACTGGGCACAACGGGAATATAGCGCCATCTCAATCACGCACCATGCGTGTTCGTCTGTCACAAGGGTCTACCGATATTTTTGACCAGATTTTCACATGAGATCCAGCAAACCACCCTACCCATGCAGGACATGTGAACAATAACGCTTGGTCATATCAGATTGAGACCGCTAACATCACAATCAACACACCTGGTACCTACACGCTGAGTTTTGTCAGCACATTTACAGCAGCTCATTCCTGCGGCGCAGTTATAGATGATGTGCGCTTCCAGCTGGTACCTGAGCCTGCGAGCATGATTGCACTTGGCACAGGCTTGACGAGTCTGCTTGCGCTACGCCGTCGCAGAACTGCCTAAGACCACGCGCTAAACCCTGCCTGAGCTGGGCAGAATCCCCGTTTACGGACGAAGGGCGTCTGCCTTACTGCCTTAAGGGGCGCACCGAGAGCGTCTCCAGATTCAATTCGCGTTGGATCACCAGCGTCTCGTTGCCCCGCCAATCGAAGCCAGTAACGGCGTCATGCGCGAACTCTTGCGTCACACCCCCACGCGCCTCAAGCGCGGATACCGAAATAAGTCGATGCACCTTGCCGCTCGATATGTCCAGCACATAGAGTCCCTTGGGGTCGTACCACGCTAACTTGTCGCCGTTGGGGGAGAAGCGGTAGTAGGTTTCGTAAGCATTGGCGCTTGCTGGAATCTCGGCGTGGGGGATCAGCGCGAGACGCTTGGGCGCGCCGCCGTACACACTGCGCTCGAGCACGGCGATATAATTCTCGTGCTTGACCCGCGCCCAGCGCACAACAGTATTCGTTGCATCCACCCAGAACGCCATTACATCACGCGTTGTAGTGAACGGAACCATCTGTCCGCCTCGCACCAAGTAGAGGTCGCCAAACCGCAAGGTGTCAGAGGACCACCTCAGGTCCCCAGTCATCTCGGAAGATGTCTGTTTCTTACTTTCCCCAAGCAGCGCCAGCATGCTCATCGGCGTCTCCGTGAGTATCGTCGCCCACTCCCACGAGACGATTTCGTCGTAATAATCCTTAGGGACTTCCAGCGCGGCAACGCGAACCCAAGTGTTCGTCTCATACACAGCGATGGTGTTGTCATTCTGATGATAGACCATTAGATACTTTCCATCGCGGCTCCACTGGGCGGCAGCAGGCTCCTCAATCGGCAAGCGCTTCAATATTCCCGACCCCAACTCATAAAGCATCACCCAAGTGGGCGTTTCCTCTGGGCTGTTGCCGCTCTCATCTTCCCGATTGGTTTCGGGCGTGGGGTCACTCGATGCAGCCGCTGTTGCAATAAAGCTCAATGCGCGCGAGTCGGGCGCCCACTGGCAGTTCGCAATCCACAGGAACGGGATTGTTGAGACAGTTTGGGTGTCCCAACTGAATTGAGTGATAGGGGTTATCGTATCGCGGTCGAGGTCATACAGGCAAAGTTCCCAATACATCTCGTCGTCCGAGATTTCGTGAGGGATTGCCACTGTGGCGTATTTGTCGTCGGGCGAGACGCGCACCAAGCCCTGATCGCCGCACCCCGACAGAGCGAGAGCAGCCACAAGGCAAATAAGCGCGCTTGCAATCTTTGGTCGACGCATATCTATCGCCTCCGACGCTACTATACCGATTGGCATTTGCAAAACAGCAGGGACTTAAGTCCTAAAGTCGTTGCTGGTGGCGACCACCTGCATATCGGCGTCGGCAATCTGTTCAGGGGGGTGCGAGAGCGCGACCCACCGCGCCTGCTTGCCGGGCGCGAGTGCGCCAATCTCAGCGTCGGCGGTGGCGTAGGCGGCGCCGGCAGTGAACATCTGCAGGGCGGTCAGTGGCTCCAGACACTCTTCGGGGCTAAGGCAGGTTCCATCGCGGCTGGTGCGCGTGACGGCGGCGCGCCAACCGATGATAGGGTCGCCCGGCACGACGGGCTGGTCGGAGCTGAACGCCATCGCGACGCCTGTCCGAAGCCAGCTGCGGAACGGCATCAGCGATACCGCCCGCTCGCCCAACCCGCTCAGATACGCCGTCGTGAGATGCCACAGGAACTCCGGCTGCGGTACGACCGCCACGCCCAACGCCTGCATCTCGGCGAGCAAATCGTCCGCCATCAGCATCGCGTGTTCGATGCGGTGGCGGTGGTGGGGGCGCTGCAGGGCTTCCAACGCGCGTCGGTAGCCCTGCAGCGTGATGTCGATGGCGCGGTCGCCGATTGCATGCACTGCGCACTGCCAGCCTGCGCGATGCACGGTTTGGATACGCGCCATAAGTTCTTCAGGTTCATACATCAGCACGCCTGTGGTGGGCGTGTCGGCGTAGGGTTGGCGCAGGGCGGCGGTGCGCGTGGTGAACGCGCCGTCGGCGAACAGTTTGACCGCGCCCCAGCGCAGGTCGGGATGGGGCGACGGGGGCTGTGGGCTGAACCCGCTCGCCTCGCCCGACCGCTCCGCCTGCTCAAGCCAGCCTGCGCGTCGCGCCGCGCCGTACAGGGGCATCAGCGTTATGCGCACAGGCGCGCCCTGAGCCAACGCCTGCGCGTAAGCAGCCACTTCAGCTTCCAAGTCGTGCCACCCTGTCGAGGCGTCGCTGGCTGCCAATATGCCGCGCCGCGCCAAGTCCGCGCAAGCGCGATGCACGGCTGCCGTCAGCTCCGCGCCCTGCGGCTTCGGCACATGCTTGGCGACTAGGCTCGCCGCGCTCTCCAGCAAAATCCCCGTCGGCTCGCCCCTCTCGTCGCGCAGGATGACGCCGTCGCTGGGGTCGGGCGTCTCGCGCGTGATGCCTGCAATCTGGAGCGCCTTGCTGTTGGCGGCTGCGCCATGCTTACTTACATGGTTGATGTAGATAGGTTTCTCGGCGCACACAGCGTCCAAATCGTGGCGGCTGAGGTGCTGACCGCCTGGCAGGAGGTTCTGGTCATAAGCGCGTCCCAAAATCCACTCGGCGTCGGGATTCTCGTCCATCCATGCGCGCAGTCGTTGCTGGATTTCGCCGACGCTTGTGCATCCGCGTAGGTCGGCTTTGCCCAAGTCGATGCCCAGCGGCAGGATATGCATATGGCAATCGTTGAAGGCGGGCACAATCGCTGCGCCGTCGACCGTGATGCGCTGCGCGTCGGGGTATCGCGCGGCGAGGTCGGCTTTCGCGCCTACCGCCACAATACGCCCTTCGCGCACCGTCATCGCCTCCGCGAGAGGAAACTCGCGCCAGAAAGTGTAAATCGGCGCGCCGTGAAACAGTTGCATATTCTCGATGTTCGCCGCCAAACGCGAAGCTCCTCTTGCAAGCAAGTTGTCTGCCTGTACCCACAAACGCCTGCTGTCGTCGATCGCCCACTTTTTGCCGCTTGAGTTCAAATCCGCCGCCGAGCGACGACACCCCTGAGGGTATTTGTGAAACTTCCCAAGTCGGTAGAGATTCCTCGCCTGCGCTCGGAATGACAGACTTGTTTTTGGTGAGCGACTACTGTCATGCCGAGCGAAGCGAGGCATCTCAAATACTGACGCCCCCGATTTTTCGAACACCCTCCTTTAGGGGTTGACTCCCCTGCTACTCCAACGGGTATACTCCTACCGCTTTGCGACCGAGGTCGCAGGGCGCGAGAGTTCACCAAGGAGGGAAGCTATGCAACACATAGTACGCCTGGGGTTGATTGCCCCGCTCGTGAGCCTGATGGTCGCAGCCTCGGCGCAGCAAACAATCACTTATAAGGTAAAACCGGGCGATTCGTTATACACGATTGCCCATCGGCACGGACTGCGTCTGCCGGATCTGCTGGCAGTGAACAATCTCCGCAATCCCCACGCACTGCAAATCGGCGATGTCATCAAAATCCCCGTGAAGAACGGCGCGCGCAGTGCCGCAACGAAGTCCAACGCCCGCTCGAGCGCCCCCGCATCGGGCTGGGCGGAGATTAACAAAGATCGCATCAACATCCGCAGTGCGCCTACCACCAACGCGCGGCGCATTACGATTGTGGACCGCTGGACGAAAGCGCAGGTGTTGGGGCGTCAAGGCGACTGGAGCCGTATTCGGCTTCAGGACGGGCGCACAGGCTGGGTGTTGAGCCAATACCTCAGCCCGACGAAGCCGCCTCGGGCGCAGTCTACGGCTCGGCGCGGCGCCCCGCGTCCACAGTCGGCGCGTTCGCGTCAATTATCGCGGATGCAAGCCGCTCCGAGCGTGGAGTCGGGCAAGGCGCCCGGCGTGGTGAGTCGCGCGCTTGGCTATCTCGGCGCACGCTACAGCTACGGCGGCAGCGGCGCACGCGGCTTCGATTGCTCGGGGTTCACCGCCTACATCTATCGGCAGCACGGCATACGATTACCCCACAACTCCGCCGCGCAGTACCGCGTGGGCAAGCCCGTTCCCCGCAGCGAACTCCGACCGGGCGACTTGGTATTCTTCCGCACGCGCGGCAACCGAATCTCCCATGTGGGCATCTATATGGGCAACGGCAAGTTTGTCCATGCCTCCAGTGCGCGGGGGCGCGTGCGCATCGACACGCTCAACTCTGGCTACTACCGCCAACGCTATGTCGGCGCGCGACGCGTAGCAACAAAGTGATTGACGCACGGACGCTTCAGGCTGCGACACCCGCCCCCTGCACCCCCTGCAGGGGGCAATGCTCGATTTGATAGCGCAGTCAGTCACATGAACTGCCGACCGCTTCCCAAAAACGGCAAATTCCCCCTCGAAGCGGCAGGAGTCTCGGTAAAATCGATGTATAATTAAGACTACCCACTGACTGCGCGCAGGCGAATCGGTCATCAGGGCTTATCATCCGCCCGCGCCGTCAAAAGGAGGCTATATCTATGCGTTTAGGCAGAGGCTTTACGCTGATCGAGTTGCTGGTAGTCATCGCGATTATCGCCATCTTAGCGGCGATACTGTTCCCGGTATTCGCGCAGGCGCGCGAGTCGGCGCGTCAGACAACCTGTGCTTCTAACATGAACCAGTTGAGCCGCGCGATTGCTATGTACGCGGCAGACCACGAACAGACCTTGCCGATGGGCATGTGAAGAACATTCCGCACAGTGTATTCATGGATCAGCACCCATCGATCCCTGCTGCAGGCGGGCGCACCATTCGCCTCAACCAAGACCCGTCGGCAGACAACCCGAACAGTTAGTTCATCCGAACCTCATGAGCAGCAACGCCTCCCGACGCGGCGGACTCCACGCCATGCGGGAGGCGTTGTTCCACTTGGGAGCAAGCAGTCCGCATAATCGCACGACGCCATTCGAGGTACACTATCCCCCGCACGGAGGGACTATGCGAGCATCGCACTATTTCATGCCGACTTTGCGCGAGGCGCCCGCTGAGGCGGAGCTGCCAAGCCATCGATTACTGCTCAGAGGAGGGTTCATTCGCAAGGTTGCAGCAGGCGTGTATACCTATCTGCCGCTGGGCTGGCGCGTGATTCGCAAAATCGAGCAGATTGTGCGCGAGGAGAGCGACCGTATCGGCGGGATAGAACTGTTTATGCCCGCGCTGGTTCCCGAGGAGTTGCTGGACGAGACGGGGCGCAGCGGGCTGGACATCCTGTTCAAGCTCAACGACCGCCACCAACGCCCGTTCGCGCTGGGCTTCACGCACGAGGAGGTGATTACCGACATCGTGCGCCATGCGGTCAGCTCCTATCGGCAGATGCCGTTGCTGCTCTATCAGATCCAGACCAAGTTCCGCGACGAGCCGCGCCCGCGCGGCGGCGTGATACGCGCCCGCGAGTTCATCATGTACGACGGCTACAGCTTCGACGCCGACGAGAACGCGCTGGAGACAATGTATCAGAAGCTGCGCAACGCCTACATCCGCATGTTCGAGCGGATGGGTTTGCCGACGCTGATAGTGGACGCGGAGGCAGGCGCGATAGGCGGCGGCAGCAACGAGGAGTTTATGATTATCGCCGAGAGCGGCGAAGACAAAGTTTTACAGTGCGACAAGAGCGGCTACGCCGCGAACGCGGAACGCTGCGAGCTCCCTGACCCCAAACTCACGCCGCCGCCCCTCGACAACATACCCCCGATACAGAAGGTGGATACGCCCCACGCCCGCACGGTGGAGGAGGTGTGCGCGTTTTTGAACACGACGCCCGACCGCCTCGTGAAAACCATGCTGATGCGCGTGGACGGCAAGCCTGTGGCGGCGCTGGTGCGCGGCGACCGCGAGCTGAACCCCTACAAGCTGATGCACGCGCTGAACGGCGAGCGCGTGGAGATGCTCGACGCAGAGACCATCCAGCAGCTCACCCACGCGCCCGTCGGCTTCGCGGGTCCCGTCGGCTTGCCAGATGAACTCCCCCTCTATGCCGACTACGAGCTGAGGGGTCTCCAAGATTTTATCACAGGCGCGAATGCGCCCGACGCTCACTTGGTGCATGTGTGTTGGGGGCGCGACTTTCGCGAACCGATTTGGGCAGACCTGCGCGTGGCGCAGGCGGGCGACCCGTCGCCGCGCCATCCCGACGGCGTGCTGCGCGAGGTGCGCGGCATCGAAGTGGGGCACATCTTCCAGCTCGGCGTGAAATACAGCCAAGCGATGGGCGCGCTGTTTACCGACGCAGCGGGCAACCAGAAGCCGATTATCATGGGGTGCTACGGACTGGGCGTGAGCCGCTGCCTCGCCGCGATTGTGGAAGCCCACCACGACGAGGACGGCATCCGATTTCCCATCACGGTCGCGCCGTTCGAGGTTGTGCTGATTCTGGTGAATCCTGAGGACGCCGAGCAGCGCGTCGCCGCCGAACGCCTCTACGAACAGCTCAACGCGCTGGGAGTCGAGACACTCTATGACGACCGCGACGAGCGCAGCGGCGTCAAGTTCAAAGACGCCGATCTGATTGGCGTCCCCTTGCAAGTAGTAGTCGGGCGCGCCGTGAAAGAGGGTCAGGTGGAGCTGCGCCTGCGCACGGACAAACACGCCGAGCGACTGCCGATAGAAGCCGCCGCGCCAACTATCGCGGAGCGCGTGCAGGCAATGAAGGCGAGCTTTTAGTCGCCCCCCCCACGGCGCGTGGAGGGGGCTTGCGGGGATGGAGAGGTGCTAAGCCTCGCACACCGCGCAACTCAGCAGCAGCTCGCGGTTGAACTCCTGCGCAGCGTTCACGCTATACTGATAGTAAAGCGATTTCACGCCCAGCTCCGCCGCGCGCATCATCAGTAGGTTGATGTCGCGCACAGGCGTCTCGGGGTGTATCATCAGGTTCAGCGACTGCCCCTGATCGATGAACTGCTGACGCTGCGCCGCTTGCTGCACCAGCGTCATCTGCGAGATTTCGCTGAAGGTCTTGAACACGGCGCGCTCCTCCTCGCTCAGGAAGTCCAAGTGTTGCACTGAGCCGTCGTGCGCCGCGATGCTCTGCCACACCTCGTCGGTGTCCTTGCCACGCGCACGCAACGCCTGCTGCAGATAGGGGTTCTTGAAGGTGGTCTTGACTTTCGCGAGGTCTTTCACATGATAGTTGCTCATAAACGGCTCGATAGAGGGCGAGACCTGCCCCAGAATGAACGAGGACGACTTGGTGGGCGCGATTGCCAGGAGCGTGGTGTTGCGCCTGCCGTAGCCCTTGAGATACTCTGGCTCGCCGAAGCGACGCGCCAGCTCCATCGAGGCGTTGTAGGCGCGGTCGCGAATGCGCCGAAAGACCTCCGTGTTGAGACGGTAGGCGTCCATACTCTCTATCGGGATGCGCTTCGACTGCAGCAGCGAATGCCAGCCCAGCACGCCCAGCCCCAACGCGCGATGACGCGCGGCGAAGTTGTACGCCCGATGCATAAACGGAATATCCTGCACCCGACGAATGAAGTCCTCCATCACAGCGTCTAAGAAGAACACCATCGTCTCAACCGCGTCGGTGTCTTTCCACTCGTCGTAGTGGAGCAGGTTCAGCGACGAGAGACAGCAGACGAAGCTCTCGTCCGCGCTTGCTGGGAGCATAATCTCGGTACATAGGTTGGAGGCATAGATGGTCTTGTGCAGGTCTTGGTAGACCTCCACTGTGTGGGCGTTGGCGTTATCTTTGAAGAAGAGGTAGGGGATGCCGACTTCGGAGCGGGCTTGGAGCACCTTGGCCCAGAGTCGGCGTTTCTCGGCGTCGCCGCTCTTCATAGCTTCCAGCCAGTCGTTGCCCACACACACGCCCCAGTAGAGCAGTTGGATATCGCACCCCTCACGCTGGATCCAGAGCCACTCTTCGATGTCGGGATGCTCGATATCGATGTAGGCGGCGCACTGTCCACGCCGCGTGCTGCCCTGACTGAAGACTTCGATCATGCGGTCGAAGAGTTTGGCGAAAGAGAAGCTGCCGTTGCTGGTTCCGTTGTCGCGTATCGGTGCGCCTCGCGGACGCAACTTGCCGAAATACGCCGATGTACCGCCCCCCAACTTGGTCATCATGCCCACTTCCGACGCCGTGAAGAGGATAGAAGCGGAATCATCGTCGATATAACTGCCGTAGCACGAGATGGGCAGCCCGCGACGGAGTCCGAAATTCGTCCATACAGGCGTCGCGAGCGAGTACCAGCCGCGCGCCATATAGTGGAAAAACTTGTCGGCGAAGCCTTCAATCCCCAGTAGACTCTCCGCGTATTCGGCGATTTGGCGAATGCGCTGCTCAGGGGTGACGCTCGGCAACAAGTAGTCGCGCGATAGGAAACGACGGCTCTCGTCGTTGAGCCAGTAGAACAAAGGTCTCTCCGTAGATGAGTGCATGCTGAACCCTCCTGCAAATCGTGGCTTGTGGACATTCCTGTCCAAGCATAGGGGCACGGACGGGAGTGTCCGGGCTACTTAGAAGAGCTCCTCTTCGCTGAAGCTCTTCATCTTCTTAGAGTAGGTAATGCTCCGCTTATTGAAGAAATCGTTCTCTTTCGTAGCGAGCAGTTCTTCATCGAACCAGCGTGTAGCGGCGAGGGCTTGTTCGTCCACGCTGAAGAGCGGTCGGACACCCACACTGCGCAGCGAGTTGTTGAAGCGGTGCTTCAGAAACTCGTCCACTTGGTAGCGCGGCAGATAGTCCAGTTCCCCGCGCTCGAAGATCCAGTCCAAGATATGTTGCTCGGCGGCGTAGGCGCGCTCCACCGCGCGCAGGATGGCGTCTTCCGTGGCGGCGTCGAACCAGTCGGGATACTCATATTGCAAGATACGCACGAGTTCCACGCCGAACATGCCGTGGATCTGTTCCTCCTTGCTGGTGGCTTCCACGATGTTGGAGACGCCCTTGAACGCCGCGCGGTGCTTGTTGAACGCCATGATAATCAGGAACTGCGAGAAGAGCGAGATATGCTCCACAAATGCGGAGAAGAGCAGCACGGTGAGCGCGAACTGTCGGTTGTCGCTGCTGCGCATCCCTTCCTGCGCCTGCTGCAGGTATTGAATGCGATCCATGATTGCGGGGACGCTATGAATCTTCTCGAACTCGCCGCTCAGCCCCAGCAGGTCGAGCAGGTGCGAGTAGGCGTTGGCGTGGCGCACCTCGCTCTCGGCGAAGGTCATCCCCACTTCCGCAATCTCGGGTTTGGGCATGCGGTCGTAGATACGCGCCCAGAAGGTCTTGACGGAGACCTCGATCTGCGAGATGGCGAGCATCGTGTTTTTGAGCGCGTTGCGTTCGTGCGGCTCGGTGCGCGCGTGCCAATCTTGCACATCGCCTGAAAGAGAGAACTCGGTATGGAGCCAGTACGAGTGGCGGATGGCGTCACGGAACTTCAGCAGGTCTGGGTACTCATACGGCTTCAGATTCACCCGTTTCTCGAATAGCGCCATCGTGCATAACCCTCCATCTGTTGTAGTTTCTTGCGTAAAATCGCGTAATTTCTCGCCAACAGCCACAACCTATAGCGGTACACTCGGTTGTAGTTGCGCGGGCAGTATACCCTATCGCTTGACGCCTTTGTCAAGGGTTTCAGGGGGAGAATTGTTAAATTTGCCCCTAAATCTGGGGACTTTTGCGACGATTGAGGTCAATCGGTACTATAGATGGGGGCTGCCGCGCGCCAGCCGTTGGTAATCACCAGGAGCGTGACGCCCATATCCGCCAGAATAGCCATCCAGAGGGTCGCTTGCCCCATCAGCGCGAGCGCGATGAACCCTGCACGCACGCCCAACCCTATCTGCCAGCCTGCGCGGCGCGACACGCCACACGAACCCTCACACCCACACGCCTGCGCCATCACAAGGGGGATTATACCATCCCCCCTGCGAGACGCCTGCGCTTAACTAAACAACGGCGCGAACACCAGCGCGACGATGCTCATCAACTTAATAAGGATGTTCATGCTGGGTCCGGTGGTGTCTTTGAACGGGTCGCCGACAGTGTCGCCCACGACGGCGGCTTTGTGGACATCGCTACCCTTGCCGCCCTCGTGCCCTTCCTCGATATACTTTTTGGCGTTGTCCCATGCGCCGCCGGCGTTCGCCATCATCAAGCCTGTGACGACGCCCATGCCGAGCGCGCCTGCCAAGAACCCGCCCAGCGCCTCCGCGCCGAGCGCGAAGCCCACCACCAACGGCGCAATCACGGCAATCGCGCCAGGCAGAATCATCTCGCGCAGCGACGCGCTGGTGACGATATCGATACAGCGGTTGTAGTCGGGCTTGCCTTTCCCTTCCAGCAATCCCAGCTCGCGGAACTGACGGCGCACCTCCTCCACCATCTGGTCGGAGGCGCGGCTCACGGCTTTGAGCGTCAGCGCGGCGAACAGGCTCGGCATCGCAATCCCGACCAGCATCCCAATTAGCGTCTGTGGGTGCACCAGGTTGATGGCTTGAAGTCCAGTCTGGCTCTGGTAGGCGGCGAAAAGCGCGAGTGCCGTGAGCGCGGCGCTGCCAATCGCGAAGCCCTTGCCAATCGCCGCGGTCGTGTTGCCCAGTGAGTCGAGTTTATCGGTGATTTTGCGCACGCTCTCGCCGAAGCCCGCCACCTCCGCGATGCCGCCCGCGTTGTCGGCGATCGGTCCGTAGCTGTCGGTGCTCATCACAATCCCAATCGTCGCGAGCATTCCCACGCCCGCCAGCGCGATGCCGTACAAGCCGTTCGTGGCGAAGGCGACCCAAATCGCCGCCGCGATGCCCAGCAGGGGCAGCACCGTGCTAAGATAGCCAATTCCAACGCCTGACAGGATGTTCGGCGCGACGCCGAAGCGCGACGATTTCGCAATCTCGCGTATCGGGGGACCGCTGGTGTAATACTGGCTCACGGCGCCGATGAACACGCCCGCGAACAAGCCCGCCAGCACCGCCCAATACGGCGCGAGGTCGCCCACCAGCGCGTGAGTGATGAACGCCGCGCCCGCCAGAAACAGCAAGATGGCAACCACTGTAGAGCCGTTCAGGGCAAGCTGCGGATCGACGCCCCGAAATACCCGTATCGAGAACACGCCCAGCACCGACGCAATCAGCCCGAACGCAATCAGCGCCAGCGGCAGGATGATATAAGGCAGTGGATTCTGTGAGTAGAAAGTCACGGCAATCACGGCGGCGGCGATTACGGAGCCGACATAGCTCTCGAACAGGTCCGCGCCCATGCCAGCCGTGTCGCCCACATTATCGCCCACATTATCGGCAAGCACGGCGGGATTGCGTGGGTCGTCTTCGGGGATGCCTGCCTCCACCTTACCCACGAGGTCTGCCCCGACATCGGCGGCTTTGGTGTAAATCCCGCCGCCCACGCGGGCAAACAGCGCGACCGACGATGCGCCCATCGAGTAGCCTGTGAGGTACTGCGCCAGAGTCGTCAGGTTAGCTTGCCCCAGCAACACGATTAGCCCCACGCCCAGCAAGCCGAGCGCGGCGACCGCCAGCCCCATCACCGAGCCGCCCGTGAACGCCACCACCAACGCCTCGCCCATACCTCCCACGCGCGCCGCCTCCGTCGAACGCACGCCGCTGCGCGTGGACGCCTTCATCCCGATAAAACCTGCCAGCATCGAGCTGAACGCGCCGAACAGATATGCGCCGCCAATCCACGGCGCCGTCTGATAGAACGCAAAAGTCAGCGCCGCGAACAGCACAATCGCAAACAGTGTGATTGCTATATATTCCCGCTTAAGGAAGGTCATCGCGCCGTCGTGGATGGCTTGCGCATAGGTGCGCATCGTCTCGTTGCCGTCGGGACGGCGCGTGACCATCCAGTAGTTCAATCCTGCTAATAAAATGCCCGCCCCACCCAGTATAGGCGCAGCGATAGGAACTATCTGCTGTAAACCCTCCATAGTTGCCTCCTCCTTCGTTGGCTACACCTCCAACGCGCCGAGAGTATACCCGCTCGCGACCCCAAAGGTTGCCTACCGACTGAATCCGTTGAATAGGAAAGCGCCCGAAAAAATCCCTCCGAGCCGCAGGCAAGGAGTCTCAGTTTGTAGACCGATGATTACACGCAGGGTGACGCGGACATGTGGACACTCGTTACGATGGAAACTCTCAACGGGGGCGTGGTGGGCCGTGCAGGACTCGAACCTGCGACCCGCTGATTAAGAGTCAGCTGCTCTACCAACTGAGCTAACGGCCCTCGCTGGGGGGACCGATGGGACTCGAACCCACGACCTCCTGAGCCACAGTCAGGCGCTCTAACCGACTGAGCTACGATCCCCGCAGGCAGCCGAATTATACCATGCGCATCGGTTGGAATGCAAGCGTTCAGGTATAATCCGTGCTGTGCTGTTGGGCATCGATGTGGGCAACACGCACACAGTGTTGGGCGTGTACGAGCAGGGGCGCTGGTATGCGTGGCGCGTGCACACGAACGCGGCGCGCACGGAAGACGAGCATTACATCCTTCTGCGCACGCTGCTGAGCGCGGCAGACCTGCCCGAATCAATCACGGGCGTCTCGATCTGCTCGGTTGTGCCTGCGCTGGACGAGCCGTTGCGCCAGATGGCGCATCGGTGGCTGCACTGTGAGCCGCTCTTTGTCTCACACGCGCTGGAGTTGGGTTTCCGAATCGATTACGAGCCGCCTACAGCAGTCGGCGCAGACCGCTTGGCGAACGCGGTGGCGGGCGTGGCGCTATGCGGTCGCCCTGTAATCGTGGTCGATTTCGGAACGGCGACCACGCTGGACGCCGTCTCGCGCGAAGCGGTCTATGTGGGCGGCGCGATTTTGCCAGGCATCGAATTGATGCTCGAATCGCTGGCGGGGCGCACGGCGCGCCTGCCGCGCATTGCTATCGACGACGCTTGTGAGCCGATTGGCAAAACCACACCCGATAGCCTGCGCAGCGGCGTGATTTTGGGCTCCGTCGGCGCGATCGAGTATTTAGTGGGTCTATTTAGGCGCAAGTTGGGCGACGACGCGCAAGTAGTTGCCACGGGCGGCTTGGCGCAGCGTTTCGCCCCCCACTGCCCCAGCATCCAGCGCGTCGAGCCAATGCTCACTTTGGAGGGACTGCGAATCCTCTGGGAACGCTGGTCAGGAGAGGTTCTATGAATCCAGAGATGCAACAAGCCTGGAGCGCCATTCGCGAGCGCGTCAAACAGCAGGTGACAGGGCGCACGCTCTACCGCGCGTTGGACGCCCTGCAACTGGTGACCATCGAGGGCGAAATCGTCGTGCTGGGGCTGCCCCACGAGGAGTACCAACTCGCGGGGCACCTGAACGCGCCCACTGTGCGCAAATGGCTGGAGCAGTTTATCGAGGAAGCCTACGCCATCCGCCCCCAACTGGTGATTATCGAGGGCGCTACGCTTCAAGATTGGCACATCCATCAGCGCAAGCAGGAGGAGCTGCGCCGACTGAGCGAGCAAGGCACACGCAAACGCGAAGCCGAAACGCGTACCTACACCAACTGGGAAGCGGTGTACGAGCAGGTCGGACGCCGATTCGCCGAGACGCCCGGACGCAGCCTCGCCGCCAACCGCGCCCGCTACCTCAACGAGATGATCGAATTCGTGCGCGACGCGCTCCAACGAATCCCTGTCGAGACCGAAGCCGACGAACGGCAGCTCAACCGCGTAATTGAGCGCATCGCCAACAACGCCGACGCCCCCTCCGCCGTCGTGGCGTGGCTTATCCTACACGCGCCTACATCCCGCCAACCATGAACCGAATCAAACGCCGTGAACGCTTGCTGGTGGGCGTGCTGGTCGTCGTGATTATGGTCGCTGCGCTGGCGTTCATCCGCTCGCAGCCATGGGGACGGCTCGACCTGCGCCCCATCAAACCCAACACCACCGACTGGATTGTGTGCGTGCGCCTGAACGAAGACGCGCACGGCGACCTGATGGTTCTCAAACCCGACGGCACTACCCTGATGCTCACCGAAGACGACTATGACGACCGCAGCCCCGACTGGTCGCCCGACGGCAAAAAGATTGCCTTCTCGTCCAATCGGCGCGATTTCGTGTATCAGATATGGACGATAGACCCTGACGGCAAGGGACTGAGCCAACTCACGCTGGGCGGCGGGGCGAAACTCGCGCCGTTTTACGACCGCGACGGCAAAGAAATCTTACATATCGCGCAGGGGCTGGTGACCGAGATCGACAACAAGGGCGTAAACGCGCTGCAGCTCATCCCCTCCGCCTCGCAGATGATTCAAGTGCGCGAACAGTACGGGCAGGTGGCGTTCCGCTACGCCAAGCGCCCCAACCCGAACCTCATCGCCGCCGTGCAACGCTTGGATGAAGGCGAGCAGGTGGTGCTTCAAGACCTTACCGTCGCGCAGCAGCAATTCACCCTGCCTGTTGTGATTGGCGGCGAGCAGGTAGACTTGGACTGGTCTCCCACAAGCCAGAGTTTAGTGGTGAGTGGCGCAGGATTGGTCGTGCCCTCGCCCCCGGGTGAGCGCGCCGTGGGCGGGGTCATCCGTTTCGATTTCGGCGCAACCACGCGCGAGGTGCAACCGATGCCCCTGTGGCTCTCGCCTGACAACGCCGAAGCCGCCATCGAGGTCGCATGGTCGCCCGACGGCAGCCGCGTCGCGTTCGTGCTATGCCAACGGCTCAAGGACGGCGCACTCAAGCGTGTCGGCTTGGCGACTGTGCCCGACAAGGGCGGCGCGCCCACGCTGATTGTGGAAGGCGAAGTGTATCATCCCCACTGGTCGCCCGACGGACAACAACTCGCGTTTGCGATGGGGACGCCTGGCAACCGTCAAATCTACACCGTGCGACTCGACGGCACAGACCTCCAGCAACGCACACAGTCGGGCGACTATATCACCCCGCGCTGGTCGCCCGCGCGATGAATTTTCGGATATAATACTTAACAGGAGGAACGACTATGCAGAGAATCCTTACGATACTGCTGTCTTCAGGGCTTGCAGCGCATCTCTGGGCGCAAAATGTCCCCAACGCGCCCACGCTGCCAGAGAATGTCATCAAACAAGAACACGAGCAACTCACACAGGCGATTAACTTTCTCTCAAAGGGCGCGTTTGAGGAAGCCGACAAACTGGCGCGCCCGCTGAGCATCCCCGCTGCGATTCGCGTCTACGGCAGCTGGGCGACGATTCCGTATGACCTGCGCGAGACCTTCCGCCAAGCGGCGATAGAGGCGGTACAGCGCTGGAACGACGCGCTGGGCGGCGACCCGCGCATCGAGTGGACGGACGACGAGCGCGACGCCGATGTGCAGATTGTCTTCGAAGAGGATGTCGCGGAGATTGTAGCAGGGCAGTTCAAACTGCTACACGGACGCGCGCGCCTATTTTTACCCCCCGCTCAGGGCGATAAGCGGCGCGTGCGCGCACGGATTGCGACCTATATCCCTTACACAGAGATGCCGCAACCGAGCAAAGCCATTGCGCACCTGGTGGGGCAGGCAGTCGGCGCGTACTTGGGGCTGGGCGAAAGCCAAAAAGATACCGACCTGATGGGACCTGTGTGGAACTCCGAAGACCTCCCCACTGCCCCCAACGCAGAAGAGGTGCAGCGCGTGCGTGCGCTCAATCAAGCGCGTCTTTCCCTGATGAACTATATCGACCAGCGCGTCGCTGTGCATATGCCCAAGCCGAAAATCAAAGTGGAGGCGATGGAACACGACTTCGGCGAGACCCTCCAAGGCGCTGTGGTCAAACACACCTTCATCATCAGGAACGAGGGCGACGCGCCGCTGGAGATTAACGCCCGCCCCAGCTGCGGCTGCGTCACGCCCTACTACGACCGCGTCATCGAGCCAGGCAAAGAGGGCAAAATCGAGGCGGAGCTGCGCACGGCAGGCTTCCGCGGCGCACAGGTCAAAACTATTCAAGTAACCTCCAACGACCCCGACACGCCGAACCTGACTTTGCGCCTGACCACCAACATCCGCACCGCCCTCGAAGTGCGCCCCAGCGAGCAAATCCCCCTCGCGCTCAAAACGAACGAGCCGACCGTGCAAGAGGTGGAAATCGTCTCCGCAGTCAACGAGCCGTTGGAGGTGCAAGAGGTGCGCGTGAATGTCCCCTTCGCAACCGCCAAAGCCGAGAAGATCGACGACAAGCGCACCAAGGTCGTCATCACCATCAGCCCCGACGCGCCCGCAGGACGCAACACGGTGCTGGTGACGGCGCGCACGAACTCCGCCGCCCAACCCCAAGTGAACATTGCGCTGAACTACGAGAAGGGCATCATCGTCACGCCGACTACAGTGTTCTTCGGGGCAATCAACTCGGCGACGCCCCTCCCCCTCGAACGGGTGGTCACGGTCAGCCGCAGCGATCAGGGCTTCCAAGTCAAAAAGTTCGAGGTGGACGACCCCAACATCGAGGTTCGGCACGAAGCGAGCGAGGACGGTAGACAACACCGCTTCATTTTGCGCTACAAGGGCGGCTGGCAGTCGGGTCAGGTGCGTAAGAATCTCCTCATCGAGACGGACGACCCGCAGCAACCCACGCTGCGCGTGGCGATTATGGCCAATGTGCTCGCTGCGAACCCGCAGTAATAGCCATGAATACCGATAGGCTACTGAAGCGAGCGCAGCAAGCGTTGGCGAGGCGCGATGTTGAGACCTTGCGCCAGTGCGCGCGCAAACTCCACATGGCGCGCCACCCTGTAGCCTACTACTACGAGGCGTCCGCTTACGAACTCGAAGGCAACATGGAGCAGGCTATCGAGACGCTACAACGCGGCGTGCGCGCCCGACCCCGCGATATCGACCGATACCAAGACCTCATCCAACTGCTCGATCGGCTGGAACGCGACGAAGAGGCTCTCCAGTTCTGCGAGGCGGCTATCGAAAAATTCGAAGGCACTCAAAAGTTCACCCTCTACGCGCACAAGATACGCATACTCACGAGCCTCGAACGCTATCCCGAAGCGCTGCAAGCCGTCGACGACGCGCTGCAACTCCCTCCGCCCGAATATCGCGCAGAGTACGAAGAGATGCTGGAGCCAGTGCGCTTGGGGCTGCTGGTCAAGCTCAAAGACCACGCAGGGGTACGCGAATCGCTTCAACGCCTCGAACGCATGGCGCAAGAAAACCCCGATAACCCCTACCTAATCTCCAATCTGTATGTGGCGAAGGCGTCAATCGCGCGCGATTTAGACGGGGATATCCCCGCCGCACGCGCCCTCGCGCAGCAAGCCCTGCAGTACGACCGCGCTAACTCAGCCGCGATTAACATCCTCTATGAAACGGGCGAACCTGTACCTGGTACAGTGCATTTTTACGCGCTGCAAGTAGCCAGCGTCGTACAGCAACAAGAAGACACGGAGACGCCAGAGCTGCGCGTCTCCACCTACATCATCGCCGCGCTCAACAAAGAGGAGGCTCAGCGCATCGCCTTGGAGTACGAAAGCGATGCACTGCCTGACGCCACCGAGATTGTGAACGAGGGTACTGTGCGCCGAGAGCCGAAGCAGAACGCGCCCGTCGGTATTGTGAATATCCGAGAAGAGTATTACGATCTGGAGGACTTCTACGCATGAGACACTTTCAGACCCTGTTGCTGGCGGCGATAGTCGCGCTGTTCGGTTTCTTGAGCGGCGTGACGCTGATGGATGTGCGCGAGTCGCAGCGTCGCCCGCGCATCGCTGAGAGCGTCGATGCGAAGCGGTTCCGCCTGTACGACGAGCAAGGCAACCTGCGCGCGGAGCTGGGCATGCCGTTCGGCGAGCCTGCGCTGTTTCTGTATGACGCCAAGGGCAAACCGCGCGCGTGGATTTTGCTAGACCGCGAGGGGAACGCCCGCATGATGTTCGTGGACGGCGAGGATCAGCCCCAGTGGAGTGCGCCGCCCGCCGACGCCAACAAACCGTAGCCGAACATGATCCTTGGCGTCGGCGTGGACTTGGTGGAGTTGGAGCGGATTGCGCAGGCGTGCGCACGCCACCCGCGCTTCGTGGAGCGCGTCCTCACGCCCGCCGAGCGCGACTACTGCCTCGCGCGACGCTCGAACCCGACGCCGCATATCGCAGGCAGGTGGTGCGCGAAGGAGGCTGTGATGAAGGCGGTTGGGCGACCCCTGCGCTGGCAGGAGGTGGAAATCTTGCCCGACGCGCACGGCAAGCCCGTGGTGCATCTGCACGGCGCGAGTGCGCACGCCGTCGGCACAGGCGAACTGATTGTGAGCATCACGCATACACGCACACTCGCTCAAGCCGTCGCCTTGTGGGTGGTGAACCGATGAGACGAATCGCGATACTGGTGTCGGGCGCCTCGCGCGGCAGCAACATGCGCGCGATTATCGAGGCGTGCCAATCGGGTCGCATTCCCGACAGCGCGGTGGTCGCCGTGGTGGGCGCACGCGACGACGCGCCCGCGCTGGAAACCGCCCGCGCACTCGGCGTCGCCACCGCGGTTGTCGATCCACGCGAGTTCCCCGACGCCGACGCCTACGGCGACGCATTGCTGTGGGCGCTTCAACGCGCTCAGCCCGACCTCATCTGCCTCGCTGGCTACATGCGCTTGCTGCCCAAGCCCATCGTCGACGCCTTCCCGATGCAGGTGATGAATATCCATCCTGCGCTGCTGCCCCTGTTCGGCGGCAAGGGGATGTACGGCTTGCGCGTGCATCAAGCCGTCCTCGACAGCGGGATGAAAGTCACAGGCTGCACCGTGCATTTCGTGGACGAGCGCTACGATACAGGTCCTATTATTTTGCAGCGGTGCATGCCGATACACGACGACGACACGCCCGAAACCTTAGCCGCGCGCCTGCTGCCGATTGAACACGAGACCTACATCGAGGCGATACGGCTGTTCGTGCAGGGCAAGCTGCGCGTGGCGGGCAATCGCGTCAGAGTGGACGAATAAAGAGATTGCGGAACTGCAACGGCGCGCCGTGCGCTTGGAGCCAAATGCGTCCCTCAGGAGGCAGCGGCGCGTCGCGGTTCCAATAGTTCTCCAGCGGCGTGTCGTGAACTACCAGCGTCTCGTTGAGCCATACCGTCACGCGGTCGCCCAGCACCAAGATACGGAAACGGTTCCACTCGCCGACAGGTCGGTCGGCACAGGCGAGCGGCTTATTGAGGCGGCGCTCGTTGTTGTAGAGTCCCCCAGAGCCGATCGGGTTGTCCCAGATTTGCACTTGGGGCGTGTCGCGCAGGTAGATCCCGCTGTCGCCGCCGCGCTCGATGCGCCACTCCAGCCACAGTTCGAAGTCGCCGTAGGCGCGCTCGGTTATCAGATGCACGCCTTTGCCGTCAAAGTGCAGCACGCCGTCCACCACGCGCCAGTGCGATAGATACTTCAGGTTCGCCTGCGCTTGCGCCTGCTGGTGGTCTGCCTCGCTCATGGCGGTCTGGTCGGGCGGGTCGGCGTACCAGCTGTTCCAGCCGCTCAGGTCGCGCCCGTTGAAGAGCGCGATAAACCCATCGGGCGGCTGGTTCGGCAGGCGCGGCGCGTCGATCTCACGAACGCGCAGGTTGCGGAACTCCACGCGCCCGTTGTGCTGGATGAACCCGATATGCCCCGACCCGCGCAGAAAGCCCGGACGCGCACGCAACAGCTCGCGGTCGGTAATCGTGTTCAGGTTCGCATCCACAATCGTTACACCGTTCAGCTCGACCTGCACCTGCCGCCCGACGCATCGGATGCGCATCGTGTTCCACGCGCCTGCAGGATTCACTGCGCTTTTACGAGCAGGGTACACCCCATAGATTGCGCCGCAGATAGAGCGCGGGTCGGACGGATTGTGCGCGGCGTCGTCTAAGATTTGAATCTCCATCCCGTAGCGCGAGGCTTGGAAGCCGATGGGCGCGCGGAGGGCTATCCCGTTGTTCGCGCCTGTGCTGAGTCGGAACTCCACTTGCAACTCGAAGTCGCGATAGGCGCGCTTGGACATCAGTCGCCCGCGCCCGTCGCCGTCGAAGATGAGCGTATCGTTCTCGACAGTGTAGGTCGGCGCGCCGTCCCGTTGCCATTCCGATTCAGTGAAGGGCAGGGCGCGCCACTCATCGGCGCAGGCGCGCCCCATCAGTGCCCATATCCCGACAACGCCTATCGCCAGCAGCCGAATCGCGAGGCGCATCATGCCCCCAGCGCAAGCGATTCGAACCGCTCGATGTCGCGTCGGATGGCGTCGAACGCGCCGCGCCAGAAGTGGGGCGTGCGCAGGTCGAAGCCGAACTCCGCCGCGAGCGTCGGGGCGTCCGCCATCCCCGTGCGCGAGAGCAGGTCGTCGTACCGCGCACGAAACCCGTCGGGGTCGTCCAAGTAGCGCGCGTACAGCCCCAGCCCGAATAACAAGCCAAACATGTAGGGGTAGTTGTAGAACGCGCTACCGTAGTAGTGCGGTTTCGCCGCCCACATGTAGGGATGCAAGGCGTTCGCATCCAGCCCGTCGCCGTAAGTTTGGAGTTGCGCGTCGCGCATAATCTCGCACAACTCGCGCGGGCTGAGCTCCCGCGCGTTGCGCTGTTCGAAGACCGTCTTCTCGAACAGGTATCGGCTCGTGATATCCACCACCACTTGGCACGCGCCCTGCAGCGAGGCTTCGAGGATGGCAATCTGCGCTTCGCGGTCGGCGTCGCGCAGCGCGGCTTGGCGGATAATCGTCTCGCAGAAGATGCTGGCGGTCTCGGCGAGCGTCATGGGCGTTTGGCGTTGCAGGAAGGTGCGCTCGGCGAGGCAGAGGTTGTGATAGGCGTGTCCGAGCTCGTGCGCGAGGGTACTCATGCCGCCGAAGGCGGGCTTGTAGTTGGTGAGGATGCGCGATTCGTCGCGGCGCAAGCGCATGCAGAACGCGCCGTCGCGCTTGCCCGGCTGCGGTGGGGCGTCGATCCAACGCTCTTCGAACGCGCGGCGGGCAAAATCGCTCATCTTCTGCGAGTAGGTCGCGAACTGCTCGATGATGAACTGCGCCGCCTCGGCGTACTCCCAACGCTTGGGTTCCTTACCGACGGGCGCGAAGAGGTCGTACCACGCGCACCGCTCGACGCCGAGCAGTCGCGCCTTCGCATGCAGGTAGCGGCGGAAGTCGGGGAAGGCTTCGTAGGCGGCTTCGAGCATCGCGTTCAGGGTGGCTTCGTCGATAGCGCTGCGGAACAGCGAGGCGTACAGCGGACTGTCCCAGCCGCGCTTGCGCGTCAGCAGGTTCGTCTCGCCCTTAATTGCGTTCAGCGCGCTGGCGATGGGCATCGCATGCTGTTCCCACGCTTGCAGCTCCGCTTCGTAGCCTGCGCGGCGCGCCTCACGGTCAACATCGTAGGCAAGGTTGCGCACCATGCTCATCGTGAGCGTCTGCTTCTCACCCCGGATGGACACTTCTACCTGAATTTGTGAGGTCAAGTTGCCATACAATTTACTCCAAGCGTTGCCGCCTGTGAGCTGCATCTCGGCGGCGAGCGATTCTTCGGCGGGCGACATCATATGCTCGGCGGCGACGCGAGCGCGACGCAGCCAGTAGGCGTGTTGACGCGCATGCTCCGAACGCTCAATCATCGCCTCCACCTCCTGCGACCCCGCCCACGCCGTGAGGCGCGTGCCGAGCTTCGACAGGCGCACCGACTGACGCTCCAACTCGCTCAGGCGCGCTTGGGCATACTCATCGCGCGAATCGACCGACACAAACGCATACACATACGCGCTCAGCGTCCACGCTTGGTCGTTCAGCGCGTTGTAGGCGGGCAGCACGCGCTCCAGCACGCCCGCTGCGAGGTCGGCGTTCAAAGGCGTCGGCGTGCGGTCAATCTGCATCTCATCGAACAAGCCCTCCAGCTCCTCCAGGGCGCGGACCAGACTCCGAAAATCGCGCTCATATTCGGGCGAGTCTAGCCCTGCGTAAACCACACTCATATCCCAGCGGGGTAGCTCCGTTTTCATAGCAGAGAGGATTGTACCTACTCTCGATAGGCAAGACGAAGCAAAGTGAGCGAAATGCTCTCTCCCACAGCGTGGGAGAGGGGGTCGGTGAGGGTAATTCGCTCGTCTCGCGTGGAGGCTATCTATGAACTTCAGACTGTTATTTTTATGAACCCGCTTCTATAGGTTCTTCCTACTGCGTCGGGGGAACCTACAGAAGGGGAGTTGAGTACATCACCCTTACAGCCTAAGGCAGTCGGGCATGGCAGGCGGGTCAAGTGGAGTCAAACCGAGTTCACTTGCCTATCAGCCAGTGGCGTTCGCGGCGATTACAAGTAGGGATTGGTAGCCCGTTCAACGCCGACAGTGGTGTCGGGTCCGTGTCCGGGATGCAGGATTGTGTCGTCGGGCAGGCTCAGCACACGCGTCTGGAGGTGGTGGCGCAGGGTTTCGAAATCGGCGTAGGGGATGTCGGTGCGTCCGACGCTGCCCGCGAAGATGGCATCGCCACAGAACAGGCGCATGGGTTGGGCATTTGTCAGCAGGAATCCGAGGTGGTCGGGCGCGTGTCCACGCAGCGCCAGCACTTCGAATTGTAGCGCGCCGATGGTGAACGGCTCGCCCTCGCGTAGGAATCGGTCGGGTGGAGGCACAGGCTCCGTCGTTGGCAGGTTCAGGAACGCGGTATGCTCGTGCGCATACTGCGCCAGCAGTTCCCACTCGTCGCGACTAATCCAGAAGGGGGCGTTCGTGTATTGTTTGAGGGCGCGCACCCCCACCACATGGTCGAAGTGCCCGTGCGTGGCTAAGATTGCCGCCACGGGCGGGTCGCCTAACGCGCGCAGACCCGCAACAACCTGTTCAGGCTCCAAACCGGGGTCAATCACAGCCGTTTGTCGAGTGGCAAGGCACTGCACGATGTAGCAGTTGGCGCGCAGCGCGCCCAGCGTGAGTTTCTCGATGTGTACCATTAGGGCATGTAGGTCACAATCGCGGTGAGGGCGAACATCGTGACCGCCAAAATCAGCGTCAGGCGCGACAGGTTGTCGTCGAAGCCGGGCTTCGCCTTGCCGAACATGCTGTCGGCTGCGCCGGGGCTAAAAACCCCTTCCGAGCGCGAGGTCTGGATTGCCACCAGCCCGATGAACAGCACCATGACAATCATGTCTACCCAAGTGAGAACAATCTTCAGGATCTCCATCGTCGCTCCTCGTCAAAGTCGATGGTTTGTTGGAGGCGGTCGCGCAGGTCGTCCACAGGCTCTTCGAGGGAGCGCGTGACTTCCTCGCCCGCTTTTTTGAATTCGCGCATGGCTTGTCCGACGGAGCGTGCGATTTCGGGCAGCTTGCGCGGTCCGAAAATCAGCAGCGCAATCACGAACAAGACCATGATTTCGCTAAAGCCGATGCTCCCGAACATATTTTTTCGCCTCCGCGGGGATAGCCGCCGCGTAGAGTTATTATACCCCCTCTGGCGTGATGGCGACGAGGGTGCGTCGTTGGGGGGGCAGCAGTTGTTGGGCAAGCGTATGGATGCTCTGTGGGGTGACGGCGTCGATGGCGGCGATGATTTCTTCCATCGGGGTTACCGCGCCGCGCATCAGCGTCTCACTGCCGATGAGCTCCGCGCGCGCCTGTGTCGATTCCAGCGCCAACACGCGGTTGCCCTTGAGCAGGTTGCGTGCGCTGGCGACTTCCTCGTCGCTGGGCGGCTCGGTGAGGAGTTGCTCGAGCGCGCCCTCGATGACTTGCACCGCTTGCTCGAACGCGCTGGGGGCAACGCCGCTGTAGATGACGAACAGCCCGCCGTCGGACATCGGCGCTGCATAACTGCCGATTTCGTAGGCGAGTCCGCGCTTCTCGCGCACCTCTTGCCACAACCGACTGAACATACTGCCGCCCAGCAGAGTGTTCAGCACGGCTTGCGCGTAGCGACGCTCGTCGAAGAACGACACGCCGTCCATCACAACGGCGAAATGGGTCTGTTCCACATCGCGCGTTTCGAGATGGCGCGCCGGGGCGTGCGGACGGCGCGTGGGCGCGGGCGGCGCAGGGATTTCGGAGTGCGTCGGCTCAGGGGTCCAGCGCCCCAGCCAGCGATCGACTTCGGCGAACAGCGCGTCGGGGTCTAAGTTGCCAGCCGCTGCGACCACCACGCGCTCTGGGCGGTAATGCGTCTGGATGAACTCTCGTATCATCTCGCGTGTGAACACGCTCACGGTGTCGGGGGTTCCGATGATGCGCCGCGCCAGGGGGTGGTCGCCCCAGTGCACTTCCGAGACGCGGTCGTGCAGGATTTCGTCGGGCGTGTCTTCGATCATGCGCATCTCTTCGAGAACGACGCCCTTTTCCAGTTCGATGTCGTCGGGGTCTAAGCGTGCGTTCAGGAAGAGGTCGCTCAGCACTTCGACGGCGATGGGCATATGCTCGGCGAGCATGCGTGCGTAGTAGAAGGTAAGCTCTTTGCCTGTGGAGGCGTTCAGCACGCCGCCGCGCCCTTCGATTGCTTGCGCGATTTGGGCGGCGGTGCGCGTGTGTGTGCCTTTGAACAGCATATGCTCCAGAAAGTGCGCGATTCCGTGTTGGTGGGGCAGCTCGTCGCGCGAGCCAGCGCGGATCCAGAGGCTGACGGTCAGCGACTGCACCGTGGGGATTGCCTCCGCCACGATGCGGACGCCGTTGCTCAAGGTGGTCTGATGCAGGTTCATCAGGTGGGAGTATACCTGACGAGCAGTTCGCGCAGTTTGGGGATGGCTTGACGCATCACTTTGGCGCGGTGGCTGATGCGGTTCTTGAAGTCGCTGGGCAGTTCGGCGAGCGTGCAGCCGAGCGCGGGCACATAGAAGATGGGGTCGTAGCCGAACCCTGCTTGTCCGCGCGGCGCATCGGCGATACGCCCCTCCAGCGTATCCTCAAAAGTGTAGAGTTCCCCTGTCGGCGTGGCGATTGCGACGGCGCATCGGAATCGCGCCGTGCGTCGCTCGGGCGGCACAGCTTGGAGCTGCTCGAGGATAATCCCCATCTTGACCGCGAACGGCGTCTGCTCGCCTGCGTAGCGGCGCGAGCGGAGTCCGGGCGCGCCGCCCAGCGCGTCGATTTCCAGCCCTGCGTCGTCGGCGAAGCTGAGCGCGCGGGTGAACGCCGCGCACGCGCGCGCCTTGATGACGGCGTTGCCCACATAGCTCTCGGCTTTCTCGTCGGGCGGTTCGGGCGCGTCGGGGTAGTCCGCCAGCAGCCGTACCGATGCTGCGCAATCGTGCAGCCCCGCCCGCAGCAACTGCTCAATCTCGCGCAACTTGGAGCGGTTGTGGCTCGCAATCACTATCACGGGCGGCTCAGGCATCGGCGCTGAGGCGTTGAAACAGGTCGCGCACGCGCGTCTCGACTATCGAGCGCACGCGCCGAAACTCCTCCATCGGCAGCCCCACAGGGTCGGGGATGTCCCAGTGTTCCTGCACGCCCATATAGGTCGCTGGGCAGAGCTGGTCGGTACGGGCGTCGCAGAGGCTCACGACGGCGTCGAACTGCGTGATGTCGAACTCTGCGACGCTTTTGGAAGTTTGGCGCGAGATGTCGATGCCGACCTCGCGCATCGCTTCAATCGCGAGCGGGTGCACCTTCCCCGAGGGCGCCGTGCCCGCGCTGAAGGCGACCACCTTGCCCTGACCGTAGTGGTTGCCAAATCCTTCCGCCATCTGGCTCCGACACGAGTTGCCCACGCACACAAACAGCACCAGTTTCGGTTGGTTCGTCATGTTAGTATCCTCGCTGCTTGTATTGTTCGATAGTTTGCTTGTAATGCTCCATGCCGTTGGGGCGATTGATACTGGCTAAGAGGGTGGGCGGCTTGCCGTGGGCGGTCATCCGTTCCACGATGCCTGCGACCATCGCCCAGAGCGCGACGGCTGCGCCAATCCCCGACGCGGGGCAGAACGCCGTCTCCACGCCATCAAGGCTGAGCATCGCGTCGCCATACGGCGCAGCGTTGTCGATGACCAAGTCCACCACCTCATAGAGGCGTTTGCCCGACTCGTGTTCGGATTGGAGCTGGGAAGAGTAATCGATGGCCGTGAGTCCGATTGTAAACACCTCGCGCGTGCGCGCCTGTATCGCCAACTCCACAGGGAAGGGCGTCTTGCCCGACACGCTGCCGATAATCAGCACATCGCCCGCCGCCCCTCGGCTCCGATCCAGCGCGGCGCGCACGATACAGCGCACGGTTTCAGGCGTGGTTTGCGCCCCAACTCCCTGCGCCTCGCGATAGGGGTTCGTGTTGGTCACTTGCAGGTCGAAACTGAGCGGGCTGAACGCTGCCAAGCCGCCCGCGCGATTAATCAGCTCGCGCGAGACCAGATGCCCTGTATCGTACACATGTATCACGCCGCCGCGCAGCAGCGACTCCGCGCACTTATCGGCGGCTTGCTCAATCGCGGGGCGCGAGCGTTGCTCCAGTATCGTCATCTGCGCACGAATGCGCTCGAAGTAGGTCTCTATCAAGCTCATCGCGATAGATTCTACTCGAACCGACGCGCATTTGAGAGGGGGTTCAGGTACACTTGGGGCATGCCGCGTCGTTGTCCGTATTGCCACGCGCCGTTGCCCAGCGAGGATCCCGAACAGGAGTGCTCCACCTGCCGCAATATTGTGCGCCCGCCCAATCCGCACGCCAAACGCTTCGCTTGGGTAGCGCTCCTCACTGCCGTCCTCTATTTTATCGCGATGTTCTCGATGATAGCAGGCGACACGGGCTGGTGGATTGGCGTGATTTTTGGCGCGGCGACGCTGAGCGGTGTATATCTCATCATCACGATGTATCACTTCTTCAAAGCGGGGTAAAATTAGAGTTCTCTATGGCGGTGCAGGTCTATCGTGAGGGCGCGGCGGAGTTCCATCTGCCCCAGAGCGCGCATGTGTTTTATAATCCCCGAGCGCGGTTGGGGCGCGACTTGGGCGTGCTGGCGATGCGTGCGGAGTCGGAACGGCTGGAACGCCCTCTCGAAGCGTTGGAGTTGATGGCGGGCGCAGGGCTACGCACGAAACGCTACCTGCTGGAAGCCCCCCTTCAACATATCGTGGTCAACGACGCCAACTACGCCAGTTTCGAAGTGTTGCGCCGCCATGTGGGCGACGACCCGCGCGTGGAACTGCACAACGAGCTTGCGCAACGCCTGCTGTGCCGTTTCTACTTGGAAGACCGCCGCTTCGACTGGATAGATTT
>JBKBKS010000004.1:0-40757 GCA_046294565.1 Fimbriimonadales bacterium
ACGGAACGGCTGTGATGGGCGTCGCACTGGCAGCCACCGACAACGGCATCGGCATCGCAGGACTGTGTTGGGAAGGCGTGACGGCTGTGGCGCTCAAGACAACCGCCTCGCCGTTGGGAGCGCTTGACGGTCAAAACATCCTCGAAGCGTTCCAATATGTGCTGGATAACGCAAACCAAATCGCTGTCGTGAACATGAGCTTCGGCGGCTACTTCCCATCCTCCCAAATGAACGATTTGATCCAGCGCATCTACCAAGCGGGCGTCGTGCTGGTGGGTGGTGCAGGCAACGACAACACGAATTTGCCTTTCTATCCCGCCGACTTCAATAATGTGGTGAAGGTCTCAGCGGTCGGTCCGTCGGGCGCGAAGGCGTCCTACTCGAACTTTGGCAATGTCGATCTGGCGACGCCCGGCGGCGACCAGGAGAACAACTTCAACGATGGCGTGCTGACGACTGTTAATGACTCCTCACAGTATGCTCCTGTGCAGGGTACCTCCTTTGCCTCGCCCTATGCAGCGGCTGCAGTGGCGCTGGTGCTCTCTGCAGGCGTTCCGCGCCATACCGCCAACGATCCCGAACCGCCCGCTGTGGTGACGCTGAAAGAGACCGCCGACTCGCGCGGTCGCCCCGTGCCCGACCCAGAGCTGGGCTACGGCATCGTCGACTTAGACCAAGCGTTGCGCGGCGTCGGCGGCGTGGGCGTCGCCTTCTTGCAACCCGTATCAGGCACGACTATCGACACTCGCATCGTGCGCGTGCAAGTGGTGGTGCGTCGTGTGCTGAACAACGATGTCGCGAATATCCTCAATGTGCGCTTAAACGGCGACCCACTGCCGCGCAGTGTGTGGGAGCCGAGCGCTGTAGTGGATGTCCAACAGAAGACGATTACCCTCGATTTCAATGTCGCCCTGCCTGGCGAGGGACGCCATACAATCACAGTGGAAGCCACAGGGCAGGATGGCGTGGTTGGCAGCGGTTCTACCCGTGTGATTGCCAAAGCCTATGTGCAAAACGCAGGGCTGGCGATGTTCTCTGTGCCGTACAGCATCACGCAGACGCCTGAAGAGATTTTCGGCAGCGAAGCGTTGCTGGCGCGCTACATCACTGCCGAGGGCGCATACGCTCGCTACTCAGCAGCCAACCCTGACCCGCGCGCGAGCTTCAACCCGCCCGGCGTCGCCGTGCGACCCGACGGTTCGAACACCCCAACCCCGCCGCGCGGCTTGGGCTACTTCGTGCGCACCGCCTCGCCCGCCTTCATCTTGGGCGACGAACTGATTGATACCAATACTGCCTACCTTATCCCGCTCCAAGAAGGCTGGAACATGATTGGCAATCCGTTCCCGTTCAATGTGCCGTGGGCGGCGTGCGAAGTCGAAATCACGGGCGCAGGCGGTCAGCTGCAACGCATCAGCTTGCAAGAAGCCGCCGAGCGCGACTTCATCCGCTTGCAAATCTATCGTTTCATCCCGCTGACGGGCGAATATACTTGGCGCACCGCGCCGCTGGGCGAGCTCATCGCTTGGCAGGGACACTGGGTGAAAGCGCTGAAGCCTTGCACGCTTGTTGTACCTCCAGTCGGCGCGCTGCGTAGCCGCTCTGACGAGACGCCCCGCGTCGCGCCCGAACAATCGGATGGCTGGCTCCTCAGGCTCATCGCCCGTAGCGGCGACCGTGAAGACGGCAACACACTCATCGGAACCGCATCCAACGCCAGCGACGACATCAGCCGCGAAGATGTGGAGAAACCCCCCGCATTCAACTCCTACCTGATGGTGCGGGTTATCGAACCGCGCACGCGCTCTGCTTTAGCGCAAGATATCCGACGCGCCAGCCGACGCGCTCAACGCTGGGAAGTGGAAGTGACGACCGATCAGCCCGAAGCAGAGGTCACCTTGCAGTGGACGCAGGAGTTGCCCCTGCCGCGCGGCGCACGCCTCACGCTAATCGATGCTGCCACAGGCGAGCGCATCTCGATGACCCAGAACAGCTCGCATCGCTTCCGCACCGACGCGCATAGCCGCCGACGATTCGTTATTGAGGCGCAATCCGCACGAACCAGTCGCTTGCAAGTAGCGAATGTAGCGGTGACGCAAACGCGCGGCAATCAGTTCTCCATTCAGTATGCGCTCAACGGAGACGCTTCAGTGCAGGTGCTTGTCCAAGACGCAACGGGCAAGACGATTGCGCGTCTACAGAATGGAACGCGCTCGGCAGGCGTGAATACCGCTACTTGGAACGGGCGCAACGACTCGGGCATCGCCGTGCCGCCCGGCGCGTACCAACTGCAGATTGTCGCCACGGGCGAGGATGGCGAAGTGGCGCGAGCAGTTCGACCGCTTATCGTGGCGCGATAACGAAGGAGGCAAACGAATTATGAAACGAAGGGTTCTGACGACGCTAACTATCGCAGCGCTGAGCGCAACGCTCTGGGCGCAGGATGTCTATGTCCCCAGCCCTGGTCAGCGATGTGGGTGTCCCGACAATCAAAATCCTGTAAGCAACGACTACCTTGACCTTGAGGTGGACAACGGCGTGTTGGGCGCTGTATTGGGTCTGAACGGCACAGTCACCTGGCTCACGGGCTGCTTCCCGATAGAAAACGCTCCCTGCACCACACGCCCTGCCGAGGGGAGCATTCAGCTGGGCACTTCGGGCGGCAACACACTGCTTGGCGATGGCGGTATCGCAATGACCTCAGGCTACCCGTGGGGTGTGTATCCTGGCGGCATCTTTATCACGATGCAAGCCACGCGCGAAGGGCAAACCCAGACCTTCGTGTGGGGGCGCGAGGGCGGTCCGAGTGTCATCTTCAGCCGCGCCTTCCGCGGCGCGAGCGGATTCTACATCCGACGCACATGGAATGTCGAGGGCTGGGATACCGATTTGCGCATCGACCTAATTCAGTCGGTGGCGCGGATTAGCCTGCGCGTCCGCAACAACGGTGATACCCCCGCCAGCTTGGCGATGCGACTGGCATCAGATGTGGAAGTCGGCGTCGAGGAAGGCTTCAGCCGCAACGGCGCGTCGCGACCCCCGTATGTCTACCTGCAGGGGCAACGCCCTGTGCGCACCGATATCGACCTGCGCGGCACACAGGTTCCCAACGCTATCGAGTTCTATCTGGGGCGCGGCAACCTTGCAGGCTCCTCGCGCTATATCCTCCGACCCATTTCGGGCTTCAACGACCAGACGCCCATCGACCGACTCGTGGTGGGCGACTGGTTCTTCATACAGGGTACCACCACTTGGGAACCCACGCTCTTCCCAGACGTGTTTATTCGTGATGTTGCGGTAAATCTGTTCGTGAACGCGCGTAATTTTGCGCCTGGTCAGGAACGCGAGTATGTGTTTTATGTGTCGCTGACCCCTGTAGACTTGGATGTGCAGCCGCCAGTGGCGCTGGGCGTTGAGGCGCTGCCTGTTATCGAGCCGAATCGCGACGACCTCTCGCAACTGGCAAATAATGGCGCGTTCGATATCGTCGCAAATGTCACCAACCAGTACTTTGTCGTGGGGCGCGAGATCGACCTTACGAATGTCGCCGTCGACCTGTCGCTGCCAGCAGGGGTATCACTGGCTCCGGGCGAGACCCGTTCACGCACCATCGCGCGTCTTGCTCCCGGACAGACGGCGTCCGTGCGGTGGCGCGTAGTAGCCGACCCTGCAACCGTGGGGTTTGTCACTTTTCGTGCCTCAGTTCAAGCGCCGCCTGCCCCCACAAAGTCGGTGGCGCGCACCATCCTTATCTCGGCGACCACAAACCGCAAGTTAGAACGCGGTTTCCAGATTGTCTCGATACCGTTCACTGCGACAGGCACTCTGGACGAGGTGCTCAACCTGCCTGTGGCGTACCAAGCCAAGCGGTGGAACCCCGATCGCGAAGTTTATGAGACCATCGATACCATACAACCAGGGCAAGGCTTCTGGCTCTTCGTGCCTGGGGATTCATTCGTGGCGCAGTACGACGCCGACAACCTGCGCTTCCCCGACAGCGTGTTCGATAACAGCGTGCCTGTGCCTCTCAAGAAGGGGTGGAACCAGATAGGCAACCCCTACCCGTACCCGCTGGTGCTGGGACAGGTGGTTGTGGTAGCATCCAGCGATCCTGGGCGGAGCCTGAGCTTCTTTGAGGCGGCGCAGCGCGGCGTAATTCGCGGAGTGTTGTATTACTGGGATGAGTTCACAAGCGAATACAAGTTCACCTCAGACCTGAACACGCCCATCTTGCCCCATCGCGGCTACTGGATTAAGTGCGCCGAAGATGTCGAGTTTGTCTACCCGCCCGTGTTCCTGCCTGGTACAGGGTTCGGCGGCAATCTCACCCGTTCCGCTTACGAGCGTCCGAACCAGCCGAACGATTGGCGATTGCAGATTGTCGCGCGCACCAATCGCGGCGTGGATACCCAGAACTTCGTCGGGATGAGCAGCGGGCGTAGCGCAGGCGACATCGAAGAGCCGCCCACGCCGCTGCCCGAACGCCCTGTCAACCTAACCATCCTGAAGTCGGGCACGGGCGCGCCGCTGATGCAAGAGATACGCCCCCTCGCCAACCGACAGCAGTTCGACCTGTGGGTGGAAGCCGCGATTGGCGAAGAGGTGACGCTCACCTTCCCGAACCTGAACACCGTGCCACAGGGCTACCGCCTGCGCCTGACCGACTTGAACACAGGGCGCACGGTAGACCTGCGCACGACGCCAGAATATCGGTTCGTCTCCACAGGGCGCACGCGCCTGCAGCTCACAGTAGAGCGCGCGGCTCGCACGGGCGCGCTAATCACTAATGTGAGTGTCGGCGCGGCAGGACGCGGCGCAAGTAGCGTCGTCTCCATCTCCTATGTGCTGGCAGACAACGCGCAGACGAGCATCCAAATACTCGGCTCCGACGGGCGTCCGATTGCAAATCTGCATCGCGGACGCGCCGCCACGCGCGGACTGAACACTGTCGCATGGAATATGCGCGACGATCAGGGGCGCGCCGTGCCGCCCGGAACTTACCAAGTGCAGGTGGAAGCCCGCACCGAAGATGGTCAGACCGCTCGCGTTGCACGACCGCTCGTGCTGACGCGCTAAACAACATTCACGGGGCTGGGGCGCGCCTGCTCCAGCCCGCTTACAGGAGGTAACGGTGAAAGTCATAGGGAGCCTAATCGCCGCTTTGCTGATAAACGCGAGCTTCGCTGCCGCCGAAATGCGCGAACTCGTGCTGTTCCCGTTCGCGCAGGGCGCAGCAGTGCAACCGACCGAAGAGTTCAATGTGGAAGTGGAGTCGCTCAACGCGCTCTACGCCCAACTGAAGGACATCCCCAGCCTGTATGTGATGCGGTTCCGTGAGACGAACCCGTCCCTGCGCCGCGCCATCGAGGAGAACCGTATCCGTCGCGACCGAATCGCGCCGCCGTTCAACGAGCGCGAGGCGGACGGCACATGGCGAGCCGCGCGTGTGGGCGAACTGCTGGGCGTCGACCTCGCCTTCGCTGGGCGCATCGAAGAGTTCACCTACGACGAGAACACACGCGAGGCGATTGTAACCCTCAGCGGCGACCTGATCGATGTGAAAACGGGCGAGGTGCTGCTCTCCGTAGCGGAGACGGGGCGCGGACGGCTCGGAAGCGACGAGGGCGACCCGAATATCGCGCGTATCGCCGCAGTGGCGCAAGCCGCCGAGAAGGTGGGCGCGGCAGTGCACGCGCGGCTCGCCCCCCCAGAGGAGCAACCCGCCGCCGCCCCCCCAGAGAAGAAGCGTCCCGACCGACGCAGCGAGCGCAAGGTAGTAACGCTCTTCACGTTGATACTGGGCGCGGTGCTGGGCGCATCGCAGTTTTAACGGATGCAGGCGCGGCTCGCCTACACGCGCTGCGGATTGGCGGCAGGGGGGCTATGGCTCCTCTGCCTCTGCTTTAGCTGGGCAAGCGGCGCGATTCGTCTGACAGCCTACCCCATCGCCGCCGTCGCTGACGGCGCATCGCAAATCCTCATCACCGCAGAAGTGCGCACGCCGCAGGGCAGACCTGCGCCCGACGGCACTCAAGTCGCCTTCAACACCACGCTCGGCGCGTTTCGCGAGCCTGTGGCGTCTACCCAAGGCGGGGTCGCACGCGCCACGCTGATTGCCAGCCAGCTGCCCGGAACCGCCGTGATTACGGCGACCGCAGTCGGGCAGGGCGTCGTCGGGGAAATCCAAGTGCTGTTTGTTGCCACGCAAGACGAACTGCGCAGCGCGACCGACTATGTGCAGGTGTTGGGAGCGGAGTACCTCGCCTACGCGAATGAACAGCGCGTGATTGCCGCCTCAGGCGCAGAGCGCGGCGCCAGTGTGCGGTTCGGCTTCACGCGCATCGAAGCGGACGACCTCCAACTGGAAGTGGATAGCCTGCGCGTGAAAGCGCGCAACGCACGACTGCAGTTCGGCTCGGAGACGCACGAGTTCGCTGAGCTGAGCTATGAGTTGCGCAGCCTGCAAGGTTTCGGCGTGCGCACGCGCGATAATCGCTGGGAAGTGGCGCGCATCCGCTACGGCGCGCCCGAACCGTTCGACGCCGTCGCGCCGCCCGAACTGTTTCAGTTCGCCGACATCTCCGAGTCGTCGCTAGTCATCAAGGCGGAGCAAATCTGGTTCTATCCGAGCGAGCGTCTCCAGTTTCATCGCGCCGAGTTCTATGTGGGCGAAGTGAAATCGCTCAGCCTTCCCCTCTATTCGCAAAGCATGTGGAGCGGCGGCGTCGGCAGCGATACGCTTATCGGCGTACAGAACGGGCAGGTCTACCTCGATGTGCCCTATTATTACACTCTGACCCCTACGCAGATTGGCGCGTTGCGTCTGCGCACGGCGCAGGTGGGGGGGCGAACGATGGGCGCGGCGCGCGGGATGTTCCTCGACTTGGAACATGAGTATCGCATCGGGCTGGGAACGGGCGCAGTGAGCCTGCACAGCTTGGCGCGCAACGACTGGGGGCTGAACTGGCGGCATCAGCAGCCGTTGTCGCCCAACACGCGCCTCTCCCTCTGGCTCGACTCGCCCGCGCATCAGGGGCTGTATGGCTCCGTGCAGCTCTCCCACCAAGCGCGCGGCTACTCAACGGGCGTTACAGTGTCGGGCAATACGCTCTGGCAGGGCACACGCGCCGACAGCTGGCGCGGCGATATGTTTATCGAGACGACCCCACGCCGTGTGGAGGGAACGCCCCTGCGCCAGAGCTTCTCGCTTAACTACACCCACAGCCGCCTGCGCAGCTCGACGGGCGTGCAAACGCGCGAAGGTGTGGGAGTGCGCGTGCGGTGGAGCCTAATCCCACAATCGCTCGGACGCAACACCACCCTCACAGGCGGGCTATCGATCGGGCAGTTTGTGGGCAACCTGCCCAACAAAGGGTGGAGCTTCACAGGCACGCTGGGCGTTACCCAAGCATTGGGCGCGAACGGCGTGCTGAGCCTCAACTACGACTACGCGCAAGACGCACTCGGCGCAAACCTGCTGGGGCGACACCGATTGGCAGGCAGCCTGAGCTGGAGCGCAGGACAACGCTACTACCTCACCAGCTACTTCAGCCGCGGGTTAGACGCGAACTCGGTGAGTTATGTGGGCGATTTCTCTTGGCGTATCAACTCCTTGTGGCGTCTGGGCGTCGGCTACACATGGCAGACCTACAATCAGTACGACTTTCACGATCGAACCCTGACAGTTGCGTATCGCATCGGCTACCGCGAGGTGGCGCTCACATGGTCGTCTTTCACCAAGCGATGGAGCGTGGACTTATTGACGGCGTTCTACTGATGCGCTGCGAAGTCGCATAGCGCGTTGACTAATACAGGAGGCGTTTATGCAAGAGGTCATTCAGGTTAGCGCGACGACGTTGCCTCGCTTGGCGCGCTTCTGCACGGCAGGCGCGGGTGTCGGAACCTCGGCGTTCGAGTTGCTCTCTTTCGACCGTGCGCTACGGCAGGCAGGCTTCTCTGATTATAACTTGCTGCGCGTATCGAGCATCTTGCCGCCTGGCGTGGAGCTGCGCCCTCACATCGATGTCTCCAAAGGCGCGCTCTTACCGATAGCCTACGGCACATTCAGTTCCTGCGAGGAAGGGCGCACGATAGCTGCGGCGGTCTCGTTGGCGTTCCCGACTGATGCGCACGCAATCGGGGTGATTATGGAGACCGAGGGGTACATGACCGAGCGTGAAGCGCACGATATGGTTGTCAGCATGGCGGAAGAGGCGATGGAAGACCGAGGTCTCCATATCGCACGGCTGGAGGTTGTCGCGGTAGAGGCGCAGGTGGAGTTGTATACCACTGTGTTCGCTGGCGTCGCGCTGTGGTAGGCTCACGGGTTAGGGGAACGCGCCAAGCGTTCGAACTCCAGCGCTACATCGGCGACGACCGAGCGCAAATCGGAAATCAGCGGCAACTGCGCCCGTGCAATGGCAATATCATCCAAGTCGAACGGCGCGACGATCAGCGCTTCGCGATTGACGCCCCCGTGCGCCATCACCTTGCCGAACGGGTTCACTATCCACGACGCGCCCACGAAGCCTTTGCCTCCCTCGAACCCCACCAAGCTCGACTGCGCCACATAGATTCCATGCTCGCTGGCAATCTGCGTCAGGATGCGCCGATAGACTTCCACATTCTCAATCGGCTCGGTGTGGAATCCGCGCGCGGGCGAGGCGGTGAGCACATACAGTATCTGCGCCCCCTTCAACGCGATAATCGTGCTGGTAATCGAGTGCCACACATCCTCGCAGATGAGTATCGCCGCGCGACCGAACCGTGTCGGGAAGACCTCCAACCTGCGCCCGCGCGCCACGAACCGCTCCTCTTCGAATACGCCATAGGTCGGCAGGAAGAACTTTTGATGCACATGGTGCAGGCGCGTCTGTTCAGGTTTTGGCTCCAAAGTTGCATAGAGAGCCGAGTTGAAATACTCACCGTCGCGATACTCGTAGAAGCCGACGCAGATGTCCAGCGGACGGTCAGGTTGCAGGTCGGCATAGAGGCAGGCGAGGTCGTGTGCGAGTTGCTCGGCGGAGATTGCCAACTCGCGCACGCCACCCTCGATGAAGTAGCCTGTCGTCGCCGTTTCGGGCAACGCCAGCACATCCACGCCCTCCTGCAGCGACAGGCGCATCAGCTGCCCAATCCGCTCCAGATTGCGCCGATATTGTCCCTTGTCGGGCTTGAACTGCCCGACGCCTACCTTGAACTGGCGTTGCACGCCTGCTATGTCGTGAATGGGCATCTCAGAAGTCCACCGGTCGCAGGTAATACTCGCCAATTGCGGTGGTCGAGAGCATCGCTACGGTCGGCAAGTGCCGCTTCCAGTGCGTGCTGTCCACCTTCTGCTTCACCAGTTGCACCTCCTCCGCAGGGAAGCCCATCTCGACGAGGCGTTGGGGCGAGTAGCCCTGCGTGAGGTAATAGAGAATGCGGTCGGCGCGCTGGTACGAGATGCCAAAGTCGCCCTCGTCGGTCTGACCCACAATCAGGTCGGCGGAGGCTGGCTTCTCCACGATGACCTCAGGCACGCCGAGATAGCGCGCCAGTTGCCACACCTGCGTTTTGAAGAGGTCGCCGATGGGGTTCACGGGCGGGGCGTCGTCGGCATGCCAGGTGAAGTAGCCGAAGAGCCGCTCGCTCTTGTTGCCCGTGCCGATGGGCATCGCTTGGAGCTTCGCCGACTGGTCAAATAAAATCATCATCCGCGTGCGTGCGCAGAGGTTGCCGACGCGCGTCGGGCTGGCGTCAGGTTCGTAATGCGCCAAGTAGGCGTCCACCATCGGCGTAATCTCAATCACCCGATGATGGATGCCAAGCTCCTGCGCCACCAACATCCCGTGTTCCAGCGACTGGGGGCTACTGATTTTGTAGGGCATCAGAAAGGCGTACACATTTTCGGCGCCGAACGCGCGGGCGCATAGGTAAGCGACAATCGCCGAGTCCACGCCGCCCGACAGCCCCAGCAACGCCTTGTGGAAGCCGCGTCGGCGTATCACTTCGTCGCGCAGAAACTCCACCAGCCACTCAGCGACCAGCGGCGCGTTGATACGCAACGGCTCGTCGGAGTGGGGGTCGTAAACATTCGCTTGAATAACAGGAAAGGTTTGCATAGTGTTCACCTCGTGAATCGGTTGGGATGGAACGGCTCGATGGGCAGTGGCGTTGCGCCGTTGAGAACGATGTCGGCAATCGCCTGTGCGGTGGCAGGCGCCATCAGGATGCCGTGATAGGCGTGTCCTGTGGCGAGATACAGCCCCTCGATGCCCTCCACCGCGCCGATGTAGGGGTTGTGGTCGGGCGTATCGGGGCGCAGTCCGACAGTGTGTCCCGTAATGGTCGCGCGGAGCAGGGCAGGGGCGATTCGGGCGAGGGCGTGCAGCAGGTGCGCATAGCTCTCAGCGGCGGCGCGCAGGTCGTAGCCTGCTTGCTCGCGTGTTGCGCCCAGCAGTGCAGTTCCGTCCGCGCGCGGCGTCACATAGCCCACAGGCGAGGAGAGGATGCGTTGAATGGGGGAGGGAAGGTCGCCTATGCGCAGGATGAGACCGCGCATGGGCACAACGGGAGTGTGGATACCCAGTGGCTGCGTCAGAGCGTCCGTCCAAGCGCCCGATGCAAGCACCACCGCATCGCCCGCCAGCGAGTCGCCTACTGTGCGCACGCCTTGCACGCGACTCCCAGCGCACTCGATGCTCAGCACAGGGACGCCGTTGTAAAAGTTTACGCCCTTAAGTTTAACTGATTGGTGGAGCGCACGCATCAGGCGCATGGTGTTCACCCAGCCCTCGCTGGGCAGGTAAATCGCCGCGTGAATCTCTGGGTTGAGCATCGGCTCCCACTGGAGCGCGTCGCGCGTCGCTATGAGGCGCGCCTGCGGCTCGTACTGACGAATCCATTCAAGACTTGCTGTTAACTGTTGGGCGTCGGTCTCGGTGAGCGCGACGCGCAGGCACCCGCCCTGCCGCCACTCGATGTCGATGTGGCTGATTGCCTGCAGTGTTTGCGCCCAGTCGGGGTACAGGCGTAGGCTTTCCAGATAAAAGGGCAGGGCAGGGGTGTCCGCTGGGGTGAGGCTGAACGGATTGACCATGCCTGCCGATGCTGCGGAGGTATGCCCGCCTTCAGCGTTGCTGTCGATGAGAGTGACTTCCGCGCCGCGCTGGCGCAGCTCCAACGCGACAGCGCTGCCGATGACGCCCGCGCCGACCACAATCACACGCACAGTTAGCCTCCCGCCGTCATCTGCACGATTTCGAGGTTGTCGCCGTCGTGCAGGATAATCTCGCCGTAGCGGTCGCGCGGCACGATGGTATAGTTATGCTCCACCACCACGACGCGCGGGTCGATACCGCGCTCTTCAAGCAGCTGCATGAGCGTAGCGCCGTCGGGCAGCTCGCGCTCTTTGCCGTTGATGCGTACCTGCATGGACGCTTAATTATACCTGATGTGGCTCATCGGGTTCAGCGCGTCGCATCAGCGCCTCGAGGTTCCACACAGGGGTAGGGGGGCGTCCGGTGGCGATGTGCGCCGCGCGCGCCCACCGCTGCATCTCAACGATGATGCGCAACTTCTCCTCAGGCGGCAGCTGCGACAACTTCTTACGCCGCGCCTCTTTGAACTCCAGCACGCGGCGCACCGCCTCAGGTAAATGCGCTAAATCTGGTCTCTGAGTTCGTTCCATCGATCAATAAGCCCGTGTCGGGCACAGATGTCTAACAGTTTACCCTCGTCGATAGTCGCCTGCTGCCACAGCAGACGCGCGCGCTCACGATCTTTGTGGCGATAGGTCTGCAGCGCGATTGCCAAGAGGTATTCAGGCGTCAGCACAGGTACAGTCTCGCCGTTGAAAGGCAGTTCGACGGCGTTCTGCACAGCTTCCTCCACCAACGGATTGTATGCAGGCAGCACTTGCACGGGCGCGCCATCAATCAGCACCTGCTCACCCTCGATCGTATAGCCGCGCTTCGTGAAGTATTCGTAGAGCGGCTGCAGCGAGAGGATTTGGTCGGATGGAGCGTCCAAGATTACGAAAAAGTCCAAGTCGTAAGTTAACACTGGTTCTGTATAGAACACCAGCGCGGATGCGCCTCCGAGGGCGAAGGCGCGTATCGCACCCTGCGCCTGCAGCTCGCGAAACGCGCGGATTGCAGTGTTCATGCGTTCAGTGTACCTCGAAGCGAAAAGGGCTGGAGCCAGCGCCCCAGCCCTTGACGCATAGCCTCATAAGCGTATGGTCGCAACCTCCTTATGAGGGCAGGCTTTGCTCTCCATCCAAGAGCATATACAGCAACTTTCGTGCCAAACGGCGTCGGATGGGGGCAGGGTATCCTATGATTATGGGCAAAACCGTATTAATCACAGGCGGCGCAGGCTTCATCGGCAGCCATTTCACCGAGTATGTGTTGCAACGGTATCCCGACTATCAGGTGCGTGTGCTGGACGCGCTGACCTACGCGGGCAGGCGCGAGAACCTCGCTGCCGTTGAGGGCGACCCGCGTTTCAGCTTCATTCACGGCGATGTGCGCGATAGGGAGGCAGTGCGGTCAGCGATGCAGGGCGCACAGTTCGTAGTGCATTTCGCCGCCGAAACGCATGTGGACCGCTCGATTCTGAATCCCGACGCCTTCATCACGACCGATGTGTACGGAACCTTCGTGATGTTGGAGACGGCGCGCGAGATGGGAGTGGAGCGGTTTGTGCATGTCAGTACGGACGAGGTTTACGGGGCGGCGGAGCAGGGCGCTTTCACCGAGAGCGCGCCGCTGCAGCCCAGCAGCCCCTACGCCGCCAGCAAAGCGGGGGCAGATTTGCTCGCGCAAGCCTATCATCGCACCTACAGCATGCCCATCCTCATCGTGCGACCCAGCAACACCTTCGGACCACGCCAGTACCCCGAAAAGCTCATCCCGTTCTTCACCGTGCGCGCCCTGCACGACGAACCGTTGCCCCTCTACGGCGACGGACAGCAACGGCGCGATTGGCTCTATGTGCTGGATCACGCACGCGCCATCGATACCGTGCTTCACGAGGGGCACATCGGACACGCCTACAACATCGCAGGGGGCAACGAACGCGCTAATATAGAAGTTTCGCGCCTCATCTTAAACACGCTCGGCAAACCCGAACGGCTGATTCAGTTCGTGCAAGACCGCCCCGCGCACGACCGACGCTACGCGCTGGACGACTCCAAACTCCGCACGCTGGGCTGGCGACCCGAAGCCGATTTCGAGACCGCGCTCCGCGAGACCGTGCGGTGGTATGCGCAACACCCCGAATGGTGGCAGCCAATCTTACAAGAACAGGCGGAGTATCGGCAGTTTGTGCAAGCGTGGTACAGCCGCAAGGACGCGACCCCATAACGATTCGCGGACGCTGGAGCGATGATGCGCCTCTTGGAGCAGCTGATGGGTAAGCCTGCCGTTCACCCAACGCGCCTGATTGTGGGGCTGGGCAACCCCGGCGCGGAGTATGCACACACGCGCCACAATGTCGGCTTCTGGACGATTGACCTGCTGACGAAGCGACATGGCATTAGCCTCAAAACGCGCAAACACCACAGCAAGTTGGGCGTCGGGCAGATTAACGGCGTGGCAGTGATTTTGGCGAAGCCGCAAACCTACATGAACCTCAGCGGCGAGGCGGCGCACGCCCTGCTGCACGCCTATCATCTCAAGCCCGAACAGATGCTCGTCATCTTCGATGATATTTGGCTGGAGTCGGGCGCAGTGCGCGTGCGTGCGAAAGGCTCAGCGGGCGGGCACAACGGTATGAAATCGATCATCGGCAAGGTCGGCACGGAGGCGTTTCCGCGCGTGCGCATCGGCATCGGGCAGCCCCCTGAAGATATCGACTTAGCCGACTATGTGCTGTCCGAGCCGTCGCCCGACGAGCGCGAACGACTTCTGCACGCCGTGCCACGCGCCGCCGACGCCTGCGAAGCGTGGCTGACCGAACCCATCGAGCAGGTGATGAGCCGATTCAATACAAGTGCAGGCTAAAAGATCCAGTTCATGCTCGCGTCCAGCGAACGCGCCCGATAACTGAACTGGCTATACTGCGGGTCTAAGTTCAGCTGCTCGCGGAAACGGTAGCTCAGCACCAACGCCCAGTTGCGCGTGATGCGATACTCGTAGCCGATGTTGAACATCGTGTCGCGCGAGGGCAGGTAGCCACGGATGTCAGTGCGCTGGAACTCCGCGAAGAGGTTCTGATTGCGCCCCACATCGTAGCTAATCCGCGCGGAGAAACCCGTCGGCTGCTGCGCGAAATCGCCCTGACCGCCTTGGAACCCCTCGCCAAACACGCTGCGCGTCTTCATCGCGTAGGCGTTCAGCGAAATCGTCCAGCGGCGCAGCGGACCGATGTCCGCTCCGAAGGTCAAAAACTCGTTGCTGGAGCTGCCCGACGCCGTGAGGAACTGCACCTCCTGACGCGACCAGCTCAAAATCAGCGAGAGCCAGTCAACAGGCATGTAGCTTGCGCTCACGGCGAGCGTTTCTTGCGAGCTGTTGGTTTGGAAGTCGCCAAGCGAGCGGTTCTGGCTCCACTGCACATCGAAGGTGAGCGCGTTGGCGGGCGTCCACTGAATGCTTAGGTCCTGCCCCTTGCCGCGCACGCCGTAGTAGGTGTAGCCGCTGAACATCGGCGCGCCCGACGAGAAGCCGTTGCCGTCGAAGCCTGCGCCCCATGGCGAAGTGGGGAAGCCGCCCGTCGGGGGGATAGGTTCGCCGAACTGTCGGGTGCGGGGCGCTATCGCGTCGATGTTGAGCCTGCCCGAATCGCTGTCGCGCCAACGGTAATTGATATTGAGCGTGCTGAGCGGTCGCCACGAGACATCGAAGGTGTAATCGCGCGAGCGGGTGTTCGTCGCGGCAGTGGACTGATTTTGCTGAATATCGCTGGCGGCGGCGGACGCGCGTAGGTTCAACGAATCGTTCACACGCCAGTCCGCTTGGGCGCGCCAGCTGCGGATGCGGTAGAACAGGCGCGCGCCGCCGCCGAGACCGCTGAACGAGTTGGCGCTGGACTGCTCGTAGCCCATCGAGAGGTTCAGCGTGCGCCACGCGCGTGCAAGGGTAATCGAGTCGCGCGTCTGATCCGTGCGGCTGTTCGCAGAGCGCGCGGAGTTCGTGTTGCGGTTCAGCGTGAGTTGGAACCCGTTCGCGGGCGTGTAGTTGTAGGTGTAGCTCTGGATGTCGGTATCGGTGAAGCTGGCAGCGAACGCGCTGCTGAGCGGATTGATGGACGCCACGCGCGAGCGAGTGAGGCTCGCTTGGAAGTTCGATATGGCGCTAAACCGATAACTCAGGTCGGCTTGATAGCCGCGCTCGTTGCGACGGAAACCCACCGATTCGATGCTGATAAACTCGGCGGGGATGTCGCGGTAAGTAGCGTTTAGGGTGAGGTTGCCATAATCAAAGCGTCCGACGATGGTCTGCGCGATGGCTTCCAAGTTGTTGCCTTGCGCTTGGGCTTTGCTGCGGGCGCCATACCACACGATATTGCCCACGCGCCCCAGCGGTAGGGCAAAATCTATGCCCATTACCTCGCGGTTGCCACCGATGGTGGAGCTGGGGTCAGGGCGCGGCGTGTATTCCACTTGGATAATCACCGTCTGGGGCATAAAGCGGGTGAAGTAGAAGCGGTAGGGCAGCACCTCGTCGAAGTAGTAATCGACGCCTTCGATTTGAGGCGCGCCGCCGACCGTGATGATGATAGGGTTGTTCGGGTCGCGTAGGGGCGGGAACTGCAGGTCATAGGGCACGCTGGGCGCGCCGAACCCGAAGAACTGCTCCTGACGCCGACGCAGCGCCGTGCGCACATTCGATTTCTGCGAGAGCATCGTGAAGCCGAAGTTGTAGCCGCCGCCCAGATTCGTCTCGTAGCGCCAGCCTTCCAGCAGGCTCGGCGCGGCGTTGAAGGCGTAGGTCTCGTATGTAATCACAATCGTCGAGGTGCGCGGGATAATCATGCCGTCGCGGAAGCGCAGGATGCCCCCGAAATAGTCGATGGTGTAGTCCTCGCCGCGCCGTTTCTCCACACCGTCCACCTGCACGCGTTCGCTGCCGTCTACCAGCTGGCTACCTTGCAAGTAGTAGGGGCCGGGGCTGTCGTTGCCCTGGATAGTAATGGTGCGTGCGGCGGCTTTGGTCTCCGAGCGGATGTAGCGCAGGCGGTTGCGTTCCCACTGGAAGTTCGCCGCCGCGCCTTTGAGCGTGCGCTGGAAACCCACCAACGGGTTCGCGCTACCTAGCGACGCCGTGATGTCGCCCCACTCCAGCGTCAGGTTCGGCGATTCGTAGGTGTAGGTAATCTGCGCGTCGTAGGGGTTGCTGAATCGGCTGTTCGTCCACCGCCAGTTCAGCGTGAGGAAGCCGAGAAACTTGTTCACGCGGATGGTCATCTCGGTATTGTCGGTGATGCGCTGTCCTCCCTTGCCGAAGTAGTTCTGGTCGCGGAACGAGGCGGCGTCGCCCTCAATCTGATGCAGATGGAACCCCAAAGTTTTGCGTCCGCTGATGGAGACGGTGCGCTGAATCTCCTGCTGCAGGCTCTCCCAGCTGCGCAGCGCTTGCAGGGCGTCGAGTGTATTGCGTTTTTGGGGGCGGGTGCGTTCGGGCTGCGACGGCTTGCCGGACGGCGTCTCGTCAGGTATCGTGATTGGTGGTACGACGCCTGCAGGGGTGACGAGCGCAGGAAGCGTGGTTTGCGCCGCTCCCGCGCCCGTGAGTATCGCCGCCAGCGCAAGCGCCAGCACGTCCCTGTCGCGTACATAGGGCGCTGCAGCACGAACGCGAGCGACCAATATCGGCAGTCGTCGATTCACCGCCAATTTAGACGCTTGAGCTGGATTTGGCGCACGCTTTGAAAACGCCATTACTCAAATTATACATCGGAGCGCATCTGTGGGAAGAAGATGACCTCGCGGATGGAGTCTGCGCCTGTGAACAGCATCGCCATGCGGTCGATGCCGATGCCCAAGCCGCCTGCGGGGGGCATACCGTACTCCATCGCGAGCAGGAAATCCTCGTCGAAGGGGTGCGCTTCCTCGTCGCCTGCCTGACGGAGCGCGTACTGCTGCTCGAACCGTGCGCGCTGTTCCAGCGGGTCGTTCAGCTCGGAGAAGGCGTTGGCGACCTCCTTGCCGAAGATATAGCCCTCGAAGCGGCGCGTGAAGCGCGGGTGGTCGGGGTCGCGCTTGGCTAACGGCGAGGTGTCCAGCGGGAACCCGTACACGAAGGTCGGCTGCTGTAGGGTGTCCGCCACCGACTTCTCCAGCACCTTCTCGAGGATGCCGCCGATGGTGTCTTTGCGCTCCACATACACGCCAACCTTCTCGGCGGCTTGTGCGGCGCGCTCCAGCGTCTCAAAATCGCGTTCTGTGAGACCCGTGCGCTCGTGAATCGCGTCCATCAGCCGAACGCGCCGCCACGGCTGGCTGAAATCGACCTGCACGCCGTGCATCTCGAAGGCGGTCGCGCCGAACACCTGCTCGGCGACAGAGCGGAACATCGCCTCCACCAAGTCCATGATATCCTCCAAGTTGGCGTAGGCTTGGTAGAGTTCGAGCATCGTGAATTCGGGGTTATGGCGGGTGGAGATGCCCTCATTGCGGAACACGCGCCCAATCTCGTAGACGCGGTCGATGCCGCCAATCAGCAGTCGCTTGAGGTGCAGTTCGAGGGCGATGCGCAGTTGGAACTCTCGATTGAGCGCGTTGTGGTGCGTGAGGAACGGTCGCGCCGCCGCGCCGCCCGCCATCGGCTGCAGCACGGGCGTCTCCACCTCCAGAAAGCCGCGCTCATCCAAGAACCGCCGAATCGCGCGCACGATACGGCATCGGGCAATCAACCGCTGACGCGAGTCGGGGTTCACCAACATGTCCAGGTAGCGCTGGCGATAGCGCTGCTCGACATCGTGCATCTCGTACCAGCGTTGCTCGCCCTTCTCTTTGGGGAACGGCACGGGGCGCACGGCTTTCGCCAACAGCGTGAAGGACTGCACATGCACTGTGACCTCGCCCGTGCGCGTTTTGAACACGAAGCCCTGCACGCCCAGATAGTCGCCGAGATCCCACAGGTCAATCAGGTCATACTTTTCGCCCTGCTCGTCGGCTTTGAGGTAAATCTGCAGTTTGCCTGAGCTATCCATCAAGTGCGCGAAGGTCGCCTTGCCCATCTTGCGCAGCGCGACGATACGCCCTGCTATAGAGACCGTCTTGCCCTCCAGCGATTCGTACTCGTCGTGGACGGTCTGCACTGGGTGCGTGACCTCGTAGCGTTCGATGGCGAACGGGTCTAATCCCATCTGGCGCAGCTGCTCCAGCTTCTGCAGGCGGATTTGAACTAACTGGCTCTCTTCTTCCAGCGTGTGGTGGCTTGGCTCGTGCATAGCAGGAATTGTACCCTGTGTGCGCGACGCTTGGCGCGGGGTTCAGAAACGCTCGTGAATCGAGCGTTTGCCGTGCAGGAGTGCGCGGTAGCCCTGCGCGAGGATTGGCTCTTCGGCGATGGCGCAGTGTGCGTCGTGGCGCGTCTGCTCCAGCAATTGCTGGAGCGCGTCAGCGGCGGCGCATAGCCACGATTCAGGGCGGGCGGCGTCGTTTTGAAAGGGCGCGCCGAGACATATATAGGCGCGTGGATACTGATGATAACTCGGCTCGATGTGGATTGCCGTCGGAACGAGCGCCGCGTTGGGAACCTGACGCGCCAGCCAGTGCAGCGCACGCTGGAACGGCAGCAGGCGCGTCGTGTCGCCATGCAGCTTGCCCTCAGGGAACAACAGCAGCACGGTTTCGGGCGCGTGCAAGGCGGCTACGGTGCGTCGGATGGCGCGGGCGCGCGCAGCCGCATCGTCGGCAGGGAACGGCAACGCGCCAATCGCGCCGAACGGCGGGAACCGACGATACGACTCCATCCAGACCACGAGCCGTCGCCCCCACGACCGTATCAGCCAATATGCCAGATAGCCGTCCCACCAGTAGTGGTGGTTGGCGTACAGAATCAGCGGTCTTGGCTCGTCGGGCGGCGCGCCTCGCACATAGACCGCCCGGAAATGCCCGCGCAGACTCCGCTCAATCAGCACATCCACGAACCGCCGCTGCAAGCTCACGAGTGCGCCCGATAGACCCGACCTTTCCATACAATTGCGCCTCGCCGATACCATCGGATAGAACGCGCCAGCGTCAGCACGCCCAGCGCCACACTGACGGCGTATAGTCCGCCCAGCCGAAACGGCAGCCCCACCACCCGCGCCGACAGCCCGAAGATGACCACCGCCATAATCGCCGCGATGGACGCCGCCGCGCGCGAGCTGGGAAACGCCAACGCTGCGAACGGATACAGATACACCCAGCTAAGCATCAGCCCCACCAAGATTGCCCTCGGAACTGTGCGACAGATAGCGACCGCGTTTTTGGCGAAGCCGTTCATCGCCTCGCCCAGAGTGGGATACATCGACACGCGCAGCCACGCCCGCGCGTCCAGCAGATGCACCGTGCCGCGATGACGCTTCACCAACGCCGCCAACGCCACATCTTCCAGCACCGCCCCGCGCACAAAAAAATGCGGCAGCCAACGCGCATAGTCGGACTTGCGAAAGGCGAGGACCTGCCCATTAGCAAACGCGAACGCAGGGTTCGGATGACGCTCCGCCAACGCCAGCGGCAGCAGCGTGAAGACCGAGAACGGAACCATTACCTTGAGCAACGCGACCGCCAGACCGCTCGGTGTGAAGGTGGGGATTGCGCTTACCAAGTGCGCGTTGGTGCAGACGAGGTAGCAGCGCATAGCGTTTACGAACCCTGCCTCGCAGCGCAGGTCGGCGTCCAGAAACAGCAGCCACTCGCCTTGCGCCCGCGCCGCAAGTTGGTAGCACGCCCAGTTCTTGCCTACCCACCCATCGGGGCGCGGCGCACTACGAAACCAGCGCACGCCCAGCCCAGCCGCATGACGCTCCAGCCACTCGGTCGTGCCGTCGTCCGAGCCGTCGTCGCACACCCAGCACTCGACGGCGCAACCCAGCTGCGGCGCAAGGTTCTCCAGCAGGCGCGGTAGGTTCATACGCTCGTTGCGCGCCGGAATGAGAATCGAAAGCGACACTTGCGCCGCCGAATGGCAATCGGTTAGCCGTCGCCGACGCCAGTAAAGCAAGTTATACGCTAAAAGGCTCAGCTGCACGCCCAGCGTGGCAAAGATGAACGCCCACACCCCAAAGGATACCTGCGCGCTATATCAGGGGCGTCTTGCCAGGAATCGCCACTTCATCCACAGGCATCGGTCCGAACTCCAACTGCTCGGCGCGCTCCAGTAGGTTCAGCTTCGACTGGTTGAGCGCGAACTCCCAAGTGACGACTTTGCCTGTGTAGGCGGACATGCGCCCCATAATCGCGGCGAGCGTGCTTTCGGTCACGGCGCGGGTCTCGTTAATCGGCTGGTCGTTGCGGATGGCGTTCACCAAGTCTTCTTGTTCTTTCCTGTAGCCGCTGCGCTTGATACCGTCGTAGCGCCAAGTTTCGCCTCGCGCCGTGATGACGCCGACTGGCTCGGCGACGCCTTCCGAGCCGTACACGCGCTCGCCAATCTGAATGGCGCAGTTGTCGGCTTGGCGACACATGCTCAGCACTTTGACGCCGTCGGGATACTCGAACTCGACGGCGAAGTGGTCGTAGATGTGTCCGAAGTGGGGTTCCGTGCGGGTTTGGCGTCCGCCCATGCCCATCGCGCGGATGGGATGCGTCCCCAGCACCCAGTTCATCACATCGATGTTATGGATATGTTGCTCCACGATGTGGTCGCCTGAGAGCCAAGTGAAGTAGAGCCAGTTGCGTAGTTGCCACTCGGCGTCGCTCCATTCTGGTTGGCGCTCCACATGCCATAGCCCGCCTTGGTTCCAGTAGCATGCGCCGCCGACGATTTTGCCAATCGCGCCTTCTTGGATGCGTCGGATGGTCTCGATGTAGTTGGGTTCGTGGCGGCGTTGCGTGCCTGCCACGACGCTGAGCCGTTTTTGGTTTGCCAGCTCGCCCATTTCGAACATCACGCGCGCGCCGGCAGGGCACACGGCGACGGGTTTCTCCATGAATACATGTTTGCCCGCCCGAATCGCCTCGCGGAAGTGGATAGGGCGGAACGCGGGCGGCGTGCAGAGCAGCACGATGTCCACGCCGCTGCTAATGACGCCCTTGTAGGCGTCCAGCCCGACAAACTGGCGATTGCCAAGGTTCAGGCGGTCTTTCTGCTCGTCTTGCAACGCCTTAAGCGAGGCGTTGAGCCGGTCGGCGAAGGCGTCGCCCATCGCGTAGAGTTCCACGCTGGGGTGCGCCACAAGGATATCCACAGCGGCGCCTGTACCGCGCCCGCCGCAGCCGATCAGCCCCACGCGCAACTTATCTGAGCCGTGCGCGTGCACGAACAGCTCCACAGGCAGCGTCGCCAACGCCGCCGCGCCAACCGATGCCTTCAAAAACTCTCGCCGTGTAATGCTATGCTGAGTCATCGTCTCACCTGAGCCGTAATTCTGCTGTATGTGGCGTATTCCTGCTGCAGGAATCGCGCTCGGAACGGCTAATCGATAGGCGCGATGCCCATGCAAAGGATAGAATTGACCGGACCCGATGATGCGACTTGGAAGGCGTATCTGGACGACCAAGAGCGCCTCAAAGTGCTGCTGGAGAAGGCAGACCCCGAGCTGTGCCGACGCATCGACTGGTCTCGTCCTGTCACCTTCTTGGACAAGGAGTTGGCAAAGATTGCTCCGGAGAGCGCGACGGGCGTGCAGATTGTCGACAAGCTTGTGCGTGTATACTTGCTCGACGGCAGTGAAGAGTGGCTGCTGATTCATGTGGAGGTGCAGTCAAACCCACAAACCAACTTCGAGGAGCGTATCTTTGCGTATTTTGTGGTGATTTGGCTACGCTACCGAGTGCGCGTGGTCAGCCTCGTGATACTGGCAGACGATCACCCCAACTGGCGTCCGCACCGTTTTGAGATGGAGACGGGCAAGTGTCGCGTGTCGTTTGAGTTCCCGACCGTGAAACTGCTGGACTTAGACGAGCAAGCGTTGATTGAGGCGGGCGACCCTGCTTCGTTGATATTAGCGGCGTTTATTCGCGCCGTGCGCACGAAGGGCAACGCCGACCTACGCTATCAGGCGCGATTGGAACTTGTGGCGCTTGCCTTCGAACGCGGGTATAATGAAGAACAGGTTCGTGAAATCGTGCGATTCCTGGAGAGCGCTATGAAACTACCTGCCGACTTGGAAGACCTGTACGAGAAAACGCTGGATGAGTACCGAAGCAAGCCTTCGGGCGCGCTGCTGCTCTCTTCGATCGAGCGCAAAGCCATTCAACGCGGGCTGCTACGCGGCTATCGGCGCGGCATGCGCCGCGGAATGGAGCGCGGTGAGCAGATTGGACGCGAAAGCGGGCTGGAAGCAGGACTGCGCGAGGGGATAGAGCAAGGCTTGCAACAAGGCTTACAACAAGGCTTGCAACAGGGGCTGCGCGAGGGGCTACAGCAAGCGATCCTTGCCAATTTGTGCGAGCTGTACGGTGACGCGCCCGAAAGCATCGCGCGTGCCCTCCAGCAGGTCGAGCAGACCGAACAACTGCAAGATCTGCTCATCTACTCGTTGCGTGCAGGCAGCTTGCAAGCGTTTCAACAGCGTTTGCAAGCCATTGTGCCTGACATCAGTTCGTAGGTAACTGCACGGCATGGCGCGACCGCTGGGCTACTGGATGCTGGTGCTGCACACGCACATCCCCTATGTGCTGTCGCACGGCAAGTCGCCGCACGGCACGGACTGGCTTGCCGAGAGCCTCGTGGAATGCTATCTGCCCCTTTATGAGCTGACCGATCGGTTGCAACGACTCGGCATCCCTGCGCGCTACACAATCAGCTTCACGCCTATCTTGCAAGAGCAGCTTGCGGATGCGTCGTTCCACGAGGAGGCGCGCGGCTACCTGAGCGAGAAACGCCAAGCCGCCCAAGACGACATCCGCTACTTCCTGCAACACGGCGACCGCTGGAAAGCAGGGCTGGCGTACTTGTGGCGTGAGTATTTCGAGCGTCAGCAATCGCTGTATGCCCATCTGCACGGCGACCTGCTGGGCGCGTTTCGGCGGTTTCAAGAGGCAGGGCTGATTGAGATTGCGACCAGCGCGGCGACGCACGGCTACCTGCCGCTGATTGGGCGCGACGAGTGCGTGCGTGCGCAGGTACAGCTCGGCGCGCGCGTCTACCAGAAGCATTTCGGGCGTGCGCCGCGCGGGTTCTGGCTGCCGGAATGCGCCTACCGCCCCAGCTACCGCTGGCTGCCCCCTGTCGCGTCGGAGGTGTTGCCAGCGACCGAACGCGCAGGCGTCGAGGTGTTCCTCGCGGAGGCAGGCGTCGGCTACTTCTTCGTGGATACGCACATGCTGCGCGGTGGGACGCCGCTGGGAACCTATTGGGAGCGATTCCCCGCGCTGCGCCAACTCTACGAACAGTTCGCCGCGCACTACCGCGCGGAGCAAGTTGAGCGCACGCCCTATCGCGCTTATCGTGTGCCTGCGCCCGCGCCGATGGCAGTGTTCGCACGCGACCCCGCCACCACCGTGCAGGTGTGGAGCGGCGACTTAGGCTATCCGGGCGACGCGCGCTACTTGGAGTTCCACAAGATGCACTACCCAGGACGGCTCCGCTACTGGCGCGTGAGTGAGAACAAAGCCGACCTCGGCGCGAAACAGCCCTATGCGCCCTACGACGCCTTCGAAGCCGTGCAGGCGCACGCCGACCACTTTGTGAACCTCCTCAAGCAGACCCTCTGGGCGCACTATCAAGCCACAGGCGCGCCCGGCGTGATGGTCTCGATGTACGACACTGAGCTGTTCGGACACTGGTGGCGCGAGGGACCCGAATGGCTCTACGCCGTCATCCGACGCCTCGCCGCCGACCCCGACATCGAGATGCTCACAGGCAGCGAGACTCTGGAGCAGCTCCCGCCGACGGAGACGGTGTTCCTGCCTGAAGGTTCGTGGGGCGAGGGCGGCTCGCACTACATCTGGCTCAACGAGAACACCCTCTGGGCATGGGACGCGCTTTATCGGGCGGAAGCGCGCTTCTTGAACCTGCTTCAGCGTCATCGCGCCCGCGCCGACCTGCAGCCCTACCTGCAGCAGCTGGGGCGCGAACTGCTGCTGCTCGAATCGTCCGACTGGACATTTCTGATTACGACGGGCGCCGCGCGCGACTACGCCGAGGTGCGCTTGGCCGACCACCTGCGCCGCTTCGAGGGGATTGCAACGCTGGTGGAGACGATAGCGAACGGCGACGCGCCCGACCCCGAGCAGACGCGCCTGTACCAAGAAAGCCTGCAGCGCGACGCCGTGTTCGCCGAATTGGACTTGAGCGTCTGGAGATAGCCGCGCCAGCCCCTCCACAGCCCTACGCGCTGTGCTATAATTAACCATCACATCATACGGAGGTAATCCACGATGCCGTGGTATGTACGCATGGGACAGCTGCCGCCGAAACGGCATATCCAGTTCCGCCGCCCCGACGGCGGATTGTATGCCGAAGAGGTGCTGGGTACTGAGGGCTTTTCTGGCGTTCAGTCGATCTTGTATCACTACTATCCGCCGACGCGCGTGAAGGAGTTCCACGCCTGCTACGAGCGTCACATCGAGCCGATAGATGAACCCGTGTTGCAACATCGCCACTTCCGCACGGGCGAGATGCCCCCGTCGGGCGACGCCATCACAGGGCGCGTCGAACTTATGTTCAACGAGAATGTGATTCTGTCCGTCGCGCGCCCGATTGAGCAGATGGACTACTTCTACAAGAACGCCGACGGCGACGACTTGGTGTTCGTGCACGAGGGCGCTGGCATGCTGGAGTCGCAGTTTGGGCACTTGCGCTTCCGCGAGGGCGACTATCTGATTATCCCGCACGGCGCGATTTGGCGGCTCGTGTTCGACGCGCTGCCCGCCAAGCTCGTGTGGATTGAGGCGATTGGCGGACAAATCGAGACGCCCAAACGCTACCGCAACGAGTACGGGCAGCTGATGGAGCATTCGCCCTACTGCGAGCGCGACATCCGCACCCCCGAAGTGCTAGAGACGCGCACCGATGTCGGCGATTTCGAGGTGCGCATCCACAAGCGCGGGCGCGTCTACGCCTATCACTACGAGCATCACCCCTTCGATGTGGTGGGCTGGGACGGCTATGTCTACCCATGGGCGTTCAATATCCACGATTTCGAACCCATCACAGGGCGTATCCACATGCCGCCGCCCATCCACCAGACCTTCGAGGGACCCGGCTTTGTGGTCTGCTCGTTCTGCCCGCGCATGCTGGACTACCATCCGCAGGCGATACCCGTGCCCTACAATCACAGCAACCTCGACAGCGACGAGGTGCTGTATTATGTGAATAAGAAGTTCGGCAGTCGGCGCGGGATAGAGGTCGGCTCGATTACGCTGCACCCGTCGGGCATTCCGCACGGACCACAACCAGGCGCAGTGGAAGCGAGTCTGGGCGCGACCCACACGGAAGAGATGGCAGTGATGATGGACACCTTCCGCCCCCTGCAGGTCGCCAAAGCCGCGCTGGATATGGAAGACCCCAACTATCCCTTCTCATGGCTGGGCGCGCCCATCCAACGCGACGACACTGGCAAAGCCGACACTTGGTGAAACAGGCGCGGCGATCCCTGACACAACACAGATGCTCTGAACCCAGACACGGTTCCCCCTACACAGTAGGGGGAACTGAAACCCGACTTGGCGCGCACATCGGCAAGACTTCAGCGCGGCGCAAGCAGGGTACACTATTTCGGATTCAAGCGGATGGTCGCCCTGCGCTTGCTCAGAGGATTAACGAGGGCGGAAACGACCGATGGGCGCAACGATTGACATGACCCTGCAACGGCTCCGCGAGGGGCTGCGCGGCACCCCCTACGAGGGCGAGGTCTACCTGGTGGGGGGCTATGTGCGCGACAAGTTGCTTGGACGCCCTCTGCCCAGCGATATCGACCTGGTGCTGGAGGGGGACGCGCTCGCACTCGCGCAGTTCCTCTATGAACGCGGCGTCGCCGAGCATCATCCTGTGACCTACCCGCGCTTCGGCACGGCGATGGTGCATGTGGAGGGCGCGCTGGTGGAGCTCGTCACGGCGCGCGCCGAGTCGTATCACGACGCCAGTCGCAAACCCAACGCCGTGCGCCCCGCCACCCTGCACACCGACGCCCTCAGACGCGACTTCACCGTGAACACCCTGCTGGAGAACCTGCACACGGGCGAGATTCTCGACCCGCTCGGCGTCGCGATGACCGACCTGCAGGCGAAAGTGCTGCGCACACCCCGCGACCCGCGCGAGACCTTCTACGAAGACCCGTTGCGCATGCTGCGCGCTGTGCGGTTCGCCGCGCAACTGGGCTTCACCATCGACTCAAGCGTCTACCAAGCGATTCTGGAGCAGGCGGAGCGACTCGCCATCGTGAGCATCGAGCGCATCCAGACCGAGTTCACACGGCTGATGGACATCCCACAGGCGCACGAGGGATTGCAAATGCTCCTGAAGACGCGCCTGCTGCACCAGTTCGGTCAGTCCTTACTGCCTATGGTCGGCTGCACGCAGAACGAGTATCACCTGTACGATGTTTGGACGCATAGCCTGAAGACGGTGGAGTCTATCGACCCGTCGGGCTTGGATTTGCCTGCGTGGGAGTTGCGGCTGGCGGCGCTGCTGCACGATGTGGGCAAGCCCGCCACGCGCACGGTCGACGAGAACGGCAGCGTCCACTTCTACGAACACGATCGCGTGGGCGCGCAGATCGCCGCCGAGTGGCTGCGCACGCTACGCTACTCCAACGCGACCGTCGAGCGCATCGCGACGCTGGTGCGGATGCATATGCGCCCTGGCTTTTACACGCCCGAATGGAAAGACTCGGCGGTGCGCCGCCTGATACGCGACGCTGGCGCGCTGCTGGAGCCGCTGCTGCGTCTGGTGCAAGCCGATATCCGTGCGCAACGGCAGGATGTGCCGCACGCCGACATAGACGCCCTGCGCCAGCGCATCCAGCAAGTGCAGCAGCCCATCGCCGCTTGGCAAAGCCCCCTCACGGGCAAGCAAATCATGGAACGCTTCGGTCTCAAGCCCAGCCCGCTGGTGGGGCGTATCAAGAGCTACTTAGAAGAGCAGGTGCTGGAAGGACGCTTGGCGTCGGACGATGTGGAGAGCGCATGGCGCATGGCAGAGGCGTTCCTGCAAGAGCGCGCCGCCCGCTCGGAGCATTAGCACACGCTTTGGGGGTATCCTTTAGGCTTGAATGCGGACCGAGGCAGACGCGCGGCAGGGAGTAAGGCTGTTCGCTTGGCTGGCGCTGGGATGGGTGGCGTTGGTCGCGTTTTTGGACACCTTCGCGATTGTGCCCATCTTAGCCCCGTATGCCAAGCGGGCGTTGGGAGCAAGCGAGGCGCAGGCAGGGCTGATTTTGAGCCTCTACTCGCTGACGAACCTGTTGGCGAACTTCTATTCGGGCGCGCTGATAGACCGTTTCGGGCGACGGCTGCCGATGGCGTTGAGCCTATGGGCGGCGGGGGTGCTGATTGCGTTGTATCCTGCAGCGGCGCGTGTGGAGACGCTGATGGCGCTTCGGGCGCTACACGGCGCGACGGGCGCGGTGTTCGTGCCTGCGCTGTTCGCGTTGGTCGGCGAGTACGGTCGGCGCAATCGCACAGGAGCGATGGGCAGCGTCGGCGCGCTGATCGGGTTGGTCGCGCTGCTGGGTCCGCCGTTGGGCGGGATAATGGCGAGTCGCTACGGCGAACCTGCGCTGTTTTGGGGGGTGGCAGGGCTGATGGTTGTGGGCGGCGTCGCCGCGTGGAGGCTCCACGAACCCGCGCGCACAAGCGACAGGAGCGCACGCGCGACGCCGCTCGGCTTGCTACGCCGACCTGCGCTACGCGCCGCCTACCTATCGACGCTGGGCATGACCGCGCTGATGGGAATGCTCACCTTCGCGTTGCCCGTGTCGTTGGCGACGGCAGGCTACGACGCGGCGTATCGCGGACGGCTGTTCGGGCTACTGGCGCTGGTTGCTATCGTAGTGATGGCGGCGGTGCGTCGGGGCGCACTGCTGGGCGGCGCGTATGGGCGGGCGCAGCTAGGGCTGGGCTTCTTCGTGGTCGGCGCAATCGCGCTAAACGCGCTGAGCGCGCCGACAGGCGCGTGGGCTGCCGCCGCGCTGTTCGGCGTCGGGTTCGGATTGACCTTCCCAGCCACTCACTTGGCAGCGTTCGAGGACGCTCCCGACACAATGCGCGGCGCGGCGTTGGCAATCCTGCACGCCTTCTACTCACTGGGCTATGTGATAGGTCCTGCAGCGGCGGGTAGGGTCGGCTCCGACGCCGCTGGCTACTGGGGCGCAGCGTTCGGCGCAGCAATCGTCCTCGCCGCCGCCCTATCCAGACGCCGACGCTAAGAAACATCCAACCGGCGCAAGCGGAGCTGATCCGCTTCTACGCCCACCTCGAACGCCACGCGCGCGCCGCCGATAGCGTCCATCATCGCGGGCACTTCGGGGGCTAACAGCAGCAACAGACTCCGCTCCACCACGCGCTCCAGCTCGCGCGCGCCGTAATGCTCGCTGAAACCGCGCGCCACCAGCCAGTCGACCGCCTCGTCGCTTACGCGCAGCTCGATGTTGCGCCGTCGGTACACCTCTTGGATTTGGCGCAGCAGACGCTCCTGCACAATCTTCCGTACAGTGGTGATTTCAAGCGGCTTGAACACACAGATAGCGTCTACCCGATTGATAAACTCAGGCGCGAATCGCTCGGCGAACGCCCTGCGCCAATCCTCCAGCGAGGGCTGCTCGCGCAGGAAGCCGACTGACGCTTCGGGGCGCAGATTCGAAGTCATAATAATCACAGTGTCGGCGAACGAGACGCGCCTGCCCTGCGCGTCGGTGATGTAGCCGTCGTCAAAAATCTGCAGGAACAGCTTGTGGATATCGGCGTGCGCTTTCTCCATCTCGTCGAGCAGCACCACACAGAAGGGGTTCTCCGCTACGAAATCGAGCAGGGGCGCGCCTTGCTCGAAGCCGACATAGCCGAACTCCGCGCCGAGCAGCCGCGCCGCCGTGTGTGACTCGTAGAACTGGTTCATATCGAGGCGGAGCATCTTCTCGCGTGAGCCGAAGAAGAACTCGGCTAACGCGCGGGCGGTCTCCGTCTTGCCGACGCCTGTGGGACCTGCGAACAGGAACACGCCGTTCGGTCGCTCAGGGCGCAGGTCGAGCCGTCGGATTTTGAGGCTGAACACCCGCACCAGCGTCTCTATCGCCTCGTCTTGCCCTACGACGCGCGATTTGAGAAACGATTCGAGCTGCTGGAGCGCTTCGAGCATCGACCGCTCGCCTTCGCCGATGGGCAAGCCTGTGACAACGCCCGCCGTTTCCCACACGAGGCGCGGTTCGACCGTCTGCACGCCGTGCGCCCGCGCCCTGCCAGCCACATGGTCCATCAGCAGAATCGCTTTATCGGGGAACGGGCGGTGCTGGATATGCTCGCCTGCGACCTCCACAATCTGCTGCAGTGTCGCGTCGGGGAACTTCAACTGAAGCTGCTCGCGGAACAAGTCCGCCAGCTGCCGAAGCACCGTCAGCGTCTCTTTCTCGTCCATCGGGCGGATTTCGATGGGCTGGAACCGCTTGAGCAGGTCGGGCGCGCGGTTGATGTGGCGTCTCAGCCCCTGCAGGCTGCTAACCGCGCCGATGATGGGCACACGACGGGCTATCAGCGCAGATAGGAACTCCATGCGCAGCATCTCAACCTGTGGCACAGGCGCACTGAGGAACACCTCGAACGGCTCGATGTAAAGAATCGCGTGCTGCTGAGCCGACTCCTCAACCAGTTTGCCCATCAGTTCAGGGTGGTCCAGCAGCTGGGGGAGCATAAACAGGGGGCGATGGAGCAGGGGTTCGGGCACGTTGCCCTCTGCGATGCGTTGCGCCACGCCCTGCACGACGGCACGCCGACCGACGCCCTCCACCCCCACCAGCACAGCATACGGGTTAATCGGACGACACAGCACCTCCATCAGCAGGTTCACCTCCTTCTCGCGCCCGACCACGCGCGGGGCAACCTGCTTTTGCGCCTGCTCAGTTAGGTTCAGACCCACCTGAAACAGTACAGGCGGAGGAGGAAAGATGCGCTCGCGCTCCAACAAGCCTGTCAATACGGCGACGGCTTTCAAGATATGTGCAACATCGGCGGCGGGCTGCTGCTCGCGCTCGGCAATGCGCAGCGCAAGATCAACAACCCCCTCATAAGGAACCGCAATGCGTGATTGCGGGTTGTTCAGTTCATTCTCTAACACCTGTTCTAACATCTCGGCGTTAATCTGGGGCAGTAGTTGGTGAACTGTCTCGGTGTACGCACGCACCAACGCCAGCAGTAGGTGGCGTGCGTCGGGCGGGTTGCCCCCCGCCAACACCACAGCCTCTTCCACCAAGTGCTGCGCCGCGTCGGTCAACTTGTTGTCCGGCAAGATATCGCGCTCCATTAGTTAGGTGATACGACCTGACAGGACTTTATCCTGCCGAAACGGAAAAGTTTTACAACCCCCGGCAAATTCGCTCTCAAAATAGCAGGAATCGCCCATCGCACGTCATATAATTAGAGCAGGTGAGACTATGGTCTGGCGCAAGGTAGCGCATATCGCGCTTGGATGCACGCTTCTGTTGGCGTTCCAACTATACGGCGTTGCTGAACTCATCCGAAACGAACCGCCGCGAGGCAGTCTGTTCGGAACGGTCTACTCGGAACGCACTTTAGCCCCGATTCCCAAGGCGCGCGTGCGCTTGGAACTGATTGAGCCATTCGACGACCGACCCGCCCCACTCCCTTCGCCTCCTGAAACGAGCGAGCAAGAAGCCGTCGCAACCTACCGCTGGCAAGGCTGGGGCGACCTACACGGGTACGGCTATGAGGGCGAGGGCTACCCTGGCGGCGTATGGGAGGTCTATACCGACGCGCAAGGGCGGTTCCAACTGCGCGGCGTGCCCGCAGGCGTTTATCAACTGTATGTCAGCGGCAAGGTGCACCACACAGACTACAGCAAACCGCCCCGCGTGGAAATCAAAGAGGGCGCGCGGATCGAGACCGAGCTGGCGCTCAAGCCGCGCGAGCCGTTTCTGGATTTGATCCACCCTCAAGCCGTCTACTACCCCGACGAGCCGATGCGCGTCGGCGTGCTCGGCTTCAACGAGGACGACACGCTCCAACTCACACTCTACCGCGTGCGCGACATTCGCCCAACGCCCCCCACCCACCTCTACGAGTTCCTCAACGAAGTGCGCTATGGCTGGTGGCGTCCCGAAGATAGCCTCGCTCAGGCAGTGGACACCTTCAAGAGCCACCTGACCGCCCTCTGGCGTCAGGAGACCCCCATCCGCGGGCGCGACCCCGAAGGGCTGTTCACGCAGTATGTGGAAGTGCCCAAGCAAGACGAGGGCACTTACCTGCTCCTGGTGGAGTCGGGGAACAATCGGCGTGCGGCGCTGATGGTGGTCTCCTCAATCGCAGTGGTGAGCAAAGTATCGGACGAGGCGACCGAGCTGTGGTGTACCGACCTGCGCACGGGGCAACCTCTCGGCGGCGTGGAAATCACGGTTCATCGCGCCCACAAGCACGGCACAGGCGCGAACCAACGAATCGTGTACGAACCTGTGCGCACAGGTCGCACGAACGCTGACGGGCTGGGGCGCTTCGAGACGCTTGCCCGTAGCCCCGATGACGACTGGAGGGGGCAGCTGCTTACCATCAAATCGCCGCGCAGCGGGCAACTGGTGCACTGGGGACGCATCGACGCCGCCCTATGGCGCGACGAGACACGCAGGGACGAACCGCTGCAGGGAGTCATCTACACCGAACGCCCCATCTACCGCCCCGGACACACGATACACTTCAAAGGCATCGTGCGACTGGGCAGAACCCCCGATTATCGCCTGCCGCCGCTCAACACCCCCGTGCAGATTAGCGTGATGAACCCGCGCGACGAGATTGTCTACGAAACACGCACAACGCTCAACCGCATGGGGGCGTTCCACGCCAGCTTCCTCACCTCGCCCGAAGCCGACACGGGATACTATCAGATCCGGGCAGCCGTCGGCGCGTATGGAACCATCGAACACTCAGTTCCCATCAGCGCGTACCGTAAGCCCACCTATCGCATCACGGTCAAGCCTGAACAGAACCTCTACATGCCCAACGAGACCGTGCGCGTGCAGATTAACACCGACTACTACTACGGCATGCCCGTGCCCAATACGCAGCTGATGTATACCCTCTACCGTCACGAACTGTGGAACTGGAACTCCTACAAGGATGAGGAATACAATTATCTTGACTGGAGCGATGAGTATGACGATTACGAAGGCGGTGTGTATGGCGAGGTAGTCGCGACGGGTGAGCTAATGACCAACGCGGCAGGTCAGGCGCGCCTGACCCTAAGCCCCGCTGACCTACTGCCCCAAAATCGGGGGTCGCGCTCTTTCTACTGGGATGAGTCAGAGACCTCCTACGAATACACATTAGAGGTATATGCGCTTTCGGAGGGTTGGGAAGGCGCGAAAGCCCAAGCGCGGTTCGAGATTGCGCCCTCCGTGTGGCAGGCGCAGCTCCGCCCCGATATCGAGTTCGGCGACGCCCAGCGCGCCTACCGATATACTGTGCAGCTCACCGACCGACGCACAGGGCAACCCGTGCAGACGACTCTGCGCTGGCGCGCGGGCAAGATGCTCGCAGCAGACGACCGCATCCGCGTCGAACCGCACGCGGAAGGTACTATCCAAACCGACACGAACGGCAAAGCCGAGTTCCACTTCACCCCCGATGTGAGCGGCGACTGGGAAGTGGAGATTAGCGCGCGCGACCCCGACGGCAACGCCTTCACCACCCGGCACATCCTCTGGGTTTGGGACGATGAGTACCTGCCTTGGTGGTGGGGACGCACGCGCAGCGCGAACGCCCTCGAAGCCCGTCTGAACAAGCGCGTGTTCGTACCTGGCGAGAGCGCAGAACTTGCCCTGCGCACGCCGTACCGCGACGCCGTGTTCTACATCACGCTGGAAGGCGACGCGCTCTACCGCTCGCAGGTGCTCAAAGCGCAGGGCGCGCTCACGCGCGTGCGCATTCCCCTCACGCGCGAGCAAATCCCCAACGCCTACATCGCGGTCTGCATGGTACGCAACAAAGAGCTTGTGCAGCGCGTGCTGGAAGTGCGCGTGGGACAGCAAGCAGGCGCCCTGCAGGTGAGCCTGCAGACCGATAAGACGCGCTACGAGCCGGGCGAGACACTCACGGCGCGTATCCAGACCGCCGACGCGCAGGGGCGTCCGACGCCCGCCGAAGTCTCGCTCGCCGTGGTCGATGAGGCCATCTACAGCATTCGCGAGGATGCCCCCAAAGCCCTGCGCCGCGCTTTTTACGGACGACAGTGGAACAGCGTGCGCACGGACTTCTCCGCCGTGTGGCTCGCGCTACAGGGCGATAAAGGTAGCGTGGAGACCATCCGCCGCGACTTCCCCGACACCGCGTTCTGGCAACCCGCTATTATGACCGATGCGCGTGGACAGGCAACCATACGCTTGAAACTGCCCGACAACCTCACCGAATGGCGCCTCACGGCGATGGGACACACAGCAGACACCAAAGTCGGCTTCGCTCGCGCCAAAGTGAAAGCGTCCAAAGACCTGATGGCGCGGTTGCGCCTGCCGCTGTGGCTGATTGAGGGCGACCGTACCGAGATTAGCGCGATTGTGAGCAACGACACCGACCAGCCGCGCACGGTACAGGTAGAGCTTCGCGCGCCTGACGGCGTCCGCACGCAGACGACGACCGTGCCCGCCCGCAACTCCACGAGCCTGCGCTGGAACTACGAGGCGAAGACGCTCGGCGCACAGAAGTTCACCCTGATTGCCCGCGAGGTAAACGGACGCCTGCGCGACGCCGAAGAGCGCAGGCTGGAGGTCAAGCCGTTTGTCATCAGCGAAGCCGACAGCCGCGCCACTCTGCTAAAAACGGAGCGCCAGATTATCTTCACCTTGCGCCCTGACGCCCGCCCCGAACTCACAACGCTCACCCTGCGCACGATGCCCAGCGCCACCGCGCTCGCGCTGGACAGCCTACCCTACCTGCTGGATTACCCCTACGGCTGCGTGGAGCAGACCGTGAGCCGATTCGTGCCCGCCGTGCTGGCAAAACGCGCGTTCGAGCAGGCAGGCGCGCCGCTGGACGCGACAACCCAGCGCAGAATCGCCGAAATCACGCAGCTCTCGCTGGAACGCCTGAGCCGAATGCAGACCGACGACGGCGGCTGGAGCTGGTGGGAGGGGGATGAATCTAACCTCTGGATAACCGCCTACGCCGTGTGGGGGCTGCACAAGGCGAAGCAGGCAGGCGTGAATGTGCCCGACGCGATGTATCAGCGCGGCGTTAAAGCGCTACGCCAGCTGCTCGAACGCGCTATGCCCAACCGAGCTATATCCTCTCAGGACATCGACGACCGCTCTTGGGAACGGTATTGGGAAGACATGCTCTTCGCCATGCAGGTCTTGGCGACGGTGGACCCCAATCCGCCGGACGCGCTGTTCAACCCCAGCCACCCATTTTATGACTGGATACTATATACATTGGGCGAAACACAAAGCCGCCGATCCTCACAGATTTGTTTTGCTGTGATTCAAGTGCTGCTGCACTGGCGCACACTGCCGAACGCCGACGATTACGCCCGCGACTTGTGGCGGCGTGCGCTAAGCAACGCCTACGAAGACCGCAATCACATCGACTGGATGCCCAACCGTACGGACGAGCCGTGGTGGTACTACTACGATTGGTCGCCGTATGAGGGGCAGGCGTTGGCGTTGCAGGTGTTGTTGCAGAGCCGTGAGCGCGCCGCCGCGTGGTTCGGCGGCGCCCAACGCTACGAGCAGCTCATCAGCAAAACCGTCATCGGGCTGGCGCAGAGCTATCGGAACGGGCGATGGTATCAGTCGCGCGATACGGCGCTGGCAGCGGAGGCGTTGCTGGAGTACGGCAAGCGCTACGAACGGGACTTCGCCACGCGTGAAGCGGAGTACGAGGTGCTGCTGAACGGTCAGTCCATCCGACGCGTCGCCGTTGTGGGCGCGGGTGTACGCCGTGCGGAACAGACGCTAAACCTGCGCAATCTGGCATGGCGCACGGGCGAGAATGTGATTACCCTGCGTCCACTGCGCGGCGCGCCGCTGGTGAGCGTCGTGCTGATGCAGGCGCGTTCTGTGCCCCTCGCAGAAGACGCCTCGGCTCCGCTGCGCATGCGCATCTATCGGCTGGAGCGCCCTGCCGACATGACCGTGCCTGGCGAGCGGCTGCGCCCGTTGCGTTCGGGCGACGCCGTGCGCGCGGGCGAACTCCTGCGCATCGATGTGGAAGCCCGTATGCCCCAGAAACTCTCACGCCTCGATTACACCGTGCTGGAGACCCCATTCGCGGCAGGATGCGCCCCGTTCGACACCGAGGCGTTCATAGACGCTTGGTGGTGGGGCTACGCTTGTGAAGAGCTGCGGGATGACCGTGCGCTGGCGTTCCGTCAACACTGGCAGCGAGGCGACAGCTATCGCTACACGCTGCTGGCGCGCGCCGAGACGCCCGGCGAATACACCATCCTCCCCGCGCACCTGTGGGGCATGTACGCGCCCTACCAAGCGCACAGCAACGGCTTCAAACTGCGCGTTCTGGGCAACTGAGGCTCTCAGCGGTGCAGGGAACAGGTATAATCTGCACCGCTGGAGCTCAGCGCTATGGACGGACTGCTAAAAGAACTGATACTCTGGATACTTGCGTTGCCGTTGGCAGGCAGCTTGTTTCACGCGCTGCTGGGCGGCTTTTGGGTGCGCACGCTGGGCGAGAAGACGGGCAAATGGCTGATAGGCGCACTGGGTACAGGCGTCGTACTGGGCGCGTTCGCGCTCGGTTGGCAACTGCTCCAAGCCATGCTCAAGCTGCCCGAAAACCAGCGCACCATCAACTACCTACTCACCGACTGGATCAAAATCGGGGCGCTCGCGATACCGATTGAGTTTGTCATCGACCCGCTCTCGCTGTTGATGACACTGATTGTGACGGGCGTGGGCGGGTTGATTCACCTCTACGCGACAGGCTACATGGCGGATGACGAGGACTATCCGCGCTTCTTCACTTACTTCAACCTGTTTATCTTCTTCATGCTGACGCTGGTATTGGCGGGCAACTTCCTGGTGATGTTCGTCGGTTGGGAGGGGGTTGGGCTGTGCAGTTATCTGCTGATTGGCTTTTTCTATCGGAACGCAGAGTGGAAGTCGAACACCGACGCGGCGAATAAAGCGTTCATTGTGAATCGTATCGGCGACGCTGGTTATCTGTTGGCGATGTTTTTGGTGATTGCGCTGTTCGGCACGCTCTCGTTCGGTCAGGTGAACGCGCTGGCGTTGACGGTGTTGCGCGATGCGGGCTGGGCGGCGACGGCGATAGCGTTGTTGCTGTTTTTAGCGGCGGCGGGCAAATCGGCGCAGTTGCCCCTCTATTTCTGGTTGCCTGACGCGATGGCGGGCCCTACGCCAGTCTCCGCGCTCATCCACGCCGCCACGATGGTCACGGCGGGCGTCTATCTGCTGGTGCGGGTGCATCCGCTGCTGGAGATGGCGCCGATGGCGATGGGGGTTGTGGCGGGCGTGGGCGCGCTTACTGCGCTCTTCGCCGCCACTATCGCGATTGCACAGACCGACCTGAAACGCATCTTGGCGTACTCCACCGTGAGTCAGCTGGGCTATATGTTCCTGGCGTGCGGGGTGGGGGCGTTCTGGGCGGGGATGTTCCATGTCGCCACACACGCCTTCTTCAAAGCGCTGCTGTTTTTGGGGGCTGGCTCTGTGCTGATAGCGCTGCACCATCAGGGCGATATTCGCAGGATGGGCGGCTTGGCGCGGGCGTTGCCCATCACTGCTGCGGCGATGCTGGTCGGCTGGCTTGCGATTGCGGGTATCCCACCGCTGTCGGGCTTCTGGTCCAAAGAGGCAGTGCTACTCAGTGTGTATCATGCGAAGTTGGCGTCCTTCGCGCCTGTGCTGTTCGGCGTGGGGGTGTTGACGGCAGGGCTGACGGCGGCGTACATGACGCGCATGGTGTGGCTGGTCTTCTTCGCGCCGCCCGCGCCACACGATTCGCACGAGCCGCCGCGCGAACGCTATGCGATGGTGCTGAGTGTGTTGGGGTTGCTCGCGCTCGGCTCGGTCGTGTTCGGATGGCTGCTGCCAAGCGAGGAAGCGTTCCACGAGTTCCTCAAGCCCGTCGCGACGCCGACGATACTGACGCAGGAGCAGCTCTTCTTGAGCGAGGAGGCGGGCAAAGGGCTGGTGTTTGGGATCGCGCTGGGCGCGGCGATTGTGGGTGTGCTGTTTGGCGTGGCGCGGTATCGGCGCGGGATGCCCCAAACCGAGGCGCAGCTGCGGGGCGTGTGGGGCGCCGCGCACAAACAGTGGGGCTACGACGGTGTGATGCGCGCTGTGGGCGTGAACCTCGGCGGCGCAGTCGCCCTCGTCTTAGCCGTGATTGTGGAGAGTTTGATCGACACGGTAGTGAACATCGTAGGCGCGTCGGCGCGAGCGCTGGGCGTACTGGCGCGCCCGATACAGAGCGGCTATGTGCGTTCGTATGCGTTTGTGATGATGCTGGGAGCGCTGCTCCTGCTCGCGGCGGCGTTCGTGTACGGCTTGCGATAGGAGGCGCAAAGCGTTGGAGAAGGCATGGCTCATCCTGCCAGGGCTGATACTCCTGATTCTCGGTGGGGAGTGGCTGGTGCGCGGCGCGTCGCGTCTGGCGTCGCTGCTGGGCGTGCCCCCCGTCGTGATTGGGCTGAGCGTCGTCGCGTTCGGCACAAGCGCGCCCGAACTTGCGGTTTCCATCCTCTCCGCCTATCGCGGGCAGCCCGACATCGCCGTCGGGAATGTCGTCGGCAGCAACATCGTGAACATCCTGCTGATTCTGGGCTTATCGGCTGTGGTCGCCCCCTTAGCCGTCAACATACGCCTTATCAAGATCGAAGTGCCTATGATGATTGGCACGGCGCTGCTGTTCTTTGCGCTGAGCTACGACGGCAAGATGACTCGCGTCGACGGCGCGGTACTGGTCGGCGTCTTCGTCGCTTATCTCGCGTGGATGGCGCGGACTGCCCGTTCCGAGCCGACGCTGGAAGCCGAGTTAGAAGAGGTCGGCGCCATTCCGCGCAACGGCTGGATCTACCTCAAGCTCGCGGGGCTAATCCTCGCGGGCTTGGCGGGGCTGGTGGTCGGCTCCGAATGGTTGATTCAAGGAGCAGTGGCGATGGCGCGCGCGCTGGGCGTGAGCGAGCTCATCATCGGGCTAACGATTGTCGCGATAGGCACTTCACTGCCCGAACTGGCGACCTCCATAATCGCCAGCGCGCGCGGCGAACGCGACATCTCCGTCGGCAATGTGGTGGGCAGCAACATCTTCAATATCTTATCGGTGCTGGGGCTCAGCAGCCTCGTCGCGCCCGATGGAATGACCATCGCGCCTGCGATATTGCGCTTCGACGCGCTGGTGATGATTGCCGTCTCCCTCGCGTGTTTTCCTGTGTTCTTCAACGGCTACCAGATTAAACGCTGGGAAGGCGCGCTGTTCGCGCTCTACTACCTTGCCTACACCATCTACCTCATCCTCAACTCCAGCCATCACGACGCTTTAGACGAATACACCTTCGCGATGCAATACTTCGTGATACCGCTCACCGTGATTGCGCTGGTGCTCACACTGGCGTTCGCGTGGAATCGACAGTACCTCAAGCCGCGTAGGATGAGCAGGAGCGAAGGCTCGCGTCCCTAAACCTATTTCGGAGGTCAACCAACCGTGTCGTCAGATTGGTACGACTTGGTAGGCAATCGGGTGCAGCGCGTGAGGACGGTGAACGGTCAGACGCGCACTGACACGCTGAGTTATGACGATGCAAACCGTGTGGCAAGCGTGAACGGCGCGGCATGGCAACACGACAACAACGGGAATGTGACGATGCGCGTTTGGGACGGCGTCAGTTGGGTGTTAAGCTACGATGCGGAGGATAATGTGGTGGGTATCCGCCGTGTGGACGCTTCGGTTGGGGTATCCTATGAGTACGACGGTTTAGGTCGGCGTGTGCGCACGGTGGACGGCGTGGCGAACGAAGTCATAGAGTACGCCTACTCAGGCAACACGCTGATAGCCGAGCGTCGTGGGAACGAGTGGATTCCGATGGTGTACGGGTTGGAGCTGTTGCAACGCGGTGCGGTGAGCCAATACTGGAGTTGGCGCGGGGACTTGGTTGCAACGAACGGCGCAAGCGAGCCTGTCCAGCCTGCGCCTGTGGCGGATGCGTTCGGCGACTTGGTGAGCGGCAGCGCTGCAGTGTACGGCTGGAACGGCGACTGGGGCTATCGCTTTGAGGCGCACACGGGCGGCTTGATGAAGGTCGGCGTGCGCTGTTACGACCCTGCGCTGGGCAGGTTCGTGCAGAAAGATCCGTGGCTGGGGGATGTTTACCAACCCCTCACGCTGAATGCGTAGGGGTATTGTGTGAATGACCCCGTCCAGATGACGGATCCGAGTGGTGAACGGTATACTTCGGCGAGGACAAATCCGTATCGTCAAGCATACATAGAAGCCAAGATTGCAGTCTGGGGTCATCTCGGAGTCTTCCTGGTTACTCTCGGAGGTCTCACGGCTCCTCTCTTTGCCACACCAAGTCCTTCTGGTTCCCTTGAGTTACTATAACGGGTGGCGTTTGTTCTTTGTGGTTACTCTCTGGCTTATAGGCATCCCAATACTCGCGGCGACGCTTTTGCAGCTTAGACAGGTCAGACACTCGCGACTCCCGAAGTGGTATCGGTCTTTGAGTGTTCTCTATCCAGCCTTCCTAACCTTACTGATGCTCCTATTGTGGAGCCACTACTTGATGCAAGGTGAAATGGTGCAAGTACCGAGTGCTTGGATGGTACTCTCAGTCTTGAACCTAATCTACTGGGGAGCGAGCCTCTTCGCAAGTTGTGAGAGCAAAGTCGCCTGATCGGATAGAGGGGTTGGCGCTCCAGTTTCAGTGCAAAGCTTTTGGTTGCCTTGTATCGAGCAGTACGGAGGGGTATGGTTGGGAGGTATCCTTATAACTACCATGCCAACTGCAGCGGGTTCTAATCGGCTGAGTCGGATTACACGCGAGCCGAACGTCTGCCACGGCAAGCCTGTCATTCGTGGGCTACGCTATCCTGTGCAGACTATCTTGGAACTGCTCGCGTCAGGAATGACGCCCGAGCAAATCCTCAACGACTACCCCGACTTAGAGTATGAAGATATTTTAGCCTGTCTGGACTACGCCGCGCGCCTTTCCCAAATCAAAGCCATTCAGCCGCTGGAATGATGCGATTCTGTGTCGACGCTCAACTTCCTCGTCGACAGGAAACATCTCTAACGATGCACTGATGACGCTGTTCCAGCGAAATTTAGACACGATGACTCAACTGCTCCAGCAGCACACTTTTATTGAACTGAGTAGTGAGGAGTTATTGGTTCGTTAGTAAGCAATTTATTTGGTGTCGGGTAGCTCGGAGGTATACGGCTGGAACGGCGGCTGGGGCTATCAATACGAGGCGTATAAAGGCAGTTTGGTGAAAGTGAGCGTGTTCGGAAAATGCCTCTATTCGGTAGAGATTCCTCGCCTGCG
>JBKBKS010000005.1:0-40697 GCA_046294565.1 Fimbriimonadales bacterium
ACGGCAGGGCGTGCATTTACCACACGATTCGTGCGCATAGAACTCCGCCGTGCGCCAAGCGAAATGCACGATGCAGGTATGCTCGTTCAGCACCATGCAGCCGCCTGAGCCGACCATACTCCCCTTCTCCGTCAGCTCCTCGTAGCCGATAATCGCGTCCTCGCACTTCTGGGCAGGGAGGATGGGCATCGAGGAGCCGCCGGGAATAATGCCCTTGAGTTTGCCGCCGCGCACGCCGCCCGCCATCTCAATCAGCTCCATCAGCGGCGTGCCAAACTCGATTTCGTAGTTGCCCGGCTTATTGACATGCCCCGACACGGAGAAGATTTTCGTGCCGCGCGAGTTTTTGGTACTCGCGCCGAGTTGGGCGTACCACTCGCCGCCGTTGTTGAGGATGTGGGGCGCGCAGCTGAGCGTCTCGCAGTTATTGATGAGCGTGGGACAGTTCCACACGCCTGCAATCGTGGGCAGCGGCGCGTGGGGGAACTTCAGGCGGGGCTGACCGCGCTCGCCCATCAAACTCGACATCAGCGCGGACTCCTCGCCGCATTCATACGAGCCTGCGCCCATATGAATAAACAGGTCATAATCGAAGCCGCTACCGAGAATGTTCTTGCCGAGATAGCCTGCGGCGTAGGCTTGGTCAATCGCCTTGCGCACCTTGCGAGCGCACTCAACATACTCGCCCCGAATGTAGATGTAGCCCCGCTGAGCGCGCACCGCGTACCCGGCGATAATCATCCCCTCCACCAGCTGATGCGGCGCTTTATACATCAGCTCGAAGTCCTTGAAGGTACCCGGTTCGCCCTCATCGGAGTTGCAGATAACATAGTGGGGTTTGTCGTCATCTTTGGGCAGTCCGTTCCACTTAATCCATGCGGGGAAGCCTGCGCCGCCGCGCCCGCGTAGACCCGATTGCTTCACTTCTTCAATCACCGCTTGGCGCTCCATCTGCAACGCCTTGCGCAACGCCTGATAGCCGCCGTACTGCTCGTATACCGCGAGTTCGTCATACTGGGGAACATCTACATGTTTGAGCAACAATCGGTATTCAGCCATAACGAGCCTCCTAAAGGAAGTATACCTGATTGATCAGCTTGACCCTCATCCTCAGACCCTCTTCCACCGAGCTAGAGAGGAGCGCGGCGCGGTGTAGCGGCGGAGCAAGTGGGTTGGCTTGCACTGGCGCTGTTACCGCGCCGATACGGCTGTGCAAGCAGCTGCCTTTCCCGACCGCGATAGATCGCTACGGCAGGGTGTAGTGAACCCGTGTAGAAAGCGGTTGTAGGCGCGCGCCGAGACAGGTGCTGGGCGATAATGGCAATTCGTCAGGGCGCGTATTGCGTAGGTAGCCACGCGGCGCTTGCCCAATCGCTGTACGAACTGCCGCGCTAATACGCAACTTACATAGCAGCGTGGTGTACCCGCTACGGCTCCGCGATTGCCGAGTCAAGGGCTTGGGTGAACTCTTCCAAAGTAGAGGCGTCCAGCGCGAGCATGCTGAGTTCGCGCAGCTGCTCTACTGACTGAACTTGACTGAGCTTAGGCTCCAGCGCGAGCACAGCGTCGCCGAAACGGCGCAACAGCACCTTGAAGGTCGTTTCCATGATACCTTGCTGCAAGCCCTGCTGCAAGCCCTGCTGCAAGCCCTGTTCGATCCCTTGTCTTGCGCCCCGCACAATGGCGTCCTCTTCCAAGCTGGTGAGGGGCCACTCCGACTCCTCCTCGAACTGACGCACAACCTGCTTCACCAGCTGTTCCATCTCCTGCGACAGTGTCATCATAAAGTCCACCACCTTATACAAGTGTATAACCTGCTCTTCAGTATACCCTCTCTCCTTGAGTTGGCGAATGAGAGCAATCTTTTCGCGCAGCAGCAAGTTCGGTTTGCCTCGCGTCTTCAATGCCCTCAGATGCGCCAGCACCACCAAGGCGAACGGATTCTCGGACTGTTCCAGCGCCGCCTCCTCAAAATCCAGCAGCTTCACTGTGGTGAACTCAAACTGCAAGCGGCTGCCCACATTCTGGTAGCCGAACGAGCTCGGACGCCAGTTCGGGTCGGCGTCCGCGCGGCTGCTCCTGTTAGGTACAATATGAAATCGGAGGATCGTATGAACACGCCAGCAGAGCTGCGCTACACACGAAGCGATGAATGGCTACGCATCGAAGGCGAGATTGCCACAATCGGCGTCACCGATTACGCGCAATCCGAGCTGGGCGATATCGTGTTTTTGGAGCTGCCCGAACCCGGACGCTATCTACAAACGGACGAGTCTTTCGGTGTTATCGAGTCGGTCAAAGCCGCGTCCGACCTCTACGCCCCTGTGGAAGGCGAGGTGGTTGAGGTCAACGAATCGCTCCAATCCGCGCTGGAGACCATTAATCAAGACCCCTACGGCAAGGGCTGGATGATTAAAATCCGCATGAAAGACCCCAGCCAAGCTGAGCAACTAATGAGCGCGGACGACTATAAAAACTATCGTCAAATCTGAGGTTAATCTATGCGCTATATTCCCCATACCGAGCAAGATATTCGGCAGATGCTGGATGCGATAGGCGTCGCTTCCATTCGCGACCTGTTTCAAGACATCCCCGACGACCTGTATCTCGACGGCGCGTTGCCCGTTCCTGAGGGGTTGGATGAGCATGCGCTCTTCAAACGCCTAAGCCTGCTGGCGTCGCGGAACGCCGACAGCACACGCTCTATCAGTTTTCTGGGCGCAGGCGCGTATGACCACTTCATTCCCGCCGCCGTCGGCGCGATTATCAGTCGGGGCGAGTTTCTCAGCGCATACACGCCCTATCAGCCTGAAGCCAGTCAAGGACTGCTACAAAGCATCTTCGAGTTTCAGACGATGGTGTGCGAGCTGACGGGCATGGATGTCGCGAACGCCTCGATGTACGACGCCTCCACCGCGTTGGCAGAGTCCGCGCTGATGGCGTGCAACATCACGGGTCGCTCCAAAGTAGTGGTTTCGCAGGGCGTGCATCCGCACTATCGGCAGGTGGTGCGCACTTATCTGTGGACGAACAGCCGTCGGCTGGTGGAAGTCCCTACGAGCGCGGGCATTACTGATATCGACGCGCTCCGCGCCGCGCTGGACGCCGAGACCGCCTGTGTGATTGTGCAGTACCCCAACTTCTTCGGCTTGATCGAGCCGCTCGCGCCCGTGTCGGAGGCGGCGCATCAGGTGGGCGCACTGGCAATTGCGTGCGCCGACCCGATAGCGCTGGGTGTGCTGAAGCCGCCGGGCGCGTACGATTTCGACATCGTGGTCGGCGAGGGTCAGGGGCTGGGCAACGCGATGGGCTTCGGCGGACCTATGCTGGGGCTGTTCGCCTGTAAGCAGGAACATCTGCGACGCATTCCGGGGCGCATCGTGGGGCAGACCACCGACGCCGAGGGCAGACGTGGCTTCGTGATGACCTTGCGCACGCGCGAACAAGACATCCGCCGCGAGAAAGCCACCTCCAACATCTGCACGAACGAGGCGCTGTGCGCGTTAGCCAGCACGGTGTTTATGGCGTCGCTGGGCAAAAGCGGCTTCCGCGAGCTGTCTGAAACCTGCACGCAGAAGGCGCACTACGCCGCTCACTTGCTCACGCAAATCCCGCATGTGCGCCTCAAATATCCCAATACGCCCTTCTACAAAGAGTTCGTGTTGGAGCTGCCTCGCCCCGCGCACGAGATGTGCGACGCCCTGCTCGACCAGAACATTATTGCCGGGCTGCCTCTTGGCGACTACGAAGCCACGATGCAGAACGACCTGCTCGTGTGCGTTACGGAGACCCGCTCGCGCGAGGAGATCGAGGCGTTCGCCGAGGCGTTGCGTGCGGTGGTCTAGCGCCCGACAGTTCGTGGTGGGCATTCTGGAAGCTCCTCGCCTTGCGCTGCAAAGCGTCTGAATGCTCTGGCAGGCAAGGCGAGGGTATTCTGCTTTATCGCTTGGGTCGGAATTGAGGCTTGGGGATATCCTCCTCGATAGGTTCCGTTTTTTCGGGTTTGGGCGGGCGACGGTCGCCGCGTGGTGGTGCAGGGCGTCGGTCGCCGCTGCGAGGCGCGCTACTGCTAATTGGCGCTGCTACCGCGCTCACAGCGCCGAGTTCGGTGGGCTGCTCCAAGCCGCGCGTGGTGAGGTTGATGCGCCCCATGTGGTCGATCTCCTTCACACGCACGCGCAGTGTGTCGCCGACCTTGACCACCTCTTCAGGGCGGTTCACGCGCTTGTCGGTCAGGTCGCGCAGTTCGACTAACCCCTCCTTGCCAGGCAGCAGTTCCACGAACGCGCCGCGCGACATCAGCCGAGTGACGCGCCCCACATAGACCTCGCCGACAGCGACCTCTTTGGTGAGCGCCTCGATCATCTGTCGCGCACGCTCGCCCGACTCGCCGTCAGGCGCGGCGATGTATATCTTGCCCGTCTGCTCAATCTGGATTTGCGCCCCGGTTTCTGCCGTGATTTTCTTGACCGTCTTGCCGCCGGGTCCAATTACTTCACCAATCTTGTCGGGGTTGATCTCCATCACGAAGATGCGCGGGGCGCGCGGCGAGACCTCAGGGCGCGGCGCTGGGATGACTTCCAGCATCTTCTGCAGAATAAAGAGGCGCGACTCGCGGGCGCGGGCGAGTGTCTCCGCGATAATAGGGGCGGGCAAGCCCGGAATCTTCAAATCGAGCTGGATTGCCGTGATGCCCTGTGCCGTACCTGCGACTTTGAAGTCCATATCGCCTGTGGCGTCTTCCATGCCCTGAATGTCGGTCAGGAGGGCGTAGCGATCGTCGCTCTCGTAGACCAAGCCTGTGGCGATGCCTGCGACAGGGGCTTTGATGGGTACGCCCGCGTCCATCAGCGCGAGAGTGCTGCCGCAAGTGCTTGCCATCGAGGTCGAGCCGTTCGATTCCAACACCTCCGAGTAGAGCAGGATGGCGTAGGGGAACTCCTCTTCGGGGGGGATCATGCGCACGAGAGCGCGTTCGGCGAGCATGCCGTGCCCGACTTCGCGTCTACCAGCGCCGCGCAGGGGTCGTACCTCGCCCACGCTAAACGGCGGGAAGTTATAAAAGTGCATGTAGCGTTTGGTGTCTTCCTCGCTAAGCGCATCGAGGATTTGCGCTTCCTGCAACGCGCCGAGCGTGCAGGTGGTCAGCACTTGCGTTTGTCCGCGCTGGAACAGTCCGCTGCCGTGCGTGCGGGGGAGTAGCCCGACCGCGCATGAAATCTCGCGGATTTCGTGCGGGGCGCGTCCGTCGGGACGCTTACCTTCGTCCAAGATGAGCTTGCGCACGGTCTCCTTGATGACCTCGTCGACCGCCATGCTGAGTTCGAGCTCGCGCCCTGCGTAGGGAGGGGGCGATTCGGGGTCGGGCGGCGTGTTCATCTGCGCGACAATCTCGTCCTTGAGCTGGCTTAGCCCAGCCTCGCGCGCGAGCTTATCGGGGTTCTGTATCGCATCCTTGAGGGTGTCGCCAGCGAACGCCTTCACCGCGCTTTTTGTGTCGTCGGACACCAAGTAGAGCGGTACTTCGGCTTTCGGCTTGCCGACTTGAGCGCGCAGCGATTCAATCAGCGCGATGATTTTCTGGTTCTCAATGTGCGCGAGTTCGATGGCTTGAAGCATGACCTCTTCGGGCAGCTGGTCGGCGTCCGCCTCGATCATCATTACATGGTCGGGTCGACTGGAGACTACCAGCTCAAGCGCCGAGAGTTCGCTCATCTCGCTGCTGGGGTTCAACATGAACTCGCCGTTCACATAGCCGACGCGCACTGCGCCGAGCGGTCCGTTCCAAGGGATGTCGGAGATGGTTAGTGCGGCGGACGCGCCGATGATGCCCAACACAGCAGGCGGATGGTCAAAGTCCACCGAGATAGGCATCACAATCACTTGCACCTCGTTGCGCATGCCTTTGGGGAACAGCGGGCGGATGGAGCGGTCGACAAGACGCCCTTGCACGATGGACTCATCCGAAGGTCGCCCGCCGCGCTTCACGAAGCCGCCGGGGATTTTGCCGACGGCATACTTGCGCTCTTCGTAATCCACAATCAGGGGAAAGAAGTCGATATCGGTGCGCGCTTTCTGGCTCATGGTCGCAGTGACCAACACCACGCTTTCGCCATAACGCACGACAACAGCTGCGTTCGCTTGGTTGGCTAAGATGCCTGTCTCCAGCGACAATAGGTCTCCGCCGATTTCGGCGGATACAACGATGGGTTCTCGCATAGAATTCTGCCTCCTGTTTACCGCTGCGAGCGGATGCCCAGTTTCTGCACCAGCGCACGGTAGCGCTGGATGTCTTGGTTAGCTAAGTAGTTCAGCAGCTGACGGCGCTGTCCGACCAGCTTCACCAGCCCGTAGCGGGAGTGAAAGTCTTTTCGGTGCTTCTTGAGATGCTCGGTCAGGTAGTTGATGCGCGCGGTGAGCAGCGCGATTTGCACTTCGGGCGAGCCGGTGTCGCCCTCATGGCGCTTGTATTCTTCGATGATCGCCTGTTTCTGTTCGGGCGTCAGTGTCATACCGTTTACCTCCATACCTCCTCTTATGTGAGATGCGCTTCGGGGCGACGCCGCTTCACGAAACCGCCTGCGGCGGCTTGGTGAAACAGCCTTCGCCCCCAGAAGCGTAGGAGTATTATACCTAATTCAGTCGCTTTCCAACGCGGGGTGAGTGAGGTATAATTAGGTATATGCCGCGCATAACAATCATCGGCGGCGGTTTTGCCGGCGTGGAAGCCGCGTGGGCTGCCGCTCGGATGGGAGTGTCAGTTCGCCTCTACGAGATGCGCCCCAAACGCAGCACGCACGCCCACAAGACGGGCTGGCTCGCTGAGTTGGTCTGCTCAAACTCCTTCAAGTCGGCGCTGCCCACCACGCCGTCGGGTCAGCTCAAGTGGGAGATGGAGCGGCTCGGCTCGATAGTGATTCCAACCGCGCGCGAGTTCGCCGTGCCCGCAGGCGAAGCATTAGCCGTGGATCGCGAGCCTTTCGCGCAAGCCATCACAGCGCGTATCGAGCTCCATCCGCTGATTGAAGTCGTGCGCGAGGAGATGACTCACATCCCCAGTGACCGGCCGCTGGTTATCGCCACAGGTCCGCTCACTTCCGACGCGCTGGCGAGCGAAATCGCGCGTATCACAGGCAAGCAGCACCTCTATTTTTACGACGCCGTGTCGCCCATCGTAGACGCCAGCACCATCGATTACGACAAGGTGTTCCTGGGCAGCCGACGCGAGAAAGGGGACCCTGCTTACATCAACTGCCCGTTCACCAAAGCGGAATATGAGCGATTTTGGGAAGCCATCCGCGCCGCCGAGTTGACGCCTTTGCACGAGTTTGAAGATGCGCGGTTTTTCGAGGGGTGCGTGCCGTTGGAAGAGTTAGCCGCGCGGGGCAAAGAGACGCTCCGCTTCGGACCGCTCAAGCCGGTGGGGTTGATCGACCCACGCACGGGCAAGCGTCCCTATGCCGTGCTGCAGTTGCGCCCGGAGAATAACGAGCGTACGATGTATAGCTTGGTGGCGTGCCAGACGCGCATGAAGTGGGGCGAGCAGAAACGCGTCTTCCGCCTCGTGCCCGGCTTGGAGAACGCCGAGTTCGTGCGCTACGGCGTGGTGCATCGGAACACCTACTTAGATTCGCCGCGCCTGCTGCAGCGTACTTTGCAGTTCTGCGAGGACGGCAGGCTCTTCTTTGCTGGGCAGATGGTGGGGGTGGAGGGGTACATCGAGTCGGCGGCGTCGGGCATCATAGCTGGGTTGAACGCGGCGCGCTTGGCGATAGGCAAGCCCGCCGTCGCGCCCCCACGCGAGACGGTCATCGGCTCGCTGCTGCATTACATCAGCACTTACGAACATCCGAACTTCCCGCCGATGAACGCCAACTGGGGACTGCTGCCCGAGCCGGAGGACGCGCCAAAAGACCGCGCCTTGCATCGGGAACTCAAACTCCAGCGCGCCCGCGAGGCGATGGAGCGATTCGCGCAAGCGTTGATGTTATAAGTGCACATACTCTGTTAAGCCGTGCCGTCCGCCCTCACGCCCGAAGCCGCTCTCTAAGTAGCCGCCGAACGGGCTGGCAGGGTCAAACTTGTTGTAGGTGTTGCACCACACGACGCCCGCACGCACCCGCGCGGCGAACTCCAGATAGCGACTGCCCTTATTCGTCCACACGCCCGCCGATAGCCCGTAGCGCGTGTTGTTGGCTATCTGCACCGCTTCGTCGGGCGTGCGGAAAGTCAGAACGCTCAGCACGGGACCGAAAATCTCTTCCTGTGCGACAGTGTGCGCGGTGGAGACCTGCGTCAGGAGCGTGGGCGGATACCAGTAGCCTTTGGAAGGCAGTACGCAGTCGGGCTGATAGAGCCTCGCGCCCTCCTGAATGCCGATTGCCACAAGCCGCTCGATCTTGCGCAGCTGGGGCAGCGAGTTGATCGCGCCGATATCGGTGTTTTTATCGAGCGGGTCGCCCACGCGCAGCCGCGCCATGCGCCGCTGGAGCTTGCGTATCACAAGGTCGGCGATGCTCTCCTGCACCAGCAGGCGGCTCCCTGCACAGCACACATGCCCCTGATTGAAATAGATGCCGTTGACGATGCCCTCAACTGCTTGGTCGAGCGCGGCGTCCTCGAAGATGACATGCGCCGCTTTCCCGCCGAGCTCCAGCGTGAGGCGTTTGTGCGTGCCTGCGACCGCTTTTTGTATCTGCTTACCGACTTCCGTGCTGCCCGTGAAGGCAATCTTATCGAGGTTGGGGTGTTGCACCAGCGTCGCGCCCGTGTGTCCATCGCCTGTGATGATGTTGACCACGCCGGGCGGCAGCTCGGCTTGCTGGAAGACCTCGCCCAGCAGCAGCGCGGTGAGTGGGGTGGTCTCCGCGGGTTTAAGAACCACTGTGTTGCCGCAAGCGAGCGCAGGGGCAATCTTCCACGCCGCCATCAGCAACGGGAAGTTCCATGGGATAATCTGTCCTGCCACGCCGAGCGGACGCGGCGCGCGCCCGTGAAACGCATACTCTAACTTATCCGCCCAGCCTGCATAATAGAAGAAGTGCGCAGCGGCTAAGGGGACATCGACATCGCGCGACTCGCGTATCGGCTTGCCGCCGTCTAAGCTCTCCAGCACGGCGAACTCGCGGGATCGCTCTTGCACAATTCGCGCAACTCGGAACAGGTACTTCGCCCGTTCCTTGCCCGAAAGGTTGCTCCAGACGGTTTCGTAGGCGCGCCGAGCGGCTTGCACAGCGCGGTCGATATCCTCGGCGTCGGCACAGGCGACCTCTGCGAGAACCTCCTCAGTGGCAGGATTAAGCGTCGGAAAGTATCGCCCACTACGCGGCGGAGTGAACGCGCCGTCGATAAACAGCTCATAACGGGGCTGAATCCTGACCACACTGCGCGATTCGGGGGCAGGCGCGTACTCCCACTTGCCTCCTCGCGCCGCCGATTGACCGTTTCGCCCTTGATTACCTGTGCGCGGCATAGCCACCCTATAGAACGCCGCCCCCAAAAATCCTGCCGAGTTGTTTGTATGCGTTTCCAAGAGCCTATCTGCGGAAGTGAACCGATTGACCCTGATTACCAAACCCTCACCCACGCAGCGAAAGAGGGGATTCCCTGCCCGTCACGCCCTGTGGGAGAAAGGCTGGGCGTGCGGACAAAAAATCGCATGTAAACCATCCCGCACGGGGAAACGCTTAGTCAGTCCCTTAATAATCTCTTAACAAACAAGGGGGTATAGTTATACCGCAGGAGGTTTTTGACTATGCGACGACACGGCTTTACGCTAATCGAGCTGCTGGTCGTGATTGCGATTATCGCAATCCTTGCGGCAATCCTGTTCCCAGTGTTCGCTCAGGCGCGCGAGAAGGCGCGTCAGACCTCGTGTCTGAGCAACTGTAAGCAGATTGGTCTTGGCATCACGATGTATGTGAACGACTGGGACGAGACCTTTCCGCGCAACGACGACTGCATCGCGCCTGCGCGAATCCCCTACCAACCCAGTGCTGTGGGCTGCAGCGGTCCATACGGACAGCGCGTGAATCACTACAAGTGGCAGTATTGGATTTACCCCTATGTCAAAAATATTCAGATATTCTTTTGTCCCAGCCGCCAATTCGACCGCGCGCAGTGGGAACAGAATGCGGAAATTTTCGAGGGCGGTTATTCCCTTGCTCTGCACATCACGGGCGCGCTGAACACTTGGAACCGTACAGGGGATCGCCAGCAGTTCCGCAACTCGTTCCTTGGTGGTAATATGGCGGGCGTGCAGCGGCCTGCGGAGACGATGATCTTGATGGAGGATCGCTTCCCCGCGACGCGCCATTATGTGTTTGGGCAACAACCCATCCAGACCGCCTATCCGATGGCGCATCGCCACCTGTGGGCGAATTGGTTCTACGACGGCAATCCTGCCAGCGGGCGTATCAATAAGAACAACGCGCCGCACATGGACGGGCTGATTATTGTGTATGTAGATGGGCACGCGAAGTGGATGAATGTGCGCGAGTTCCTCGCCAAGTCGCCCACGGCGCAAGAGTATAGCCCCAGCCCGCTAAGCGCGTTCCCTCAAGGGATGGCTTGGACAATTAGCCAACCACCCACTTGGTCAGGAGACTGGCCCTTGTGGGGTCTGTACGGCAACTAAGCGAGCGTTGCTCATTCTCCGAACTCAACGCCCCTTCCTGCAGGAAGGGGCGTTTTATTATGGAACATACCGATTGTATGCGACTCACTGCGCGAACGCTATGGATTGGGTTATTGACGCTTGCAACAGGGCTGGCGGAGACGCCGCGCACGCGCGACAACGATTGGCTGATCCGAGTCGGACTGGAGCAGGCGGCGTGGGCGAAAGTTCTCTATGTCGGCGTCTCGGAAGGCGCGTTCCGCTGGATTGACCCGCGCACAGGCGCAACGCTCGGCGAAGGCAAGGCGGGGGAGGTCTGGGAGCTGCGCCACGAGAACGGACGCTACCGCGCCACTTGCAATCGGGCGCAGGTGCAAGCAGAGCGACTTCTTGCCGAACCTGCCAATGGCGGTTTCTTGACGGTCGGCGCGTCCCCCAACGCCCTACGCCGCTATCGCGGGCATCTGGAATGGGTGGAGCGCGACGGCAAACTGCTCACGATTAATTGGGTTGCCCTCGACGACTACTTGAAAGCCACGCTGCCGCGCGAGATGCCCCCCAACTTCCATCCCGAAGCGCTCAAAGCGCAGGCGGTGGCGGCGCGCTCGTTCACTTTCCGACGCCTGAACCGCTATCGCCAGTGGGGCTACGACCTGTGCGACCATGCGCCATGCCAAGTGTATGGCGGAGTCGAGGCAGAGCATCCCAACACGAACGCCGCTGTAGACGCCACGGGGGGCGAAGTGCTCCTGTTCGAGGGGCGCGTTATTGAAGCCGTCTACACAGGCAACTGCGGCGGGCACACCGCGCCGATTGAAATTGCGATGCATAACGCACGCCCTCTGCCGTACCTCGCAGGCGTCCCCGACACAGACCCCAGCAGCAAACCTTACTGCGGTGTTGCCCCCAACAGCACTTGGGAGCTGACCCTCACGCGCGAGGAACTGCAGCGACGCTTTCCCCAAGCGGGGCGTATCCACGAACTGCGGCTTGCCCAACGCGCACATAGCGGACACGCGCTCCAAATAGCCATTCAGGGCGACCGCGCGATTGTAACGCTTTCAGGGGCGGAGTTCCGCAGCGCGCTTGGCGCGTTGAACATCCGTAGCCTTGCGTTTGAAATTCAGCCTCAGCCCGACGGCTGGAAACTTGTAGGACAGGGCAGCGGGCACGGCGCGGGCATGTGTCAGTGGGGCGCCCAAGGGCGCGCCCTCGCAGGGCAAAACTATCGGCAGATTCTGGAAGCCTACTATCCCGGAACGACGCTCCAAAGGCTGTAGGACGCCCAAATGTGCTATAATAGAAATCGTATTCCGAGGGAGCGAAGTTGGCAGACTTAAAACAAGTGGAGATTGCACGCTTAGCGGGCGTTTCGCAGGCGACGGTGTCGCGCGTGCTGAAGGGCGACCCGCAAGTGAATGAGGCGATGCGCGAGCGCGTGTTGGCAGTCGTTCAGGAACTGGGCTATGTGCCCGACGCGCGCGCTCAATCGTTGCGCTCGCAGCGCACGCGCCTGCTGGGACTGGTCATCCATCGCGCGCCAGAAGCCTTGGCGGGCGACCCCTTCTTCAGTACGCTGATCGCGACCATCGTGGAGCAGGCGGCAAAGCACGAGTATCACCTCTGCGTCGATACCGCGCGCACCGCACGCACCCAACGCGCGATTTACGAGGAACTGCTGCGCACACGGCGCGTGGACGGGCTGATTCTGGTGGAATCGGAGTCGCACGATAAGCGCATCGAGCGGCTGAGTCGCGAGGGGTTCCCCTTCGTGCTGATAGGACGATATGAGCCTGTAGACGCTATCGCGTCGGTGGACAACGACAACATCGGCGCGGCGTTTATGGCGACCGATTATCTGATACGCACGGGGCGCAAGCGTGTGGCGTACATCGGCGGCCCGGCAGGGCTGACCGTGACGCGCGACCGTTTACAGGGCTACAAGCGTGCGCTGGAGGCGCACGGGATTAGCTACGACTCTTCACTGATCGCGTTCGCCGAGTTCAACCCGCGCAGTATGACGAGCGCGATGACCGAGCTGCTGAATCTGCCGACGCCGCCCGACGCTGTGCTGGCGCTGGACGACCTGATCGCTGTGAGCGCGATGCGCGAGGCGAAGCGGCAAGGCAGGCGCGTACCCGACGATATCGCCTTTGTCGGCTTCAACGACAGCCCCGTCTGTCAGTATGTGGAGCCGAGCCTGACCTCCGTAGCGGTTGAGATACCGCAATTGGCGCGGCGCGCCACCGAGATGTTGGTGGAGCTGATTGAGGGGCGCACGCCGACGCCGAAACGCCAAATCGTGCCCGCCCGATTGGTGAAGCGCGAGTCAGCGTAGGTTCAGCCGCCAATCTTCGGCTGTCGGAGAGCGTCGGCACGTGCGCGTATCGCCTGCCGATCCGCCTCACTGAGACGGCGTAGGTTGCGTATCTGCTGCCCCAAGCGCGGATGGCTCTCGAACGCCGCCTCATGGCGCATCAGGAAATCCCAATAGAGCGTGGTGAAAGGGCAGGCGTCTGCGCCGACGGCTTTGCCAGGCTGGTAGCGGCAACCCACGCAGTAGTTGCTCATCCGCTGGACATACTTCCCGCTGGCGATATACGGCTTCGACGCCATCAGCCCGCCGTCCGCGAACTGCGACATGCCGTACACATTCGGCAACTCCACCCACTCCACAGCGTCCACATAGATTGCCAGATACCACGCATGCACCTGCTTGGGGTGAACGCCCAGCAGCAGCGCGTAGAGACCTGTAATCATCAATCGCTGGATGTGGTGTGCAAAGCCGTGCTTGAGGGTCTGTCCTATTGTCTCGCGCAGGCAGTTCATATCGGTCGCGCCTGTCCAGTAGAAGTCGGGCAAGTCGGCGGTCGCGTTCAGGGCGTTGCGTTCGAGGTATTCGGGCATATAGAGCCAATAGACGCCGCGGATATATTCGCGCCAGCCAAGCAATTGGCGCACGAACCCTTCCACACTTTGCAGGGGCGCGTGCTTCTGACGGTAGGCGTCGATGGCGCGCTCGATGGCAAGGCGCGGGTCTAACAGCTTGAGGTTAATCGCCGACGCGAGGCGCGAATGATACAGGTACGGCTCGCCTGTCCACATCGCGTCCTGGTAAGGTCCAAACAGCGGCAAGCGGTTCTCGATGAAGTCGTCCAACGCCTGCTCTGCCTGTTCGGAGGTCACTGCCCAGTCGAACGCGCTCAAGCTGCCCGGATGGTTGGGGAAGCGCGTCTCCACGAGGCGGACGACCTCCTGCGTGACGGCGTCGGGCGCGAAGGAGATGGGCGGCGGCACTAAGCCGGGGCCCTGTTTGCCGAACGCTTGACGGTTCTCGGCGTCGAAGTTCCATGCGCCGCCCCACGGTCGCTTGCTGTCCATCATAATCCCCGTGCGCTGGCGCATCTCGCGGTAGAAATACTCCAATCGGAGCTGTTTGCGTGCGGCGGCGTGGCGTTTGAACTCATCGATAGTGCAGAGGAAGTGGCGGTCGGGTCGGATTTCGAGGGGCGCGCCAAGCTGACGGGCGGTTTGTCCTAAGCTTTGCAGGACGCGCCACTCGCCCGGTTCCACCACGATGAGCTTCTGAGGCTGATGTTGGCGTACGGCGCGCATGAGCTCGCTGGCGAAGCTGCCGCCGTTGGCAGGGTCGTCCAGAGCGTGGTAATGCACGGTGTAGCCCTGCCGACGCAGCCAGTCGCGATAGTGGCGCATCGCGCTCAAGAAAATCGCAATCCGCGCTTTGTGGCTCCACACATGCGTCGCTTCCTCAACAACTTCCGCCATCCATACGGCGTCGAGGGCAGGGTCGAAGCCGTCCAACGCCGACGAACGCCTGTCCAACTGGTCGCCTAAAATCAAGACGAGATGGCGCATAGTCAACCACTCATCGTTTGACAGGCACGCCCCAGCCCTCGTATTCGCCCCCATACGCTTGAGCAACACTCTCGAGGTAGTTGATGCGCCGCTCCAGCTCGGAAGCGTCGGGGCAGTGGTAAGTATATACAATTACCAGCCATCCGCCGTCTACTGTAGCGCCCGCCTCCGCTTGGTAGCCCACATCCTGCAAGGCGAGCGCGGCGAAACCTGCAAGACGCTCATCATCGAAATAGAGAAAATGCTCGAACGAACATACCGAGTCGGGACTGACACCTGTATTCAACACATGCTGCAACGCCATCCAGTCGTCAGTTCGCATCGATTCCCCCTATGGTGAGTATACCCCGTATCAAGCGTGGGCGGCGTGCGTGCTGAGAATCTCCGCCACATGCGCCACATCCTTGTCGCCGCGCCCTGAGAGATTGACCAGAATCACGGCGTTAGGAGGCAGGGTGGGCGCGAGGGCTTTCAGATAAGCGAAGGCGTGGGCGCATTCCAGCGCGGGGATAAGCCCCTCGTGTCGCGCCAGCCACGCGAACGCGCCTAACGCCTCCTCATCCGTGACGGCGACATACTCTGCCCGCCCAATCTCTTTCAGGTAGGCGTGTTCAGGACCTGAGCCAGGGTAGTCCAAGCCTGCGGAGACGGAGTGAGTGAGCCGTATCTGTCCGTCGTCCGTCTGCAGCACGAGGCTGGCGGCACCGTGCAGCACGCCGTACTCGCCCGCAACGAGGCTGGCAGAGTGTTCGCCCGTGTCCAAACCGTGTCCGCCCGCCTCCACACCGATGAGGCGCACCGCCTCGTCCTCAATGAAGGGGTGGAAGATGCCTATCGCGTTGCTGCCGCCGCCCACGCTGGCGACAATCGCGTCGGGGAGATGCCCAGCGTATGCCTGAATCTGCTCCCGCGCCTCGCGCCCTATCACCGACTGGAAATCGCGTACCATCATCGGGTAGGGATGCGGACCGACGCACGAGCCGATGATGTAATGCGTCGTGCGGACATTCGTCACCCAGTCGCGGATGGCTTCGCTGGTGGCGTCCTTGAGCGTCGCCGTGCCGCTTTCCACGGGGATGACTTTCGCTCCCAACAGGTGCATGCGGAACACATTCAACGCTTGGCGGCGCATATCTTCCGCGCCCATGTAGACCTCGCAGTGCAGCCCCAGCAGGGCGCAAGCAGTTGCCGTCGCCACGCCGTGTTGCCCTGCGCCCGTCTCGGCGATAACGCGCTGCTTCCCCATCCGCTTCGCCAACAGCGCCTGCCCCAGCGCGTTGTTAATCTTGTGCGCTCCCGTATGGCACAGGTCCTCACGCTTGATATACACCTGTCGCCCCAGCGCGGCGCTGAGGTTCGCCGCGAAATAGAGCGGCGTCGGACGCCCCGCAAAAGTGATGAGATAGTAGTTCAACTCGCGCTGGAAGTCGGCGTCCTCTTTGAAGTGCAGATAGGCGTCTGTCAGCTCGTCGAGGGCAGGGATGAGCGTCTCAGGCACATAGCGTCCACCATAGCGACCGAAGTAGCCCTTCGCGTCGGGCGCAGTGTATGCAGGCATAGCAGGAGTATACCCGTCGGTGTTGCAATGTGAGGTCTCCGAGAGTGAGGTATATTTTTGCACTGGAGGTACACCATGCGCGGAATCGATTATGTAGTAGACGAACACGGCAAAAAGAAAGCCGTGCTGATTGACCTGACCGAGTGGGGCGAGCTTTGGGAAGATTTCTACGATATCCTAATCTCAGATTCCCGCAAGCACGAGCCGACAATACCGTGGGAGCAAATTAAAGCAGAGATAGAGCGGGAGGAAGAGCGGTCTGCCTGAGTATCAGATAGAGTTCGTTGCGTCTGCGGCGAAAGAGTTGCGCGCCCTGCCTATAGAGGTGCAGCGTCGAATAGCTGCGGCTATAGACACCCTGCGCGAGACGCCACGCCCTCGCGGAGTGGTCAAGCTCAAGGGGCATCAGCGTCTCTATCGGCTGCGTGTAGGGCGCTATCGGGTTGTATATGAAATCGACGACGAGGCAAAACGCGTTCGAATTACGCGCGTGCGCCATCGCCGCGAGGCTTATGATTAGCGTCCACCCCTGCAACAACTGCCATCGCGACCGAAGTAGCCCTTCGCGTCGGGCGCAGTGTATGCAGGCATAGCAGGAGTATACCCGCCCAGAGCGCACGGAAAACCGCAGGGAGGTAATAGTAGTGCATCAAGGGCAATACAGGCATCAGCGGCGCATAAGCCAGCAGTGAACCCAGCCAGCCCAGCCACCCAATCCGCGCACGCAGCCCCTCACGCAACGCCACGACATATGCCGTGAACCCCAGCAACCCAGCCCAAAACGAGGGCATCAGCAGATTGAAAGGCGCGGTGAGAGCGACATCAATCTGCGTAATCGCCTCGCGTCCAGTTGGAACAGCCCAGTTGAGCGCGGTTTCGGGCAGGGTCTTGAACCGCTTGAGCCGCTGCTGGTGGTACTGCGTTTGCGTGGGGATATGCGTGCGATAAAAAGCAAAGTAAGGCAGGAGCATCAGTAGGCAGAGGAGGGGGATGAGAGGCGCGTTCCCTGCCCGCGTCTGCTTGCGCGAGACGCTCCACAAGCATAGCCCCATAAGTATCGGTAGCGCGACCGCCTGCTCGTAGCTCAGCAGCGCGCCCAGAAAGCCCCCAAGCCCCAGCGCCGCCCAGCCCATTCTGCCTGTACGGGCATAGAAACACACCCCAATCAGCGCAAGGAGCGCCAACAGCGTCATCAGCGTTGCCGTGCGCCCCGGAATCCAGCCTATCGCGCGGTAGGCGAAGCTCTCTAAGTGGAGGTCAGGCAGGGTGGGAATGAATCGCAGCTCCACCACCAGCGCGAACGCGACGCATCCCCAAACAGCGCCGCGTCGCCAGTCGCCCACGCGCCAACCCCAAAATACACCCGCGCCCAGAGCCGCCCAACCGAGCCAAAGCGGCGGCAACGGCATCAGCCCCGTCTGCCATCCCGTGAAGATAAAGCCGACCGCAAGCGCGAAATCGCGACGCCCCAACAACGCCCCCACAAATCCCACCACCAACAGAGCGTTGAGCACTGCAAGCGCGCCGTTCGTCCACTTCCAAGCAAGCAGCGCATCCCGCCAGAGCCAGTAGTCCAGCTGATACAGCACGCTGGGCAAGGGGCGATAGAAACCGTTCCCCAGCACCCAATCGCCCGTGAACCACTCCCACACCGAATGGGGCTGCTGCAACCGCCGCAAGATAACGCGCGTGTCGAGATTCTCGAACCCATCGCGCAGACCGTCGTCGAAATGCCAATCGCCAACGGCAAGCAAGTTCAGCGTTAGGATAAGCCCCAGCCCCAATAGCCAGACGCGCACGGGAATCGCATTTCGCAATCGGGTACACTTTCCCTGCTATGCGAGCGTTAGGCGTTGTTGCAGTGTTGTGTTGGGCTGCGCTGGCTCAGGCGCAAGTGGAGAAGGCGGCGGACGAATGGCTGCAAAAGAGTTTTCAGGCGTACTCGCAACTGCAGAGCCTGCAGAGCAAGACCACGCTGACCGTGCTGATGGTCACGCCGCGCATTCCCGACGGCTCGCCTATCCAGAAGTACCTCTACGCCTACACCGCCCAAGCCCCTGCGCGACTGAACCTGCTCGTGAAGGACTTGAACGCCCAGGGCGAGGGGCAGCGCTATGTGTGCGATGGTCAAACTTTCAAGGCGGGCGACGAGTCTAAGCCTGTCGCCAACTCTGGCGCGGCGCTCCTTGAGCAACTCGCGGAGGCGGGCATCGCGCCCAGCTATGACCTCGTCTTCCTGCATGGGGGCAAGAGCAGTCAGGAGCGGTTCCGCAAGCAAATTACCCAGCTCAAAGTCGCAGGCGAGAGCGAGAAGCAGGTCACACTCGCAGGACGCATCAAGAACGAACGGGGTAAAGAGGACACGCTGGAGATTGTGATCGACAAGGAGACCTTGCTGATACGCGCCCTGCGCATTCGCTCCGAAGTGAAGATCGAAGACCAGCCCGGCGCGTTCGTGCTGGTGATGGAGTTCGAACCGACGCCGAATGTGGCAATCTCGGAGCAGACTTTTCAAGACAGTCCCGATCCCTCAAAACCCTAATTAAGTATGGTAATCCTCGCAGGATATTCTGCCCTCGCGCCGAATAGGAGTATGGATGGCTCTCTTGACTAAACCGCGTGAGGCACAGTCGGAGTTCGTGCGCCCCCCTGTGCGTATGGGACGCGCGCTGGTGGTAGGTCTAATCGGTTCAGCGGCGACTTCGGTGATTGTCGCGTCGGCGGAGCTGATTGCGCAGACTATCCAGATTGGGATGATGCAGCTCCCGCCCGCGGTGATAGCGTTGTTGTTTGTCTGCGTGCTGCTCAATCGACTGGCGGCGCGGGTCAGCCCCCGCGCGGCGTTGAGTGCGCCTGAACTTGCCGTTGTGTTTGTGATGATGCTCTTCAGCGCGATGATTGCCTCGCGTGGCGTGATGGAGCGACTGCTGCCCATGCAGGTGGGCGTGAGCTACTACGCCGAGGGCAACAACTGGGCGCAGCTCTACTTCCCGCTGCTCAACCCCGCACTGTTCCCGTGGAACCCTGAGGAGCCACAGCCCGAGCCGCTCGTCAAGTGGTTCTATCAGCGTATCCCGTACGGCGAACCGATTCCGTGGGGCGCGTGGATTGCCTCCACAGCGCGATGGATGATCCTGATTGGCGCGGTATTCTTCGCGTTTCTGTGTATCAGCGTACTGCTGCGCAAGCAGTGGGTGGAGAACGAGCGGCTATCGTTCCCGCTGGTGCAGCTGCCGCTTGAACTGACGCGTGAGGGCGAGTTTTTCGGCAACCGACTGTTCTGGATGGGCGCGCTGCTGCCGATTTTCGTGTTCACACTGAACGGCTTGCACCGAAATATCCCGACAATCCCCGAAGTCACGCTGACCTATCCGCTCAAGGACTACTTTGCGACACCGCCGTATGACCAGATGACGATGTTCTCGCTGTATCTCTCGTTTGCGGCAGTGGGCTTCTTCTTTCTAATCCCGACAGAGTTGCTGTTCAGCTTCTGGTTTTTCTATTTGCTGAGCAAGGTATTTGAGTTTCTGGGGCTGACCTATGGTTTCGAGACGACGGCGAAGCACGCGGCGGCGGCTGGGTTCGTGAAGTGGTTCTGTTCGGGGGCGTTCTTTGCGGTGGCGGCGTATGTGTTATATTCGGCGCGTCATCACCTGCGCTATGTGTGGCAGGTGGTGAAGGGCGACGCCCCGCCGCCCTCGCCGGGCAGCGAGTTGATGTCCTATCGCTGGGCGTTCTGGGGCTTGATTGGCTCGTTCGTAGTGATTCTGCTCTGGGCGCAGTGGGCAGGGATGGACTGGTGGGTTGCGGCGTTAGTGTTTGCGATATACCTGATGGTGCAGGGACTGGTGATGGCGCGTTGCACGGCGGAGGGCGGCTTGCTGATTACCGAGGGGTGCTTCACGCCGATGGATGTGATGACGATGGAGAAGTATTCGCTGCTCTCGCCACGCAACCTGACGGCGATGGCGCTGCTGGACTCGATAATGCTACGCGATTTGCGGGGCATCCCGATTACGGGGATGCTGGACGCGCAGAAGTTGAGCGAGGAGGCGCGCCTGCAGAAACGCACACTACTGCTCACACTGGGGATAGGAATTGTCGCGGCGATGGCGATAGCGTTCGCGTTCCAGCTGTGGCTGCCCTACACCTACGGGGCGTTGAACTTGTATGGCTATGTATACGAGCGTCAACCGACGCAGTTCTTTCGGGAGAACGCGTCGTTTATGACGCCGTCGGGGGGCGAGACGCCTGTGCCTGCGTTCCGCCCGCTCTTTTTCGTGGCGGGGTTCGGGATAACCTTATTGCTGGCGTGGGGGCGTTCGGCGTTGCCGGGCTTCCCGTTCCATCCGCTCGGCTTCGCAATGAGCGCAACTTGGGGCGTGATTGTGTTATGGTTCTCGATGTTTGTGGCGTGGCTGATTAAGGCGCCGCTGCTGCGCTACGGGGGGATGCCGCTCTATCGTCGGGCGCGCCCATTCTTCTTGGGAATGATTTTCGGCGAGTTCTGCTCGGCGGCGGTGTGGGCGCTGCTGGCGCTCATCTATGGCGTGGAAACGCCTGTGTACCCGTGGCCGTGAGGTAGAATTCTGACGATGATGACCCAGCTCACTCTTTGGGAAACGGGAGCCGCTGCTGCGGCGACTGCCCGCACCCATCGCGAGCGTCTGGAATATAAGTATCGTCCATTCCTACAGGAACGCCTTGATTGGGGAGAGAAAGTCTCATACAGGGCGAATAAGAGCATACCCCTGCTACGCTTGTATCGTTACAAAGAGGCGTTTGCTCACACGCTTGTCCGAGAGTTGATACAAGCGCATAGCGCTGAGAAAAACCTATGCGTTTTAGACCCCTTTTTAGGGATGGGAACAACACTGTTCGCCTCCACGGTTCTGGGAATACCTTCTTGGGGGGTAGATCGTCTTCCTGTGGGCGTGTTTATCGCCGATACCCTGTTGAAGATGTTATCGGTAGAACCAAGCGCGATTATTGACACTTACCGACGCCTTCTTGGCGATATTGATACCTTTCCAGAAGCGACTGCGGCAACTGATGTCGCGATTATGAAGGTTGCATTCGATCCTGAAATTCTCAAGCGGCTTTTGCAGTGGAAGACAGGGATTCTGCAACTAAGTACGCCGATGCGTGAAATAATGATGCTATTGCTGTTATCGATTTTAGAGCCGTGCAGCTACACCTCCAAAGATGGTCAGTTCTTACGCTTGCGGCGTGAGAAGCAGCCCGTCTTCCCCGATGCGGCGTTATACGAGCGCGTTTTGGCTGCAGAGCGCGATGTGCAAGCCGTGCGCGCGCTGGGGTGGGAGCCTCGTGCGCCTGCTATTCCGATTGTGGGAGACGCGCGCGCACTGCCTCCTTCACCGTTCTCTGAGAAGCCGAATCTGGTGGTCACTTCCCCCCCTTACGCCAATCGGTATGATTACACGCGCTCCTATTCACTCGAGCTGTGCTTCTTCTTCGTTGAAAACTTTGAGCAACTGAAGCTGCTGCGCCACAGCGTGCTGCGGTCGCATATCGAGGCGAAAGTGAACCCCTCTGAGCGCGCGCCTCATCACGCTGTTAATGAGTTAGTTCAAATACTTCAATCACGCCGAGAACAACTCAATAACCCGCGTATCCCTGACATGATTACAGCGTACTTTGTGGATATGCAACAGGTTCTATACAATCTATCTCGTGTCTGCGCAGATGGAGCAACTATCTACATGGTCATCGACAATGTGCGGTTTGAAGGCGAGATGCTACCTGTGGATTTGATCCTTTGCGATATGGCTGAAACCTACGGATTGAGAACAGAAGCCGTCTGGGTAGCACGGTATAAGGGTAATAGCTCCCAGCAGATGGGACGCTATGGACGAGTGCCCGTGCGGGAGAGCATCTTGGTATGGAGCAAAATCAGCTAAGAAAAGAGCGAACAACTCGCCAAGAGAGCTGGGTGCAAGAACAGCAAGCGAGAAGCCTCTTCTTTTTAGCCAAGCTACAAGAATGGGGGCTACAAGAGGTTGCCTCTGCCATCGAACAGTTTGATGGCTCTTCGGTAGAGTGGAACCTGCAAGAGTTGAATATCTCAGAGAAAGCTTGGAATAGGGTAATTCATCGAGGTATTCCCCCCGTGTGGGTTTTTGCGCACCCAACAGTGCTTAGAAGTATTCCTCGCTCCACAGGTTATTATCGTATGTTAGCCATGGTGTCCCAAAAATCTATGAAGCGCGTCAACCTAGATACAGAGTCTTACGAAACAACCACAAATGTACCTAGTGTAGATATATCCCAAGCAATAACACAACATTTAAATAAGATCATCAGTCGCCTTGTCGAGCAAGAAATAAATATAGATCCGCGCAAGCTAGATTTGTGGCGAGGGATGGCAGCAGGGGCACAAGCTCAAGGTTCTTGGCAGAACGCTAAAGGAGTCCAGTACGAAGTAATTGTTCAACAAATACTTGCAAGCTATGTTCAGGAGAGTGGAATTATAGCGAGACAATCCTCTCAGCGATTGGATTTGCAAAATGGTAGATCGATTCTATTCGGTAGTGACCCCGATGTCTGTTTACTTCAGGGACAACAGCTCTTGTCTGCTGTGGAGATCAAGGGTGGAATTGATGTTGCAGGGGCACACGAGCGGCTGGGCGCAGCAATTAAAACGCTACGCGACTGCAAAGCCAAATATCCCGATTGCGTTACGATCTTACTTTTGCGTCGTGAAACGCTTACTTCAGGGCTCATAGCCCGCCTGCAACAAAGCGAGACTGAGATTGAGCGGTGGTTTGCGTTGGAAGATATTCTGAATGATGCGAAAGTGCGGTCAGATTTCGTTCGGATGTTTCTGTGGGAGCGGTGAGTCGTGTAAAAAACGAACTCGAAAGGTATAATCCCCATGTGCCTAACATTCTCTTAGGCGTTTCGGGGAGCATAGCGGCGTATCGCGCGTGCGATGTGGCGCGCGAGCTGATGCACGCTGGGCATACTGTGCGCGTGGCGATGACCCGCGCTGCGACGCGATTGGTAAGCCCCGACACCTTCGCTGCGCTGACGGGCAACCCCGTCGTTATAGATGTGTTCGATGCGCCAGAATCTGGTCAGATTGCACATATTCGTTGGGCGCAGGACGCCGACCTCGTGCTGATTGCCCCTGCCACGGCGCACACGATTGCGCGGCTCGCGTTGGGACTGGCAGACGATATGCTGACCACCATCGCGTTGGCGACCCGTGCGCCGATGCTGATTACGCCTGCGATGAACCCCGCGATGTGGACGCACCCCGCCACGCAAGCGCATGTGCAAACCCTACAGGCGCGCGGTGTGCAGTTTATCAGCCCTGCCTACGGGGTGATGGCGTGCGGCGATGAGGGCTGGGGCAAGATTGCCGACACCGCCGCGATTGTGCAAGCCGTCACACAACGCCTGCGATCTGCCCGCGACTTGGAGGGCGTGCGCGTGCTGGTCACGGCTGGTCCCACCTACGAGCCGATCGACCCCGTGCGCTTCATCGGCAACCGCTCCAGCGGCAAGATGGGCTACGCCATCGCTGAAGCCGCAATGGCGCACGGCGCAGAAGTCACGCTCATCACAGGTCCTACCGCTCTCACACCGCCCGCTGCAGCGAAAGTGATTCGCGTGCAGACCGCCCTGCAGATGTACGAAGCGGTGCAGACCGAGTTCGCGCAGTGCGATGTGTTCATAGCCGCCGCCGCCGTCGCCGACTACCGCCCCGAACGCACGCTGCCCAATAAGCGTAAGCGCGACACGCAAGGCTGGACGCTGAACCTCGTGCCGAACCCCGACATCTTGGGCGAGGTCGCGCACCGTAAAGAGCATCGGATTGTGATAGGCTTCGCCGCGGAAACCGACAAAGCAATCCAGCACGCCAAAGAGAAACTTTCGCGCAAAAACTTGGACTTAATCGCCGTCAACGATGTATCGGAACCCGATAGCGGATTTGAAGTAGACACCAATCGTCTCACCTTCATCTTCGCGGATGGGCGCATTGTGAACCTGCCGCTAATGAGCAAACGCGAGTGCGCCGAGCAGCTCATCCAAGCGTTATCAGCGCTGATGAAGCGTGATATAACATAGCAGCCCGACTTGCTCGGCGGTTCCTCAGGGTATCTGCAAACTAATCGGCAGGAGGATAGGCGTCGTCGTTGAACCGAACTTCTCATAGGAGGCTAATGCAACGCATATGTTGAACGGAATCGAGGGTTCGGGACCACTGGCGAAGCTCGTCTACCGCCGCGCTGGGCGCACGAAACGCGTTTCTAGTTGGGATCGTACGGGCGGCAATCGCGATTTTCTGACCATCCCCCAAGGAGAGACTGCGACGCTTGCCGCCATCGACGGCGCAGGCTGTATCCGACACATCTGGATTACTGTCGGCTGCCGCGATCGGATGTATTTGCGCAAAACTGTGCTGAAGATGTATTGGGACGGCGAGACGGAGCCGAGCGTACTGGCGCCGTTGGGCGATTTCTTCGGGCTGGGACACGGCATCGCACGCTCGTATATGTCGATGCCCTTCACAACTGTCAACCACGAGGCGAATGAGGGCAACTACGGGGGCGGAATCGCGCTCAACTGCTACTTCGCTATGCCGTTCAGTTCAGGCGCACGCATCGAGGTCGTGAACGAGTGTGAGACGGAGATCGGCTCGTTCTACTACTATATTGACTATGAGTCGTATGACGCGCCCCTCCCCGAAAACATCCTGCGGTTCCATGCCCACTATCGCCAAGAGTATCACACCACAGGCGTTCAGGGGAACCTGTTCGAGCAGCGGCGCAACTACTGGGAACTGCTGGACACGCCGAACCACAGCGACGCCGAGAACTACCTGATACTGGACGCGGAGGGCGCAGGGCACTATGTGGGCTGCGTGCTGTCGGTGGATAACATCGACCCGCTGCCTGTGATACGCAAGTTGGGCAGTCACGAGCAGGTGATCAAAGAATATACTTGGTGGGGCGAAGGCGACGATATGATCTTCATCGATGGCGAGCCGTGGCCCCCGTCGCTGCACGGCACAGGCTCGGAAGATTATCTTTGTCATGCGTGGGGCATGCACCCGAAGGCGTATCTGTATGCAGGAACTTCGATTCCCGAAAGCGACCCCAGGCACCCCGACCGCCGTCAGTGTACCTCGTATCGCTTCCATATCGAGGATCCGATTCTCTTCACGCGCTCGATACGGGTGAGCATCGAGCATGGGCACGCCAATCTTCAGGAGAATGATTACTCCAGTGTGGCGTACTGGTATCAGACAGAGCCGCACAAGCCGTTCAAGCCGTTGCCGTCTGCGAGCGAGCGGGTACCGAGAAATCTGCGTTGAGTACACTCTGGATTTTTCCGATAGCGGTGGGCGCGGGCGTGTTCGGCTCGTTGATGGGGCTGGGCGGCGGGATTATCTTAGTGCCTGCGCTGACTTTGTTGATGGGTGTGCCAATCAAGCAAGCGGTCGCGGCGAGCTTAGTAGCCGTCGCCGCGACTTCCTGCGCAGGGGTGTCCACCTACCTGCAAGCAGGGTTGGTGGATTGGCGGCTCTGTGTGCGATTGCTCGTGCCCACCTTGTTGGGCGCGATTGGGGGCGGGTTGGTGGTGGGGTTCATCCCAGAGTCGGCAGTGCGCTGGCTGTTTATCGCGCTGATACTGTATGTGTTGGGGCAAATGCTGGGGGCGATGCGTCATCCGCCGACCCCCCAAGCGGCGCGCCCGGACTGTCGTACCGAGTGGAACCCACGCCAGCGCGGAATCGCGATTAGCCTCTCTGCGCTCGGAGGGATGATTTCTGCACTGTTGGGCGTGGGCGGCGGGCTGATACAAGTCCCGCTCATCCACACGATTCTCAAAGCGCCGCTGCGCTGTGCGATAGGCTCCAGCACTTTTCTGATAGGCGCGACTGCCTCTGCCAGCGCGTTGCTCTACTTGGTGCAGGGCAAGCTCGCGCCCGATATTGTCGTGCCCGCCGCGTTGGGGATTGTGATGGGCGCACGCATCGGCGCACGCTTCGCTCAGCGTGTGCCCGCAACCGCGCTGCGAGTCATCTTCGTCGGCGTGATGCTTTATACCGTCGTCCGCTTCGCGCTGAAGTAGCTACTCTTCCAGCACGCGGTAGATGTCCTGCAGTAGGACCTGTACCTGATCGGGGTTCACGCCTGAGTAGTAGCCGCGAATGCGTCCTTGGCGGTCAATCAGCACCAGTTTATCGCTGTGGACAATCGGGTGCGTCTCGTCGCCGGGTTCCGCCGCTAATCTGAATGTTTGGCGGGATAACTTATACAGCGTTTCGCGGTCGCCCGTGAGGAAGTGCCATTTGCCCGCTTGCGCCTCGTGCCGCTTCGCCCACTTGCGCAGCGCGTCCACTGTGTCGTTTTCGGGGTCCACCGTGAAGCCCGCCATCAGCACATCGGGGTTTTTTGCGAACTCGCGTTGCACATTCATCGCGTTACGGTTCATGGCAGGGCAGATGCTGGGACAGGTGGTGAAGAAGAAGTAGGCAACCCAGACCTTGCCTTTGAAGGCGTCTTGCGTGATGGTTTCGCCTGCCTGATTCTTGAACGCGAAGGGCATATCGACGGTTCCGAGTACGGGCAGCGCCTCTTCTTGCTTGAGGGCGGCTTGGCGCGTGTAGAGAGCGAACACGAACGCCCCTGTCGCCAACGCCAACAGACTCCACGCAAAAAGCATCATCCCGCGCATCGCGCCACCTCACTTGACTAACATCACACTGAACAGCGCGACCCACAGCACGCCCAGAAAGTGCCAGTAGATAGCGCCGAGCTCCACCGACTGCGGTTGCACGCGCTGCTGCTGCGCGTAATACAGAAGTCCTGCGACGAACACCAGCCCGCCCAGCAGATGCAGCCCGTGCAGCGCGCTGATAACATAGAACATCGAGATGAAGAAGTGGGTCGGCGCGCCTTGCAATTGGCGTGCGATGTCGCCCCAGCTGCCGCCTTGAAGCGCGAGAAATACCGCGCCCAGCAGAAGCGTAAGCAACATACCACGCCAGACGCCGCGGAGGTTGCCAGCGCGCGAGGCGTTCAGCGCCATCTGGCACGGTATACTGCTTAGCATAAGCACTGCTGTACCTACCCAGCTCAGTTTGGGCATCTCGAACACGAAATCGCCCCGCGCTGGAGTGCGCAGCAGGTAGAGGACGGCTAACGCGCCGAACATAGCGGTCAGCGCGCCGAGAAAGATATACAAGCCCAATCGCGCCATCTGGAAACGGTCGTAGGGCGGCTCGCCGCCGCTCTCGCCGTCGCCCCGATAGCGTGGGGGCAGATTGCCTTCGCCAACGCCGCGTCCTATCGTGTGCGGACGGTTCTTCAACTTCGTCATAACTACCTCCTGTCATAGCTCAGGCGTTCGCGCCCAAGCGTTGGTCTTAGAAACTCAGTATCATCCATAGTAGCAGCAGCGGTAGATACAGCACCGAGCTAATAAGCACGCCCCGTGCGCCCTGCGGCGTGTTGGGCGTGCGCAGGAAACGCCGCGCCGCCGAAAACGCCCACAGCCCCAGCGTCAGCGCGCCCAGCAGATATAGCCAACTGTGCGCTGCGAACGGCGCGAACATCAGGCTGATGGCAATCATCGCGAGCGTGTAGTAGAGCGAGAGGCGCGCCGTCGTCTCCGCGTCAGCGTCGGGATAGGGCAGCATGTGGAACCCTGCTTTGGCGTACTCGTGTCGGTAGAGCCACGCTATCGCCCAGAAGTGGGGGAACTGCCACACGAACTGCAGCGCGAACAGCAGCCACGCCTCTATGGTGAAGCCGCCTTGCGCGGCGACCCAGCCCGCCATCGGCGGTATCGCGCCGGGAATGGCGCCAATCGCCGTGCTGAAATGGCTGCGCTGCTTGAGAGGCGTGTAAACAAAAGCGTACAGCAGAATCGAGAGCGCGCCCAGCAACGCCGCAGCGAGGTTCACCCATACGCTTAGTATCGCCACGCCCAAGACGCCCCACAGCGCGCCCAGCAGCCAGCCTTCCAGCGGGCTGATGCGCCCTGAAGGGATGGGACGGCTCGCCGTGCGCGTCATCAGCGCGTCCTGACGCCACTCGTAGGCTTGATTCAGAGCGTTCGCAGAGGCAATCACCAACCAAGAGCCAATCAGCGTCGCGGCAATCAGCCCCCCTTGAAGGGTTTGACCCCAGCCGCCCAGAATCAACCCTGCGAGCGTGGTCAGCCAGACCAGAATCGTCACACGCGGCTTGCTGAGCATCCAATACGCACGCAGCTTCTGCATCATAGACCCCGACAGTGGCGCGCTTGTCGCGCGCAGGACGGTTTTCATATACGCCTATTGTACCCCATACGCCGACGCCTTTGCAAGAGTCTGTGCGTTTTTTCACAAGACTACGCGCCCTCGCCGCTCAAGCGTCGCAGCGCTTGTATCAGGGCTTGCGTGCCGAGCCTGCCCTCGCCCGTGCGTTCCAAGTGCGTATAGAGCTGATGCACCAGCGCGCTGCCGAGCAGGGGCGTCGCCGTCTGACGCGCCTCGCTAAGCAAAATGTGTAGGTCTTTCTGCAAAAGTTGCACCATAAAACCCGGCTGGAAATCGCCCTGCGCGATGCGTTTGCCCAGATTCTCCATCGCCCACGAGCCTGCCGCGCCTGCGCTCAGCGTCTCAACAGTTAGGTTCAGGTCCAATCCCGCCTGTTCTGCGAAGAGCAGCGATTCCGCCACTGCGAGCATGCCGACGGCGACGGCGATTTGGTTGGCGAGCTTCATCTGCTGTCCCTTGCCGCTCTCGCCGACATAGACCACCTTTTTGCCCATCGTTTGGAAGAGGGGTAGGGCACGTTCGTAGGCGTTGGGGTCGCCGCCGACCATGATGGTAAGCGTCGCCGATTCTGCGCCCCACTGCCCGCCTGTGACGGGCGCGTCCAGAAACGCGACGCCGCGCGATTGAGCGTACTGAGCCAGCTCGTGTGTGAGGCTGGGTGAAGTTGTGCCCATATCGATGGCAATCGTGTTGGTCGCCATAGCAGGCAGGGCTGGGGCGTCGCCTGTGAGCCACACACGGCGTACAGTCTCATCGTCGGGCAGGCAGGTGATGACCCCCTGACACTGCGCGGCGAGTTGTGCGGGTGTGGCGGCTTCCCGCGCGCCGAGTTCAAGCAGTGCTTCTATAGGCGGACGGCTGCGACTATGCACCACGAGCGGATAGCCCGCTTGCAGAATATGCCGCGCCATCGGACGCCCCATGATTCCTAAGCCGATAAACCCAATCGTGGTCAGTGTCATGAGCGTTCCTCACATGCCTTTGATCGCTTCGTCAAACTTCTGTCGCGCCTCTTGGGCTTCGGGCGTGCCCGGCGCAATCTTGATGGCTTCCTGCCACGCACGGAGCGCGCCCACGAGGTCGCGTTGGCGGTAGGCTTGGTCGCCTTGAGCAATCAGTGCGCGTGCGGCGCTGCGTCGGTGTTGTTGCGCCTGTTCGCCGCGTCCATACGCGGCAGCCGTTGTCCAGTGGCGGACGGCGTCGGTATAGTTGCCCAAGCGCGACTCCGCCGCAGCCAGCCCTGCGTAAGCCTCTGGAAGGGGTTGATACCGAATTGCCTGTTGATACGCCGCCTTTGCCTCTGCGTAGCGTTGCGCCTCAAGCAGCTGATTGCCGTACATCGTGAGCGCGGCGGCGGTATTACGCCGAAATTCGTCCTTCCACCTCACCGACTGCACATTCCGATAGAGTTCGTCGTAAATCTGCGCCGCCTCGTAGTAGCGTCCTTGCCCGAACAGTTTCTCTGCGTCTTTGGCGCGGACGGCGATGCGCTCATCGATCTGCTGCAGTTGATACTCTTGATAGGCGCGTGTGGCGGTGAACACGCCGAGAACGAGAATGCTCAGCACTGCGCCGCCGATGAGCATCACGCCGAGCATCGTGCCGAGGAACTGTCGCGCGGCTGGCGAGAGGACGGGTTTCGGGGGCGGGGGCGGCAGGTAGGGCGCGGGCGCACTGGCGGTTGTAGGGCTTGTTGTCGGATAGGGATGGGGCGTATGAGTGGGCGCACTGGGCGCAGGGTACGGGGGCGGCGCAGGCGAATACCCGCCCGTGGGCGTCGGCAGGCTGTACGGCGCGGGCGCGCCCATCGGAGTCGCCACGACAGGCGGCGCGTTCAACGGTTGAAGCGCGTTCTGCAACGCCTGCTTCATCTCCTGCGCCGAGCTAAACCGCTCCGCCGGGTGCTTGCGCAACGCCTTGCGTATCACCCACTCCAGCGGCGCGGGGATGCTCGGCGGCGAGGGCGGCTCCGTATGCACGATGTTGTAGGTGATTGTAATCACCGAATCGCCTTGAAACGGCTTGTAGCCCGCCAACATCTCGAACAGGATAATCCCCACCGAGAACAGGTCGCTGCGTTCGTCGATGGCGCCGCCTTGCACCTGTTCGGGCGACATATAGCTGGGCGTGCCGAAGATTTGCCCGTCCATCGTGAGGTTCGGCTCGTGCTTGAGGCGCGCGATGCCGAAATCGGTAATCTTGACCAGTCCTGAGGGCAGGATGTGGATGTTGTCGGGCTTGATGTCACGGTGGATGACGCCTCTGGCGTGGGCGTGGGCTAATCCGTCCAGCACCTGCGTGGCGATGCGCACGGCTTCGTCGGGGGGCAGCGCGCCCTCGCGTTCCATCTTCTGGCGCAGGTTGTCCCCCTCCAGATACTCCATCACGATGAAGTAGCGTCCGTTCTCGGCTTCGGTCTCGAAGATGACGACGATGTTGGGATGCGTGAGTGCGCCTGCGGCGCGGGCTTCGCGCTGGAAACGCGCCACGCGGTCTTGACGCACGGCGTCGGTCGCGCCTGCGGGCATCAGCAGCTCTTTGATGGCGACACGGCGATTGATGCGTGTATCGATCGCCTCGTAGACCACATCGTTGCTGCGGGCGATTTCGCGGATAATCCGATAGTGCCCCAGAACCGTCTCTAACGCCATAGCCCCATCAGATTATACCGCGCCGCTTGGCACGAAAGTTGCTACTTAGTGTGTAGATGGGTTGACGGGGCGTCGTGCTGCGGCGTGAAGCGTTTTAGCGCAGGCAGTTTCGACCCGTACACGAGGCTGTTTCGCGCCGCCTATCGACGCCCCGTGAATGCGTGTGAGGTACAATAGGCTGTGCGTTGGTATTTATGGCTGCTTCCCCTGCTGATTGTCGCATTGGCAGGCTGTCGTGCGCCGTCTGGCAATCCTTCGGGCGCAACGGCGTCTCGTTCCGTTGAATCTGCTACGGCAGCGACGCTGGAACCCGCGCCCCCCAATGCGCTCCAAGTGGTCTTCCTCGATGTCGGGCAGGGCGACAGCGCGGTTGTGATGTTTCCCAACGGCAAAACGATGCTCATCGATGGGGGCGAGACCCATCAAGGGCGCGGGCTGGTCGATAAACTGCATCAGCTGGGCGTGCAACATATCGACTGGCTGGTCGCGACGCATCCGCACAGCGATCACATTGGCGGTCTGATTGAGGTATTGAGGCGCATGCCTGTGGGCGAGGTCTGGGATATCGCGATGCCCTATGAATCGCCCGTGTATCGCGACTTTCTGTTGGCGGTGCGCGCGGCGCGTACGCCTGACGGCAAACGCCCTGTGTTTCGCAAGGCGCGCGCGGGCCTCACGATACAGCCGTCGCCGAATGTGCGCGTGCAAGTGCTTGCGCCGCGCGAGCCGCTGCTCGTGGGTACGCGCTCGGACCCCAATAATAACAGCGCAGTGTTGCGTCTCGATGCGCCGGGAGGGCGATTCCTGTTTACGGGCGATATTGAGCGCGAGGGCAGGCGACGCCTCGCGGGTCTGGATATGCGGGCGGATGTGTTAAAAATTTCGCATCACGGCGCGTCGAACGGAACCGACCGCGCTTTTCTGGAGCGCGTGCAACCCCGTGTGGCGGTGATTAGCGTGGGCGCGAACAACCGCTACGGGCATCCTCATCGGGAAACCATCGCGCTGCTGCAGAATAAGCGCGTATATCGCACCGATTGGCACGGCGATATTGTGATGTGTCTGGGCGCGGACCAGAAGCTGCAGATAGCCGCCACGCGCGTTGCGCCTTCAAACCTACCCAAAGCCTCAGGCGCGCCGCGCGCCCGCGCGGGCGTCGTGATTGGCAACCGAAACTCGCGCGTGTACCACGCGCCCGACTGCGCACGCTTACCCCAACCTGCGAACCGCGTACAGTTTCGCTCCGCCGCCGAAGCGGAACGCACAGGCTACCGCCCCCACACCTGCGTGCAGACCGAGTGAACCGTTGCGGGTATAATTCAGCCGCTATGCCGTTAGATTTTCGCAGCCGCGAGGAAGAGGGCTTCTCGGTCAAGCGGTTCCTCAAGACCGTCGGGGCGGGCGTTGCAGTGTTCCTCGGCTTTCTGGCGGTGGGCTACTATCTGGTGGGGCCGCGCATCACGGTTTCCGAGACAGGGCGCATCCAGCTGCGACTAATGCCGCCCCCAAATGCCGGCGCGACCGACGCAAGCACCGCTGCGCGCCCCGAGCCGCCAATCCCCAAGGTCGAGGTGTACGAGAAGCTGCCGTCAACCGTCACGGCAGGTACAGGCGTGATTATCGGCTCGCGCGAGGTCGCGCCGTTCGATTACGAGCGGTATGAACGCAAGCAGCGCGAACGTCGCGCCAAGCAGGAGCCTGCCCCAACGCCTAACGCGGACGACGACTACTCCCCTATGGAGGATGAGTATTTCATCCCCGATGAGGAGGCGTCGAGCGACACGCCCGGTCTCAGCGAACCCCAAGAGCCTGCACCGACCGAGCCAAACCCGACTGAACCAAGCCCAACCGAGCCAAGCCCGACTGAGCCTCCGCCGTCTCCTGAACCGACTGCTCCTTCCCAACCGAGCGAAACGCAGGCAAGCGTCCGATATCGGGTGCAGGTCGGCGTGTACGAGAGCCGTGAGAACGCCAATCAGACGGCGCAACGGCTGATTGCCAGTGGCTATCAGGCGTCTATCATCCCCTTCCAACGCAACGGCAAAACGATGTATCGGGTGCAAACCTTTGTGACCAGCGACAGGGTGAAGGCGGAGTCCCTCAAAAGCAAGCTGGAAAGCCAAGGCTTCCCAGCCGCTGTTGTTCAAGTGCAATAGCCATTCACTTCTCTGCGAAGTATTCCCGTGCGAGGGCGCGCAGCTTGGTCAGCGCTTGCTTCTCCAGTTGGCGTGTGCGCTCCCGCGAGAGGCGTTTTGTATGTCCGGGCGGTATCTCGCTCACTTCCAGCCCCAAGTGCCGATAGATTGCCCATCGCTCGCCGGGCGTGAGGTGCTTATTGATCATGTCGAGGATTTCGGAAACCCACACGCGCTCGATGGCGACGGCTTCGGGGTCGGCTTCTTCGGGGCTGGTCAAGAGGCATCCGAGCGTGGAGCTTTGCTCCTCGTGTGCTTTATGCTCCAGCGAGTAGTTCGCCTTCGCATAGCGCGAGAGTTTTGCGACTTTACTGGCAGGCATCTGCAGTTGGGCGGCAATCTCCTCGTGGGTCGGCTCTTTGCCGAGCGTGGCGCGTAGCTCGCTGCGGGTGCGCTCGATTTTGCGCAAGGAGTCGATCGCGTGATTAGGCAGGCGTATCATATTGGTATGGGCGTCGGCGGCGCGTCCCACACTCTGCCGTACCCAGTGTACGGCATAGGTGCTGAAGCGTAAGCCGCGCTCCGTATCGAAGTTGCGCATGGCTTTCACCAAACCAAGCGCGCCTTCTTGAACCAGGTCTTCCAGCGGCAGTCCCGGGCGTACATATCGGCGTGCTATGCTGATGACCAAGCGCAAATTTGACTCAATCAAACGGTTCTGGGCGTCCTCGTCGCCCTGTTGGGCAAGGCGTAACAGTTCCAGCTCCTCTTCGGGGCTGAGCAGTGGGCGTCGCAAAATGTTGCCGAACATCGCGTCGATAGCAGTGTCGCTCAAGCCTTGCTCCCAGTCCAACTCGAGCGCGTCGCAGCTCCTATTCTCCGTCTCTGCTGAACCTACATAATCATTCCAAAGATGGCTCATGGCTTACATCCCCGCATACTGCATTTACATCAACAGCAACTTTTGTGCCAAAGTTTCTTGCTCCAGCGATTGCCTGCAAACCGCTTATTTGAGGCTGTCCTATCCGAGCAACTCTTAACATCTCCTTAACTATCTGGTGGGGTATCCTATCAAATGGTGGAACGGCTAATCTCAAACACGCATTCGGATGCGCAAGCGCAGCAGACGGCTCATTCTGCCCGAATGAGCGCGCGTCGGCTCAACTTGTATTACGGCGACTTCCACGCCCTCAAAGATATTGACCTGGATATCCGTAGCCATAGCATCACTGCCCTAATTGGTCCCTCAGGTTGCGGCAAAAGCACCTTCCTGCGTTGTCTGAATCGGATGAACGACCTCATCGAAGGCGTGCGTATCACAGGTGAAGTGACTCTGGACGGCAAGAGCATTTACGCCCCCGATGTGGATGTAGTGGAGCTGCGTAAGCGCGTGGGCATGGTGTTCCAGAAACCCAACCCGTTCCCGATGAGCATTTACGATAATGTTGCCTACGGACCGCGCATGCACGGCATTCGCGACAGGCGCGTCTTGGACGAGATTGTAGAGACCAGCCTCCGCCAAGCCGCCCTGTGGAACGAAGTGAAAGATAAGCTCAAGCAATCGGGGATGGCGCTTTCTGGCGGACAGCAGCAACGCCTCTGCATCGCGCGCGTGCTGGCAGTGAACCCAGAAGTGATTTTGATGGATGAACCGACCTCCGCCTTAGACCCGACCGCCACTTACCACATCGAGGAGTTGCTCACCGAGCTGAAAAAAGAGTATACGATAGTGATTGTGACACACGGGATGCAGCAAGCGGCGCGCATCTCAGACTACACGGGCTTCTTTATGATGGGCGTGCTACACGAGTTCGACACGACCGAGAAAATCTTCACCAATCCCAGCAAAAAAGAGACAGAGGACTACATTCGCGGGCGATTCGGCTAAAAACTCTGCAAACCTCGTGTGTTCCATCAGGGTCGCCTGAGCAACACCTTGCTTGGCGGGCAGGTGTGAAGCGAGCCGTCTCAAGCCTCCCGCTGCGGGTATTCCCTCCCACTGCGTAGCGTCGGCGTCTCGCCGACGCTACGCGCAGCTTGGTGTGGATTTAGTTCCGATCCTCTTGCGGACCCCACTCGTAGCCCCAGCAGTACCAAGTGTAGACTGCGGCCGGGTCAGGGTCGCTGCAGCTTGGCTCGGAGTAGTTCGCTTGCCCGCGATCGGTGGGGTAAAGCTTCTGGTACTGGTACCACTTCGAGTGTCCGTCTAAGTGCAGTACGACGGAGCCTTCGCTGTGGCGTCCCTTGAAGCTGCCGCCGATACGCCCGGTCCAGAACTGGGGACCGGGCCACTGCATGCGGCTGGGGGGCAGGTCAATCATCGCCACGGCGCGCGCGGGGCGCGTGACTCGACCTGAATCCACGGGTGAGGGGTTGTAGTTGCAGTCGTACAGTCCGTAGCCGCCCAAGCCGTTATGCACGAGGTAGTCCATTGGCGGATAGATGTCGTCGAAGTAGTTCGCGCGACCGCGTTGTGAGACGCCCAATCCCACCTGTGGATGGTTCGGGGCGCGCATGTAGTCGCCGAAACCGTTATCGCGCTGAATGAGCTGTGCCGCGCCCTGACGGAACGGCGAGGAGGGGCATCGCAGGATGTCGCGGTTCTTCATATAGGGCTGGATGCGCGCGCCAAACTGGTAATACTCAGCGAAGCAGAAGATGGGCGTGCGGTTGTCATAGTCGCTGGCGTACATGAGCAACGCTGTGCCCGTCTGACGCAAGTTGTTGATACAAGTGGTCTGACGCGCTTTCTCACGCGCTTGCGCAAACACAGGGAACAGAATCGCCGCAAGGATGGCGATTATCGCGATAACGACCAGCAGCTCAATCAAGGTGAAGCCGCGTCGCTGTAGAGCCTTCATTGTGCATTACCTCCTATGGATGGATTACGGTCAGGAACCAGCGCGGTTCCTGCGAGGGGCGGCAGCGTAATCGCAATCCGCCCATTCGTAGCAGGGTAGGTCGCCTGCTCGAATTCGGTTGTGCTGACGGCGATGCGCCAGCGGGTGGAGTCGCCGATAACGGGCAACTCGACGGTTTGGGGTTGGGTAGAGGCGTTGAGAACGACCAGCACGGCGTTGTTGCGCTGGGGTTCCGTGTAGCGTCCGAAGCCGTACACGCTCTTAGCGTCGTTGACGAGGAGCGTTTGCCACTCGCCGCAGCGTAGGGCGGGCTGCGCCTTGCGTAAGGCAATAAGTTGCTTCACATACTCGCGCAGGGCGCGCTCCTCGTCGGTGAGTTCGAAGCGCATCGGGCGTCGGTTGTCGGGCGTGCCGCCGCCGTCCATGCCAATCTCGTCGCCGTAGTAGATTGCAGGCGCGCCGATGCTGGTGAACTGCAGCAGCAAGCCGAGCCGCACGCGCCTCAGGTCGCCCCCACACTCGCGGCGGAAGCGCGGCGTGTCGTGGCTACTAAGCATGTTGTACATCGCATGCAGGCTCTGACGGGGGTACATCGCCTGCAGCTGTGCCATACGCTGGTCGAACTGCGAGGGCTTTAGGCTCCCATGCGCCACAAAGCCCAGCACCGCCCCGCGCCACACATAGTTCATCACGCTGTCGAACATATCGCCCTGCAGCCAGCGTCCGGCGTCGTCCCAAATCTCGCCGACAATCACCGCCTCGGAGTTCGCGCGACGCACCACAGGGCGAAACTCGCGCCAGAACACATCGGGCACTTCGTTGGGCACATCGAGCCGCCAACCGTCCAAGCGCAACGCGCGCGTCCAACGCTCCACCACGCCCAGCAAATAACGGCGTACGACGGGGTTGTTGTGGTTCAGCTTGGGCATGTACGGGATGTTCCACCACGCCCAGTAGCTCGGATTCGGCTCCACTGCAACGGGGAACCGTTCCACGATAAACCAGTCTCGGAACGGCGAACGCTCCTGATGGCGCAGCAGGTCTTGGAACGCAAAGAAGTAGACGCCCACATGGTTGAACACGCCGTCCAGCACCAAGCGCATCTCGTGCAGGTGGAGCATACGCGCGAGTTCACGCAGGTCGTCGTCCGCGCCCAGTTCGGGGTCTACCCGTTCGTAGTCGTCGATATCGTAGTTGTGGTGCGTCACGGAGGCGAACACGGGGGTCAGGTAGATGGTGTTGACGCCCAAATCGCGCAGGTAGTCCAGTCTTTGCAGGATGCCCCGCAGGTCGCCCCCGTAGAAGCCGTCCCCCTCGATGCGCCCTGTGAAGTCGATGGGCTGGGTGGAGTCTGGGTCGTTGGAAGGGTCGGCGTTGTAGAAGCGGTCGGGCACGATTTGATAGTAAATCGCGTCCTGCGCCCAGGCGGGCACTGTGAATCGGTTCTCACCGACGCGATGGCGGTATCGGGCGTTGCCGTTGGGCAGGCGCAGGCGCGTCCGGCCGTCGCGTATCTCGAACCAATACTCGAGGTCGGCTTCAGGTATCGCCGCGCGATGATAGGTATACAGCGCGTCGCTGACAAAGGGCGTCATCACGACGCTCCGCGTGCGTCCGTTCTGGCGGTAGTAGAGCGACACGCGCTGCACATCGTCTTTACGAGTGCGCACGCGCAGGTAGAGTGTGTTCTGCACGGGGTTGCGGTCGCGCAGGTCGGCGGGGTTATGGTGAACGCCGCTGCGCGTGATGAGACCGTCGCCGATGCGGGCAGAGCGGTTATAGCCGTCAGGTTCCACCCACACCACCGAGTTCAGGTTGCCGTTGCCGTCGTCGATGGCAGGCGCATTGGGGTCGGTCAGCCACTCTGTGCCGTTCACGACGAACTTATATTGGTGCGCTCCGGGTGGGAGTTGGAGCGTGAGCGTCCAGACGCGCCTCTCGGCGTCAGGCTGCATCGGTGTTGCGCGGGGTTGCCACTCGTTGAAGCTGCCAGCGAGGTAGACCCGCTCGGCAGGTTGCGGCAGTTCGAGGCGGAAGGTCACGGGGCGTGTGGGTTCGCCTGTCCAAGACGCCCCAAGCGTCAGCACGATAAGCATGCTCAATAGCCAGCTTCGTTGCATTATGGTTTGCCCTCTGCGCCTCAGTTCCTGCACCCCATCGCTGGCGGGGTTCCCGTCAGCCCTTCAGCGGTGCGCAGGGTCGCCGTTGCCCTGAGAAATCGTATTCTGAACTATATTATAGCATGCCTTGCCGATGATGTCAAGCATCGTCTGAGAGGCTCCCTCGAAAGCGAGTGTGGCATAAACCAGCCATACTCAGCGAAAACCCTATCCGTCAGACCCAACGATGCACAGGGGGCTGTCTTGTGTGCCGGGTTCGCTGCAGAGCGCTCACAGCGACTATCCCACTGCCATCCTTTTGGCGATAGTAGCAGGTACATATTCGGATGCCCGCCAGCGACATCGATCGGGTCGCGCTGCAGCTGCCTGCCTGTGCGTGGGGCGTATTAGTGGGTCGCGAATACCTTGTGCTGTGCATCCCACATCAGCTTTTCCTTGTGCTTTTGGTACCAAGCCTTCCACCTCAATCCAGCTTGCTCCCGCTGCGCGTTTGAGACCCCATCCTCAGAGGCATAGCCGAACTCATCTCCTACGCTGCCTACTGTTGCATGCAAAACTATCCGCACACAATCGCTCACTGTGCTTACGGAAACATATCGGTATGGTTCAAAAGCCATCTCCCCTCTGTTCCTAAGACGAACCTGTCTGACCCGAACAGGAGCTGTGTTTCCCGCTTCCTCAATCAGGAAGGGGAGATATAAGTCGGCGTGGTCAATCCAGTAATCCAGATTGCTCCACACCCCCTGCCGCAAAAGCCATAGCTGCACTTGAAAGGCTATCGGGGAACCTCGCCCCATCCAGAGCAACCCACTGAGGCTAATAGCAGCTAAGATGCTGAGAAACAGGTATCGTTTTCGCTTAGCGCTCAACCACATGCCACGCCCTCCACTTTTTGGCAAGTCGGCAGAACTCGTCTATATTCCGTTGCTCAACACGCCCACCGCGCTGCGCCATGATGTTTCCCTCCCAGCCCGGCTCTGGCACTGATACAGTACAACCACCCTCAACTCTGTCTCTGTACCTGTCTTTCAACCCGATGAGGTGCCCATATTCGTGGGCAACCATCCAATCGTAGTTAGGATCGCCTGAATATAGCCGACATGTGTGCTGCTGGTTCGGGCGTAGCGGAGGATAGAACGGCGGCGGTATCCAGAGGGGACTGGGAACAACTGGCTCGCCGTTTACATAGGAACGTTTTCCTGGAAACTTGCCAGGTTCCATCCAAACCTGGTCATAGTAAGGCTTTTCTTCGCCTCCTATTTCCCAGAGGATAGTAAATATCACCGGCTTACCGTCGCAGGTGAATCCTTGGTTCCACATTTTCAAAATCGAGTCCACTACCCCGCGCAGTTTACCCGATTCGCGTTGGTCCCTCGAAAATGTACGTAACGACTAGGATATAGTCGGCATATTCGAACGCGTGGGTATCGAGTCCAGAGGGATCCACTTCGTTGACTGGGTCATTCCCAGCGTACCGATAGAGGTTCGGGTCGCCGGAAGCGGCGTCTATCGGGTCTCTCTGTAGCCACCTGCCTGTGCGTGGGTCGTACTCCCGTGCGCCGACATGGTAAAGAACTCGTCACAAAGACCCTTCCCCCTTTACACTATCCGTTTAATCCATCCTTGATACAGATGAATAGTATCTTTCAAAACCTCAGACTCCCCACGAAAAACCCGAAACCCAGAAAACCGTTCATCAACGCCCCACGCCTGCAAGAGCTGAGGCACACGCACATCCTGTTGCTCAAGCGACTGAGGTAAACTCACATAAGTACACTCCTCAGGCTCGTCATCCAAACGCTGTAAGACTACCTGCAAGCTCGTTGGCTCACCCCCCCAAAAGCGCATCAACTCCTCCGCCAGAAACCGATGGCTGTTTTCTACCTGGGCTTCAGGAACCCAACCGTAGGCATCGAAAAAGTAAAGAAACTCATCTATATCTTGCCGTTCAGAATCTTCCACAAATTCAGATAGAGTTTCTTGAGTAAGCAACTTGAGTGGATACTGCCAAGGCAGGTATTCCTTCTCCCAGCAGCACCAAAGCCATTGCAGCCCAGATTCCAGAAGCTGACTCCCAACCGCTGCGGCAGGCTGATAACCTATTAAGGGCAGGCGAAACGTTATCGGACGATAAGGCACTTTGGGCACCCACACCTCACGCGCGCAGACCGCCCATCTTTCCACCAATTGCTGCTCTTCTGCCCTCACCTGCTTACGAGGAATACGAAATACCCATCGCATTAGCCAGTCTCATTCACATGGAGGGTCGAACCATGCTCCAAGCTGATCACCGATTATACCGCCTACAAAGCCTCCGATAGCTCCTCCGATGAAAGTGCCCGCTCCTGGAGCGAGGCTACTCCCTATGGCTGCTCCAAGAGCGGCGCCAGCTGCGCCGCCAACAGCCCGTCCGATAGTTCTACCTCGATTGCATGGCTCTGCCGTCGCAATGTCTATGGCGTCCAGAGCCACTCCGACCATGAAAGCTCCCCTTGCAGCACAGCGTAGCACGCGGGTCTGCCCCAGATGGCGGAGCGGCTTGGGAAGCCCTCTTATAGGCAACCCGCGGGGAAAACGGCGGTG
>JBKBKS010000006.1:0-38386 GCA_046294565.1 Fimbriimonadales bacterium
GCGCCCTCGATGTCGTCGGGGTAGCTATCCCGTCCACTGCCGAGCGTGGACTGGCTCATGTTCACCGTGCCGCCGCCGATGGTGGTGGCGAACGAGTCGAAGAACTGGCTGGTTGTCGCGGAGCGTCCTGCCCAGATGAGGTTGTTGCCACTCACATCGGTCGCCACGGCGTCGCGCGGATTGGCGACATTCCCCCCGCCAATCACGGGGAAGCTGACATTCGTGCTGTTGAAGAAGACATCGTTGTAGTCGCCGTTCGCAGAGCCTGCGCCGTACCACACGGCGTCGTTATTGGCGTTGAGCGCGACAGCAATCGCAAAGCAGTTGTTGCCCAGCGGGCTTTGCGAGAGGTTCGTGGTGGACAGGTTGCTCAAGTTCGTGCGGAACACATCGCGGTTCACGCCGAGATTGGCGCCTGCGCCGTCCCAGAGCAAGATGTCATTCCCGTTCAGCGCGGCAGGCACGGCGTCTCGGCTGGCGCCTAACACGCTCGATGTGAGGTTCGTCGAGCCTCGAAAGATGTCCAACTGATTGTTATTGCTTGAACCTGAACCGTACCAAACGGGCTGCCCTGCGGCGGTGAACTTAAAACCGAACGCGATACGCCCCGTGCCCAGCACAGAGGCGGAAATGTTCGTCGTCTCCACGAACACATCCGTATTACCTGAACCAAGTGCAGAGCCGCTGCCTTCCCACATTAATCCTGCCGCGGGATGGTAGGCGACAGGGTCAGCCACGCGATTCGTCCCAAGCAAGGCGGCTGTGAAGTTATTATTGCCCGTGATTTTGAACACATCGAGGCTGCCCGTGGTCGCCTCCGCGGACCAGAAGGGCAGCCCGCCCTCGGTTAGGAGACCAGTACCTAGTTGAGTAAAGTTTTCTCCCAATTTCTGATGCACAAACGCCTGCCCGTAAACGCTCAGCGTCAAAGTCAAAACGCCCAAAACTCCGCTAATCGTTCGCATCGATGAAACTCCTTTCGGGTGTGCCTTTACTATTATAGCACATGTGGGGTTGAGGGATGGGGTATCCTTGCTACGGCATGGAGAGCGTATTGGGTGCGCGGGAGGCGTCGTTGCAAGAGGCGCAGATACTGGGCGTGCGCGTGCATCGGGTGCGGATGGCGGAGGCGTTGGAACGGATCGAGCGGCTGATTCATCGGCGCGAGCCGAGTTTGGTCATTACTGCCGATGCGAACGCGATTTTGCTTGCGTTGGAGGACATGGAGTTCCGTGCGCTGTTTGAGCGGGCGTCGCTGATTACGGCGGACGGCGCGGGGCTACTGTGGGCGGGGCGGCGGCTGGGGCAACCGTTCCCTGAGCGCGTGTCGGGCGTGGATTTGGTCGCGCAGCTGACGCGCCTAAGCCGCCAGAAGGGCTATCGGCTCTATTTTCTGGGCGCAGCGCCCAGCGTGGCGGAACGCGCAGCGCAGAATTTGCTCGCGAAGTACCCCAACGCGCAGATTGTGGGCGTGCAGCACGGCTACTTTCAGCCGACGGATGAGCCTGCGATAGTCGCGCAAATCGCCGCGGCACGTCCCGATGTGCTGCTGATTGGCATGGGCATGCCGCGTCAGGAGAAATGGGCGTGGGCGCACCGCGACGCGCTGGGCGTCCCCGTGATGATTGGCGTGGGCGGCAGCTTCGATGTGTACGCAGGGGTGGTTCGACGCGCGCCGCGCTGGATGCAGCGCACCGGCTGTGAATGGCTCTGGCGGTTGATTCAAGACCCGCGCAAGATTAGGAAAGTGCGCAACCTGCCCCGATTCGCGTGGCAGGTCTGGCGCGCCGCGCGTCCCCCGCTGGGCTAACTTCCCAGGAGTGTGTAGGCGTGGGCGTTGCGCGGCGTCCGTGTGTTCTCCTTGCCGATTCACTCGCCCGACACGACAGGTAGCCCTTCCCGACGCCACGCCAGCAAACACACGCCACGCTACATAACGAAGCTCCCTACATTCCGCGAACAGCTCATCAAGCAGTGTCTCAGGTTGTCTCAAGAATTTCGCAAATCGTTTTATACGCTTCCTTGGCCTTGGTTTGCAAGGTCTTTGCTTTTGCCGCACCTTCGCGGAAACCGCAGTGGGCGATGTCGTTGCGGAGACCGCTCAGCTCGCTCCACGCCTTTACAACAGGCAATGGGTCGTTACTTCTGGCGCGTTCGTTGAGATCCTCACTTACCTGCTCGCGCCGGCTGACATTCATCTTGTCGCCGCCGCTTTGCTCCAACAGGTAGTTGATGAGCCACTCGCGCGCCAGCGTAAGGGCGTGAATGGCGTGCCCGTGGCAAGCGTACCATCCGACCAACTCCGCCTGAGCTTTCAGGCTGTCCTCTGCGAACGGAGCGTAGCTCTCCCCCACCTGTTTCAACAGAGGCACCAAGGGCGGCAACCACTGGCGGATCTCCTGCTGCGTTTGAGGATCGTTTAGCAGTTTCACCAATTCTCCCACAGCCGGGAAAATGTCGGGAACGCGGTTCGTGAGCAGATTTCGGGAAATGTCTCTAATCGTATCACTCATTTTGACCAGTTGCTTTGGTGGCTGGGGATGCCCTGCTTTGTGCGCTCCCGCTTGCGCTTGGCGCATCAGGTCGGCAAGTTCGCTGCCGTTGCCCGTCGCCATGAACATCTTCGCAGCGGTAAGCCAATCCAACAGGCTCACAAAGGGCGTCAGGTCAAATACAGGAGCTTCGTTGTCTGTATTCCTTGCCTCATAGGCGCCATACAGAACAGCCACGATCTGCGCGCTCTTCACCTGACGCAGATAGGCAATCGCTAACAGAGCGAGCATCGGCAGCGAGCGGAAGCCATGCGTGATATCGATGATGAGTTCGTCGTTCTCGTCGACCACACTCGTAATCGCCTCGAAGATCTGCCACAGCTCGCCCTCGTTCTTGCCGTCGGGGATTGGTACTTCGTGGATGTGTGCTTCTGGTAGGTACTGCTGCAGCTCTTTTTTACAGTTGTGCCAGTTCTCGTGTTCTTTGGCGGCGTTGGTCAGCAGCACATGAACCGCCTGGGGGTCGCACCACTGAGCGACAGCTACGGGGAAATATGCCGTTTCCACAGGGCGAGAGTCTGGACCGAAACGATACCGCACGGACGAGTAGTTGCCTGTGCCGATTACTGTGATTAGTTTCTTCAAGGTCGTCTCCTATTCTGTAGGGGTGATGCGGATAATCCTGGTCATGTTGCCGATGCGTTGCACCTGCACATCGGCTTTCATCTTCTTAGCCTCTTTGAACCGTTGCACCGCTGCGTTGGGCAGTTCACTAAGGAGTTTCTGCGCCTCAGCCCCTTGCAACGAAGCGCGTTGCTGTGGGTTTTGCGGGTTCGTGGCTTGGATTTCCTGTTTGCCAGGGTTCCAAGTGATGTGTGCGGAGCGCCACACTTCTTGCTCGGTCTGGAACGCTGTTGACGGGGACGAGGCTTTGGGGGGTTCATTGAGATCCTTGAAGTAGCCGTAGCCTGCGTTGGTCTTTGCGCCGATGCCGAGGTTGCACAGACACCAGCGCATCAGTTTCTCGGCAAAGTGTGCCCATTCGATTTTGGGGGCATCCAACACGAACAGGAACTGCGCGCCGGGCTTGATGACCAGAAACGGCACGGGATTGGGGTCATCGAAGTCTGTAGGGAAGTTCGCGCCGCCTGAGCTGTAGTATTGTGGGTGATGCACGGTAATCACATCGCGGTGGAAGGGCGCGCCGTCGACTGAGCGGGGGTCGTACCAAGCGTCGTAGAAGACCACGGCGCCTGCTGCTGCGCTCTTTTCGCCACCTGTGCCAAACATGTAGTCGATGGCTGCTGGGTTAATCTTCTTTTCGTGCATTAGCAGCCTTGCTCCACGACGGCACAAGCCTTTGAGCGCGGAGCTGGGAATGACGGGCATGCCGTAGGTGTGATGGAGCGTCAATCCCACTTCCAGCGGGCTGGCGTTGCCCAATCCGATGGCGAGGGGTGAGGCGGCAGTGAGGGTAAAACAGACGCGAGCGCGGTCGGACGGTTTGGCCTGCGCCAGCGTCGCCCAGCGTTCCCATGCAAGCGAATAGACTTCCGAAACCCTCACATTGGTCACAGAGTCCAGCAGCGTTTCCTCTGGCATCGTTTGCTGGTTGACACGGTCTTTGGGCTTGTGCGCCTCCAGATAGCGTTGCAGTGCTAAGCCTGCGTGGGTTTCCTTGCCGATCTGCAGGCTTTGCAGCGCGGTGCGCCGCGCGGGGATGCCCTGGTGTCGCTTCATTCTCGGTTCCCTCCTGTTTCAACGCCCAGAATCGAGACTGCGAACCGCTTGAAGTAGACCCAAGCATGCAGCACCTTGCGTGTATAGAGCATATATTGCATCGCCTCCGCCTCAGCGACGTGTTTTAGGAGCGGGTCATCCGCGCCGCCTGTGCCGTCCGTTTGAACACCCAGTATCTGTCCGATATGCTTCAGCAGGAACCGATGCGCCTTGGAGCGCGCGGAGTCGTCGCTTTGCGCTTTGTCGGCGGAGAAGGCAATCGCTTGGCACAACCCGCAGGTGCGCGTTAGGATGGGGAAGTCGTGGCACAGCCCGCCGTAGATTTTCTTGACCTCGTCGTTCTCCTTGCTGACCTGTTGCACCAGCTCAAGCGCTTGCTGCATCGCCCTCTGCGACTCGGTACGGGTCATGGCTGCATCACCACCCTGCAGATTCCGCGTCCGATGGTTGCGTCACCGCCGATTTGAACCAGACTGACTTGCTGCAGTTGGCTCAGCGATACCGCATTAGACGCACTCACAACGAACCCGTAGAATATTGCCTCGGCGGGTACTGTCTCCTCGTACCACAAGCCACCCTGAGCAACGGTCTTCACATCGTCTTCCAAGCGCACACGCGCGACAATCTCGGTCGCCGTCTCGCTGAGAAAGCTGAAGGTCTCGTTGGAGACTATCGCGAAACGCTTGATAAAAGTATTACGCTCACCCTCTGGAAACACCCAGGTGGCAATTGTCTGCGCAATCTTACGCGCGCTATCTGTAAGACCTGAGTTGCAGCGCAGATCGATATCTTCCAAAAAGACCCGATGTTGATGACAAATTTGTGTTTCGTGGGGTGCTGCGACCTCCAAAGGGGGCACCTCGATATCGAAATCAGTGATTTTTTTAGTGCCCAGCGCGTTTGCCGTGCGCTGCAAGCGACTAAGAATTAGGGGGCAGGTGACATATGCGAACACGCCGTAGAAGCTGCGCACGGGCAAACAGAGGATTCGCAAGTCGGTGAACATCCAGCTGCCTGCCGACTCGGTTGTGCCGAACGCTGGAGACACATCGGGATTGTTGGAGTAGTGGTCGCGTAGCACGCCTTTGAACGCGGAGGCGGGCACAATCGGGAAGCCGGTCGCCTTTTCGCGGGCAATAGGTAGGTCGACATTCGCCACCGCTTGCCCTGTGCCGACATGCAGCGGCGTCAGCGCGTGCAGGAATATCAGTTTTGTCTCCTTCATCATAGACCTCCTTGAGTTGGGTTCCACACGCCCCAGAGCGCGAGTCCGAAGCCTGCCTCGCGATCGCTGTTATCGGGGCATTCGGTTTGTTTCATGCGGTCGCTGACAGACATTAGCCAGCCTTCGGTGGTCAACGGGGTTGCGTCGCCGTCGACCACTTTGAAGAAGTAGACGGAGCCAGCGGGCGCGCACCAGCGCAGGGGTTTCGGTCCGTAGCAGTCGAGGCGCAGGTTCCATCCGCTGACTGCCACACGGCGGGGTACGGCGGCGGCGACCAGACGCAGGGTGATGCCGTCCAGTCCTGGCGGTGCGCCGATAAGTAGGGGCGTGCCGCCGCCGTTCTCCTTGCGGATCCAGCCCGGCATCCAGCCATGGGTGAAGATGGCGGGCGTTGCGAGGTACATCCGCACATAGCGGGCGTTCTGTAGCGCGCGCTGTAGCGGTTCGGGGCACTCCAGCCAGCGGTCATACGGCTCCACATATGCCATTCGCCGCTCGCCGCCCAGCGCGCCCACACCCGCAATTTGACTATCGGTCTGCACCTGCGCGACGAGGCTCCACTCCGAGAGGGTCAGCCTGTCCTCGCGCGCCTGCAAGCTTTCGTAGGTGCGGTACTCGACGGTGTAGAGCATGCCCTCGTCGGCAGTGTTGGTGCGAGGGTCTATACTCACATGGGTACGGCGGTCGACTTCGGGCGGCGGGACGCGCGTTAGGCGGTCGGGCTTGTTGCCCAGCAACCACGCTTGCAGCTCTTCCCACCGCCAGAAGGCGTAGCCAGACGCCGGTTTCTCGTTGGTGGGAGCGACTAAAGGGCGCAAGCCGCAGTGATATTCGGGCAGGTCGCATCCCTCGCCGTCGCGCAGCTCTTCGGGCGTGAGCTGCAACACACGCGGCGGGTCGCCCTCTGCCTTGCCAGGAAGCACGAGCGCGTCGGCGGGGGCGGGTAGCACAAACTCTTCATCGAGCATCGGCAGTGGCCCGCGCACTGCAGGCTCCCAGCTGACGCCTTCGCGCGCGATCTCCTCCCAGTTCAGCCCCTTGCGTTCGCCTATCAGCGTGCACAGGAACCCTGCAATCGTGCTCGGCATCGGGATAGGTAGGCTCCGCGCGGTCAGCGCGCCCGGCTCGGCAGCGAACGGACGCCCGTCACGAAACAGCAAACTATCCAATGCGCGAATACGCACTGTCTTCCAGCTCATCGTCGTGTCTCCTTCGGTCTATAGGAGGCTAAAAAGCGGGCGATTAGTAACATCTCTGCGAACTTGTCCAGCGCATCGACCGAGTCGATCCATTCGGGAATCGCGAGCGTCTCATCGGGCTTCTGCTTACGCTTGAGGACGCGCGTTGCTTCCGCCCGCAGCACCTCGACAGGCGGGTTGATTGCGCGGTACTCCTGCGCTAGCTGGCGAAGCTCGTAGGGGAGCTTGTCTGCCAGCCCGCGATGGAAGGCGTTTATCCACTGTTCCCATTCGTGGTAGCAACTCCAGGGCGCGCTGTAGCAGTTTCTGCCGCCGCTGCGGGGTTGACGGATGACTGCAAGCGCATCGCGTGTGCGCTTTGCCTGCTGCTCCGCCTCGCGCGCCCAGCCGATGGCGACCTGCAGGTTCTCCATCGCGTGGACAATAGCAATTCCTGCAGAGAGCGTCGCCGTGCGTCCTTTGGGCATTACATCTGCGAGGGTTTGCTCGAACGCTTGGCGCAGTTCCCAGGCGCACTCCAGTGCGCAGTTAGTGGGCAGCAACGCCAGCACATCGTCACCGCCACAGTAGACCAGATACCCTCGATGGTTATCCACAACACCTTTCGCTTGTTCGGCGAAGCCTGCCACCCGGCTCGAGAATTCACGGTGCTGTTCAGGAGTCTGCAGCTGGTTCAGCGTCGCGCCCATGTTGTCGCCGTCAGCGACGAGGATGGCGTAGTAAGAGAGAGGCTCTTGTGGAATGCCGTGTTCGCGCAGAGCGCGCCGAAGATTGCTGGCGCACTTCTCGATATTGGCGTAGTCTGCGTCGCTGAGGTTCGCCTCCTGCGGTCGCCAGTTCCTTTGGAAAAGGAGGTCGCCAAAGTGATCAACTTCCAGCTGCTCCTGTCGTTTCAGCAGGGTACGGTAGTCCTGCAGCGCTTCTTGGGGGAGGATGGACTCAATGGCTCGGATTGCGATTTTGTCTGTGGAGGGAACATCGCGTTGTCCGAGTGCGCGCTTAATGAGCGAGATAGCGTCTAAGGTTTCGCGTGGCTTGAGGCTCAACGCCCGGTCTTCTTGTGCTTGGGCAGGCGCGCTAAAGCCTTTCCCGTGCGTCTCGGTGCGGAACACGCTATCCATCGATGGGTCTAATGGGCTTTTGGGGCGCTGGGGATACTGGTACGGCTGTTGGAAGTTGCGTAGGGCTTTGCGACCTGCCATGATGCCCTCCAATCGCTTGCGCGCCTCGGAATAGGGCATCTCCTTCAGCGACACCCACGCCGCGTAGAACTCCAGAAAGTTCTCCAGTTGCCAGTTCACTAAATCTGTGTCGATGAGTTGCTGCACTTTGGGAATCTGCCCGTAGGCTTTCTCCCACTGGTCGCATAGGTGTTTCAGCGCGGCATCTTTGGCGATTTGGGCGATTTTGTGCGGCTCGTCAGCGACGATGCAGAGCAGCTTGTTCGGCGCGGGCAAGTGCGAGGCTGCGGGGAAGATAAGCGTTGCCCCTTGTCTTTCCAGAGTTTGGGCAATAGCTTGCGCTGTCTCGACGAGCAATCTTGAGCCAGCAGTGAGGTCTGCCGTGCGCCGCGCTGCCGCGATGAACTCCTGCACTGGACCGATGGCGATACCCAAGAGATATTGCATGCCTACCTCCGAATAATGAAAACACTTGCTTTGTCGCCAAAGTGTCGCTGCGCTGCCTTGATGACCGCCTCTAACACGGAGTTTGCGTCCAGAGCCGCCAACACCTGGTCGTCTTTGGAGGGCGGCTCGAGAGTGTAGAGTTTGCTGTCGATTTTTATCTGTGTAGGCGGTGGCGTCTTCAGCACGGCGATGAGACCGCCAATACTCCTGTCGGCGAGCGCGACAGGTTTGAGAATCACAGGCGACGCCATCCGCCCGCTCTCGGCAGGTTCCAGACTCTCGTGGAAGTTAGCTCCCTCGAACTTTTGGTAGACGATAGGCAACCCCAAGTAAGGTTTCGCCAATCGAAGCGTGCTCCCCGGCCTAGGAAGCTGGCAGAGTACCTTACGGTAGTCGCCCCATTTACCACCCTTCATCGGTTGGTAATTTCCGTTGAAGTGTCCTTTGCGGAATCGCGCCCAGAATCTACCCAGTTCGCTCCATACTTGTAAGGGATTATTCGGTGTCCTGATGAAGACGCATCGTGCGCCGAACAGTGAGGGCATCGCGTCATGTTCTACGGGAATATCGGGCAGCAGGTTGCTAAACCACTGTTGCCTTTGTTTGGGGTCAGCGGGTGGCAACCACTGTTGAGCGTGTGCGCCTATTGGTTGTAGTGCGCCGCAGCCTCGTCGAGTGCGTGCGCCCACGCCCCCGAAAGTAATCCACGCTTTGAGCGCGTTCTTTACCGATTGTTTCTCCGCTGCGCTCAGTGAGGCGTCTAAGACGAGTTTCAGGCGGAACTTGACGCCAGTGAGCCCCTGAGCGGCAGGCGTGTTGCCTTGCTCTCTGAAGGGGAATAGGAAATAGCCGTGCAGGGGTCCATCCTTCGGCTTCGATTCTGGCGCGATGCTTTTGTAGGGGGTTATCTTGCCTTGATTGGTCGCTTCTACCTGTATCGCTACTTTACCAGCAGACGCCTTCCCTTGCCCCGCTGCGCCGCCCCAGAGGTTCGCTTCAGCGTGATAGAGCGATTGGGCGTCGGTGTATTGTACCCCTGCCGTCGCCCGCCACCAGAAGCGCAGATGTCCGCGTATCGCCGCGGGGCGTATTGGCAACACACGGTCTACTTCGCGCGTTTTGTAGCCCCCGCCGAACATCGGCGTTATCAGTTCCAGCTCCAGTTCGAGCGTCTCTCGTTTCGTAGGCTCCTGCCACTCAGGCGCATCGATAATGCTCCGCCGCATAAGTACCTCCGGTGTTCACGATAAAATTCACGCTCCTTTCGGAGTTTCCTGCCGTTTTCTGTTGCGATTTTGGACAATCCAGCAAAAAATACAGCGGAGCGTCATGACCCCGCTGGGCAGGGTTTACCAGTCAGAGTCGTAGTAGTCGCGCTCGATGTCCCCGTAATACTCCCACTCGCCATCGTTGTACTCGTAGTCCCACTCGGCGTCTCGTAGCAAGTCCTCATAGTCGGCTTCGGGTCGGAACGGACTGTCGCACTCGCAGATATCCCACATTTCGTCGAGATATTCAGGATCGTCGTAGTATCCCATAGTCACCCTCCTGCTCTATGTGAATTCCGATGTTCGGATTGCTCCCCTGTGAACCTCTCCTGTCCGTCAGTGTTCACTGGAGTCTTACGAGTGCATGATACCACATACACTATCCAAAAGTCAAGAGCTTTGCGAGGGTGTTCGAAAAATGCCCCTATTCGGTAGAGATTCCTCGCCTGCGGCTCGGAATGACAGGGATTTCGCCCCGAGCGGCACTTGTCATGCCGAGCGGAGCGAGGCATCTCAAGCACTGACGCCCCCGATTTTTCGAACACCCTCAGAGCTTTGCGAGGGTGTTCGAAAAATGCCCCTATTCGGTAGAGATTCCTCGCCTGCGGCTCGGAATGACAGACTTACGGCTTGGAATGACAGACTTGTTTTTGGGGAGCGACTACTGTCATGCCTCGCTCCGCTCGGATGACAAGGGGCGCTTAGGGCGCAAGCCTGCATTCCGAGCCGAAGGCGATGATTAACAGGCTTTGCGCGATGCGTGTCGTGTGGAGCTGCAGGCAATGCCCCCCTGTCGGCGTTCACAATACTCCCAGCCACCGTACCACGGCGTTTTCAAGCGCGCGTGCGCCGTTGGAATCGGTCTTCAGGGTTCCCATGACCGCCACGCGGTCGCCTGCGAGCAGGGGGAGCGCAGGTTCGGCTATTTGCACGGCGACCGTGGTCTCGCCCAGCGCGTCGCGCACCAGTAGCGGCTGTGCGGGTTCCAGCCAGTCCTGCGCGACGACTTTGCCCACCAGCGCAACAGCGGCGCCGTCGGACAGATGCGCGAGGCTGTCGACGCGGCGCACTATTGTTGCAGGCGTCTCGCCTAGCAGGAGGGGCAGGTTCACGCCCATCCCCGCAGCGACCCACACTTGGCTCACAGATTGCGCAGATACGCCCTCCGCGCGCGCTATCAGCGCGTAGACGCTTGCGGGCAGGTGCACCGCTGCAAAGCAACCGTTGCCGTCGGTGGTCAGCGTACGGATGAGCGCGCCCCCCTGATACACCTCCACTGTTGCGCCGTCGAGCGGTTCAAGTGTGGCGGCGTTCAGCACGACGCCCATCAAGTGCCCTGTGGTAGGCGCGTCTTTCCACGCCATGCGCGGCGTGGGCGTCCACGCTTGAAAGTAGTCGCCCAGCGCAGCGTAGAACGGCTCTTGGTACATCTGTGCGCCCTCTTCCGTGCCGACTCCTGTGGCGGCGGCATACGAGAAGAAGTTCACCCCATAGGCGCGGTTGCCCAACGGCGATGGCTCGCGGGCATATTCAATCTGTCGAAGTGTGTTCTCAATCGTGTTCAGGTAGTTGCCGATGCCTACCACGCCGATGCGCCCATGCTGGTGGTCTTTCAGAAAGGTCGCCCAGCGGCGGTAATACTCCGCGAAGCGCGGGTTCGCCTCGTTGTAGTACACCATCGGAATCGCCATATCCAAGATGCCCTCCCGAAGCCAACTTTGCCAATCTTGGAACACGGCGCGATAGGCGGAGCGGTTCACCCAGTCGTCGGCGTTTTGAGGTCCATCGCCCCAAGTAATCAGCGCGGCGCTCACCTTAAGGTGGGGTTTCAGCGCGGTTGCCTGCGCGTAAACTTTCCGCACCACCGCCGTCACTTGGTCGCGCCGCCACTGTTTCCAGAGCGCGTCGGCAGGCTCGGGTTTGCCCGTGCGCCCGTAGCGGCGGTTGAACCGCTCGACGCTCACAGGATTGTAACCCCACCGCTCGCCTGTGTAGCGGATGTAGTCGAAGTGGATGCCGTCGATGTCATAGCGGCGCACGATGTCCAGCGCGACTTGGGTGAACCATTCTTGGTAGACGGGGTGTCCCCAATCGCCTGCGTAGCCGACTTCGGTGATGCGCTTGCCGTCGTAGTCTTCGGTTTGGATTTCGGGGCGGCGGTTGAGGATATGTTTGGGGTCGCTGGGCCAGCCGCTGCCAGGCCAGATTGGATGGCAGTTCAGCCACACATGGACTTCGATGCGCGGGGCTTCGGAGTGGGCTTTCTCGATGAGGTACGCCAGTGCGTCGAAGCCTTCCTGTTGCTGGGTTGCGAACGGCTCCAGCGGTGAGGCGTAGTGCGCGTCGCCGCGTTTGCGCATCTGCACAATCACGGCGTTCATATGCGCGGCGCGCACGCGCTGCAGCAGAGTGTCTACCTGTTCAGGCGTGTGAAAACCCTGATTGAAGCCGTCTACCCAGAATCCTCGAAACTCTGCCTGTGCCTGTGCGGAGAGCCACATGAGCGCCATCCCTGCCACGAGCGTCCATCCGTATCGCATCGAGCGGTATTGTACCTGAGCGGCGTGTTCACCACTCAAACTCCAGCAGTTCGACGGGCGCGTGAGTGAGCGGTTCGCAGCCTGTCTCGGTGACCAGCACATCCTGCTCGATGCGCACGCCGCCGAAGCCGGGCACATAGACGCCAGGCTCCACCGTAAGCGCCATGCCGGCGCGCAGGGGGTGTTTATCGCGGAACGACAGCCCTGCGCCGTCGTGGACCAGCAAGCCGAGTGAGTGTCCCAAGCTGTGCCCGAAGTAGTCGGCTAACCCGTGCTGCGCCAGCACTTGGCGTGCGAGTGCGTCGATCTGCTTGCCGCGCTTGCCAGGGCGGATGGCGTCGATGCAGCGTTGCACGGCTTCCAGCACGGCGTAGTAGAGTTTGCGTTGCTCCGCGCTCGCCTTGCCGATAACGACCGTGCGCGTGAGGTCGGAGCAGTAGCCGTTGAGCCGCGCGCCGAAATCGACCGTGACGAGGTCGCCGCGTTGCAGTCGTCGCTCGGTGGGCTTGCCGTGCGGCAGCGCCGTGCGCTCGCCCGAGACGGCAATGGTCTCGAAGGCGGGGTACGCGCCCTGACGACGGATGTAGAAGTCGATCTCCATCGCGATGTCCCACTCGGCGATTTCGGGTTGGAACAGGCGTTGGATGTGTTCGAAGGTCGCGTCGGCGAGTTGGGCGGCGTCGCGCAGTCGGGCGATTTCGTAGGCGTCTTTCACCTGACGCATCCGTTCCACAGGCGCGCCGATGGGTCGCACGCGCAATCCTTGCTTACGCACTGCCGTGCGCAGCCCCTGCAGCCCTGCCGCCGACACGCTACTTTCAACGCCCAACACCTTCACGCCCAGCGCCGCCGCCGTCTCAGCGACCGTCGCGTTGAACTCCTTCAGAACCGGGTGCAACACGATGGGCAGGTCGGCGATTTCCGCTTGCGCTTGGGTAGCGTAGATGCCGCTGGTGAGGAACCGCTCGGCGTCGGGCGTCAGCAGCAACGCGCCGAACGAGCCGGTGAAGCCCGTCAGGTAATACAGATTGCCCGTGTTGGTAATCAGCAGCGCGTCGGGCGGGCGTCCGCCCTCGAACACCTGCTTCCGCAGCGCGGCGCGCCGACCCGCGTAGTCCGCTGTCGCGGGGGGCGTCAGTCCAGTGGCTTGACCTTGATGTTGCAATACCATATCAGGTTCCCGTGATTTTGCAAAGCGATGTAACCGGGGCGGGTCATCGTGTTGTAGGCGTACTTGAACTTGTTGGACGAGCCGTCGGGATTGCGCCCTGGTTCTGTCCAGCGGCTCAAGTCCACCTCGTTAATTTTCTCACCGTTCAGAAACACCACAATCTGGTTGTCGCGGACGATAATGTGGTAGGTGTTCCACTCGCCCGCGGGTTTGACGACGTTCTTGCTGGGGGCTTGGATATCGTAGATGGCGCCGCAGTCGTGCTTGCTGGGCGTCTCTTTGCCGTAGCTGTCCAGCACTTGCACCTCGATGCCTGTGTGGACGGGGTCGTTCTTGTCCCAAGTGCGCAGGAACACGCCGCTGTTGCCTTTGGGCGAGACTTTGAAGTCGAGTTTCAGTTCGAAGTTGCGGTACACGCCGTCGGCGTAAATCATGCCGCCGCCGCCCTTGCCTGTGCAGTGCAGGGTTCCGTCCTCGACGAGCCATGAGCCGTCCACGCCTGCCACTGTCCAGCCCTTGAGGCTCTCGCCGTCGAAGAGCAGTTTCCAGCCGTCCTTGATTTCTTGTGCGCTGAGCTGGTTCGGTTGTTGGAGCGCGAGCGCTGCGCCAAGCAGCAGCGTGAACGCGCTTGTAAGAACCCCTAAAGGTCGCGTTAGGATGTGCATAGTAGGAGTAGTTCGCGCGTGTGTCTCGGATTCCTGCTGTTAGGGGCAGGTTTCGACGGCGTGCATTTCCACGAGTGGGCAGTTCGGGTCGGCGTCGGCGCCGCAGTGGAGGCACACATCCGTCGCCTTCAGGATGCCCGATTCCACGCCTGCGCGGATGAACGCGCTTAGCCCGTTGATGAAGGCGTGCCGCTCGGCTTGGTTCATCTGCGCCAGCACGCTGGCGAACCGTTGGCGGCGTTCGTGGTCGACGCGCTGGATAATCTGCGCGCCTGCGTCGGTGAGCGACAGCCCCACTTGGCGTCGGTCGCGCGGGTTCGCCACACGCCGTATCAGCCCCTTCTTCTCCAGCCGATGTACCATGTTCGTGGCGGATGGGTACGAGATGTTCAGCCCCTCCGCCAAATCGCCCACCGTCGCGCGCCGATGGGTGTGCAAATAGCGCAACGCCTGCATCTGCGAGTAGGTCAAATCCGACTCTGCCAACTCTTCCAGCAACTTCTCGCCGATGGAGGTATACATCGCTTGCAGGAACACCTGCGCGACCAGCTCGGCGTGGCTGAGCAGCTCCTCCGTCAACGCGACGGGCAGTTGAATAGGTTCCTTCACCAGTCTCACCTACTCTATAAGGATACCCCAAATGTGTAGCGTGGCTAAATATTTCAACGCCAGCGATGTCCACCGTTGCCCTTCCGCGCCGCCCCCCTTTGTCCTTCCGCACCGCCCCCCTTTGTCATTCCGAGCGGAGCGAGGAACCCAGACGCCTCGCATTTGCTCGGCAGGACGAAGGAGGCAGGAATCCAACAGCAGTTGGTGTATAATTCCATCGGCGCGGAGGGATGTATGATAGGACGAAGGGAGCCCGACTCTGCAGAAACCGAAACGGCGCTGTTGAGGGAAGTGATGGCGCGTGTGGCGCTGAAGTGTGCCTCTGAAAGGGAGCAGGAGTTGCTTGCGAACTGGCTTGTGGAGACTTGCCTATACTACGCTCACGTATTGCAAGCGTCCGACCCCCAAGAGATTGCAGTGGTCGCTACCGAGCGGCTCTGGGACTCAATTTTAGCAGGTAAATTCACTTGGCAGGAGGATTCAGGACGCAGCGGTCTGTTGAGTTATGTGCGTCAGGCAGTGCAGTTTGAGATTGGACACGCCCGTCGGAGCGCTGCGCGCGACCGCGCAGCAGTTGTGTCCATCGATGAAGCAATCCAAGTGCCCGATCCCTACGATGTGGAGACGGCGGTTGTGGAACAACTGACTTGGAACACACTCACGGACGCCGTGCGCGACGCTATAAGCCGCCTTAGCCCACAGCAGCAACAAGTGGTGCAGCTGCGGATGGAGGGCTTGGAGCCGCGCGAGATTGCTCAAACCCTCAACATCCCGCGCGCACAAGTCAATGTGGTGCTGTCGCAAGCCTATGCACGCTTGCGCAAACATATCCTGCAGCAGGCGCGCCACGATAAGGCATTAGCCGAAACCCTTCTACAGGTTTTTAATATCCAGTTAACCGAGGCGAGCAACGATGGATGAAAACAGCAAACGCCTGCCGCCTGCGATTGAGGCGGATGAGCAGGCTTATGCCTATGTTCACAATCAGATGACGAAGGCGGAGCGCGCCGCGTTTGAGGCGGAACTGGCGCTCCGCGCCGATTTGCGCGCGCGGGTGGACGCTTGGCAACGCGCCCGCGCTGTGAAACGCTACCTGCGCATGCGCGTCACCGCACAGGGCGTCCGCGCCGAACTCTATCTGAGCGAGGCGCTGGACGGCTACGGCGAGTTGAACCTGAAAGCCGCCGAGCCACAGCATCGCTACGCGGCAGGCAACTCGCGTCGCCGCGACCAAGAGTTCTACCAGACCATCAGTCAAGATAGCCGCTTATTGCTGACCCTGCATCGCGAGAACGCGCACTGGTGGCGGCTGACGGCGCGCTACACGCCCCACGGGCACTGGCAACTGCTGGGCGAGCAACCCGTGATCGTTCAGACGCCTCATGAAATATGTGCGGTACCCGAGTACTTACTGTGCGTGCTGGCGCATGAGACCGACGCCCACGCGCCGCGCCGCTACGCCGCATGGTTCATCCCCGACGCGCACGCGCCCGATTGCTATGTCGCGCGCTTGCGCCTCCCCGACTGGCGACACAAAGACGCTTTCCCCATCCTCAGGTTCGGTGTGGTGGACGCCGACGCGCTCCGCTGGCTTACCCCTGAAGAACGCGACGCCAGCATGCAGGCAACCGTAGACGACGATGCCAAGCGCCACTGGAGGTGAGATGCCTCGCGTTCGCTCGGCATGACACTACAATTGTCATTCCGAGCCGAAGGCGAGGAATCCCAGATGCCTCGCTTCGCTCGGCATGACAAAAGAGGGTGTCGGCAGGACAGGGGGGTGTCGGCAGGACAGGGGGTGTCGGCAGGACAAAAAGGGTGTTGGCAGGGCAAAATACCTTTCAAGCAAAGCGTTTATTAACCGTTAGGCAGTATCTGCGTTTCTATGGGGTATCACACTCTTACAGGGAGGATCGGATGATTATGCGTATGCTTAGAAGTGCGCCTTGGGCGCTTGGGATAGTTGTAGCGATGACGGTGTTGCCAGCGGCAGCGCATGCAGGCGACCTCGAGAAGTTAGCGCGCCGCCCCGATGTGCAGAAGCAGCTGCTCAACTCGTGCGTGTTTGCCTTGTGGCAGGAGTCGCTGCAGCAGGCGGGCTACACGCTCAACTTGGAAGAAGGCGTTGTCGCCTCGCAGAAGGATGAGAAGACCCTGTTAACACAGGTATCTGCACCCATCTATCGTGAGAAGCAGTTCATCGGCGTGTTGTACTACCTTTATGATCAGAGCGGAGCGCGCCTACACACAAGAGTATGTGCGCGAGGGCAAGGACTCGTTGCTGATACGCACGCGCGACGGGGCGGAGCTTGGCTTCGATTTGCGCGTGAACGCGCGTGGCGAGGCGCACTCGGAGTTGGCAGCGGGCGACGGCTTGGCGCGCCTGAGCGACTTTGCGCCTGCCGACATGGACTGGGGTTGCTTCCAGAACTGCTACTGGAGCAACTGGGTGGCTCAGTGTGCGTGGGACTGTTTCCTATGCGTGGTTTGCGGTTGGTGGGCGTGTCCGGGTACCTGTCCGAGCTGCGCTACCTGCGCGTTCTGGGTAGGTGTTCGGTGCGCCGCTGCTTGCTGGCGCTGAGGTTCATTCATCATAAAGCTGTTGCATCATGGTTGTACCTCCTATCAACAAGCCCCTGCCCCGTGCGGGGGCTTCACCTCCTTCAAAGACCCCTTACAAGTGCCTCAAATATTAAAAGCCCCATCTTGAGATGCCTCGCCTTCGGCTCGGCATGACAGGGGGTTGGTTGGGTAAGCCACGCCTGTCATCCCGACACGCCCCTGTCATGCCAACACGCCCCTCTGTCATGCCGAGCGCAGCGAGGCGTCTCAGCCGCCGCGCAGGCGAGAGGGTGTTCTGCATTAAGCATTGGACGGGGAGCGGGTTTAACCAATTATGGCTATGTGGAGATTGATGGGTCAAGGATTGTGGATGCTCGCGCTGGGCGTTAGCGGCGCACACGCCCAGTGGCTCTGGCCGCCGCAGAGCATGCTAAACGACGCCAGCACGCTGCACCTGCAGGTGATTCGCCAGTGGACAGACTGGGTGGGCGCGACGCAGGTGCAGCTGTGGGAGATTCGCTACCACTCGTGGGAGTTCGTGAACGGGCAGATGCAGACGATACCGATTCACGGTTACTATGTCAAGCCAGCCTCTTTGAACTATGGCGCTGCGGTCGTGATTGCGCATGGCTTGGGCGGTCAGGCGGACGCGGGCGCGGCGGCGCGCTTCGCCGCGCAGCACGGCGTCGCGGCGCTCTATTATAGCGCGCCCGGCTGCGGGCAGTCGGGTGGGCGACCGTTCCATCTGGGACTGCTGTTCGACACGGTTCCCGACCCACGCGGCTCGTGGCTCTGGAGCCACGCAGTGGCAGGCAGCCGCGCGATTACCGTTTTGCGCGCCCTGCAGTGGACCGACCCGAACCGCATCGGCATGTCGGGCTACAGCGCGGGCGCGATGGCAACGCTGAATGTGAACGGGTTTGATAACCGCCTGCGCTGCGCGATAGCAATTAGCGGCACGGGCGGACTGCGCAAAGCCGCTGACAACGGCGGCTGGATTAATCATCTGCTGCACGCCAGCGGGCTGTGGCGCGGCTCGCCCCAGTTCCAAACACTGTGCAACACCGTCGACCCAATCAACCAAGCCAGTCGTCAAAACGGCGCGGTGATGCTCATCAACGGCGCGCAAGACGAGTTCTTCCCCCTCGACAGCACCCTCGATACCTTCAACGCCTTCCCAAACCGCTACCTGCACCGAATCGTGATTATCCCGAACTGGGACCACGGGCTATTCACAGTGAACTTGCCCGCGCCGTATGAGACCTACAATAACAGCGACTTTGCCAACGCGCGGATAGACGCCGCCACGCGGTTCTGGATTGGCTATTGGCTGCGCGGTGATGGCAACTACCCGAATGTGCCGCCTATTCCCACAGCGGTGATGCAGGAGTTTTGGGGACAGGCCGCGCTTGGCGGCGAGTTGGCGACCACCTACCAGGTCGTAGAGGTGCATGTCTACTACTCTAACGATGGCTCGTGGCTCTACGGCGGACAGCGCATGACCGATCGGAACGGCAACTTGTGGTACAAGCTCGCGACAGGGTTGCCGTGGGGCAATTTCAATCCGGGCAATACCGTTTACTTCAGCGAGTTTCGTCTGCGCAACTCTATCGTTGCCCCAGAGTTCTGGTTGACCAGCGTGCCCAGCCTGCCGCCGAACTTCCGTCCACGCATTCGCCCGATGCCGAACCCGCCGGGATTGCAGGGCGATGTGAACGGCGACGGCTGCGTGAACGACGCCGACCTGCTGGTAGTGCTGTTCAACTTCGGCAACGCAGGCGGCGCAGGCGACGCCAACGGCGACGGACAAGTGAACGACAGCGACTTGCTCATCGTGCTATTCATGTTCGGCGCGTGTCGATGACCGTGGTGGAGCGCTTTTTTTTTCGCGCACGCATCACCACTACCTTCGTTGCTTGGTATTAGCCGACATTTGCCCGTTGGGTTTAGTGTATTGACACGCCAGCGTCAGTGCTTCTACGCGCGCGTGCCTCCTTTCGGCGCCCTGCCTCCGCGACGAGGCAGGGTGTAGGGTTTCCAGCAATACCGAGCGGAAGCAGAGCGGAGCGTCCAGCGGCACAGCGTCCGAAGAGCCTTGTGCCCTCCACGCAAGGCTCTTCGGGGGCATTCCGTGTATCATCTACTACGCGGACTCCGACAAGGCATTCCCCCCAGCGAGTACTCCGCCCTCAGCCAGCGCGCTCGACTACTGGACATTCATTACATCTCCATCCGCATCCTGACACCGAGAACGGAGGCGTCCCTTATGAAAACTACCAGCAAACCGAAGCCGAAACTGCCTTCGATTGTGCGCAAAGAATCGTACGGCTCTGTGACGATTTACTGGCTCGATAGAGAGGCGGCGAAGGCGCAGGCGAAACGCGCTGCCGAAGCGCTGATGCAGGCGCGCCCCGAAGTGGTCGCTGTCTACCTGTTCGGCTCGCTCGCTAAAAACCAAGCGGGACCGCGCAGCGATGTGGACATCCTCGTCGTGCTGCGCGAGAGCGACATCCCCGTCTGGTTCAAGCGCATGCCCCACTACAGCGAGCCGTTCGACGCAATCGTGGAGCTGCCCAGCGAAATCTTTTGCTTCACGCTGGAGGAGTTGCCGCGCAAGGCGGTCGCCCGACATGCCCTCCAATACGCCGAACTGTTAGCAGGAAACGATATCCGTAACGAGGTGAACCGATGAATATCATCCGCGATGTCATCAAGCCCATCAGCAAGGGAATGAAAATCACGCTGCGCCACTTCTTGGAGCCGAAAGATACCGTCTCCTATCCCGAACAGCGCAAGGAGCAGTTCCCGCGCACGCGCTGGCGACATGTGTTGCTACGCTACGAGAACGGTCTGGAGCGGTGCATCGGTTGCTCGCTGTGCGCGGGGGCGTGTCCCGTGCGTTGTATCTATGTGGAAGCCGCCGAGAACACCGACGAGGCGCGCTACTCGCCTGGCGAGCGGTACGCCAAGCGTTACGAAATCAACCTGCTGCGCTGTATCTACTGCGGCTACTGCCAAGACGCCTGCCCGACGGGGGCGATAGTGCTGCGTGAGGACTACGAGCTGGCGGACTACACGCGCGAGGCGTTCATCGCCACGAAAGAGATGCTCTTGGAGCCGCTCCCCGTGCGCGACGAGGTGGCAGAGGGGGTGAAATAAATAGGGTGCGGCGCGAGTGTCGCGCCGCACCCGTTCCGCTCAGCGCGCGGAACCCCATGAGTTCAATCCCTGCACATAGATGTGGTCTACCCAGTTCAGCCGACCTTTCTGCATCGACTTGGCGTGCCCGTCGGTGAATACAGTGGTCGTGGTGTTGCTGTGGCGGAATCGTGGCATTACGGCTGAGTGGGGCCAACGCCCATCCCAAGTGCGCGGCGCCCAGTCGCGGTCGGGGTTCGGATAGGAAACGCCTGTAGCGTTGCGGTTCGCGGGACCATTTGGCCAGCCAGCGGCGGGGTTCTCCCACGCCCATACATGTCCTGCACTCATAAAGAAGGGCCACGAGTTGGAAGTGCCGTCTGGCTGCACATCTTGAAAGTCGGCGCGCCCTTTCTCAAGTACCATCGCGATTTCTGCAGGGCGGTCAATCTGCGCCAGCGACGCTGATGGGTCGCCACAAGGCTGAATCTCGCTCGGAGACCCCCACCAACAGCCGCGGAACAGCGACTCGTGCACGCCGTAGTGGAACACCTGCTTTGGGTCGGGGTGGGACGGGCAGATAAAAATACCGCCCACGCCGCGCGCGGCGCCATGCCCACTGTTGCCATACTGCCCAGCCTTCACATACGGAGCAATATCCATCGTCCACGCGCGACGGCGTCCCGGAACCTGAGCATCGCCCCAGTCGCGCCACTGTTGCATCGGAAACATTTCGTCATAGTCGTTGACATACATCATCGTCGCAAGACCTATCTGCTTGCCGTTGGAAAGACAGGTCGTTTGACGCGCCTTCTCACGCGCCTGAGCAAACACGGGAAATAGTATCGCGGCGAGGATCGCGATTATCGCGATTACGACCAGCAGCTCGATAAGCGTAAAGCCCTTGCTTTTGGACATGGTTCACCTCCGCACAGCTGCATGATATCCAGAAACCTGTTAATAAAATGTTAAGATTTATTAAGAACAATTTAAATTCTAAGGCTCGGAACGCTCTAAACCTCGTGGAATCTGACCATCAGATTGCGCCGTAAAGCGCCCAGCGGCAGCGTTCTCATCCGTTTCTCTTAGCATAATGGCGCGGCGCACAGTTTACTACCCCCAGTCTCTCTCTCAGCGGGAGAGGGACTGGAGGCGAGCCTGCGCAGCGCCGCCAGTTCTACAGAATCGTTGCTAACTTCTCAATCACTCGCTCAGGGCGCACGCTGAGCATGCACTGATGACGCTCCAGCAGGCAGTCGGCGTTGCGGAATCGGTTCTCGTAGCACTTACTGCAGGGTTGCTCGGGCAGTATCAGGTGTAGATGGGGCACAGGGGGCGTCCACACCATCCACGGGCTTGCCCCAAACAGCGCGATGGTGGGCGTACGCACGCTGTAGGCAATGTGCATAATGCCGTTATCGACCGACACGCACGCGCGCGCCTGCGCCAACGCGCCTGCAACTTGCGGTAAGCGGAACAACCCGCGCAGGTCTATCAGCGCCGTGTGTTCCAATAGCCACGATTCGGCGTCGCCTGTGTGGTACACCTCGCTTTGGCGGTGCGACTTGTCGCCAATCAGCCCGACTCGATAGCCGTTCGCGTCGCACCAGTCGATGACCTGCTTCCAATACTCCTTGCTCCAGAGTTTCGCGCGGCGTCGCCCGCCGGTGGAGATGAGCACCTCGGGGATATCGCGTTCAGGCGGCTGCGTGGGGACTTCGGTGCGATAGTAGTCGGTCTGCACGAACGCCAATCGGCACCAGATTTCGCCGATGTAGGTGCTGCTGAGGATATCGCCATAGCGTTGCTTCAGGTCGGGCGCGCTCCAAAACTCGTCGTGGAGTTGATGCAGCTTACCATGGGGTTTGGGCACTTCCTCGCGTAGGTCTGCGCCGAAGCATTTACCCACCACATAGCGCGATTGGAGCATATGCGCGACGAACGCCATCGTGGGGTGGAAGTCGCAGTTGATGACCAAGTCATAGTCGCCAGCGACGGCGCGCCGCTGGGTTAGGAACTCTGGCAGCTGCGTGAGCGCATGCGGGTTGCCAAACACGGAGAACCGCGCGTCGATGTACGGCAGCGCCTCTTCCAACTCGCGCGTGCGCTCGCCGCTAAAGTAGTCCACAGTGCAGTGGGGGTACTTCTCCTTCAAGCCGCGCAACAGGGGCGTGATAATCACGAAGTCGCCCAGCGCGTCGTAGAACAGCACGGCGATGTGCGGGCGCGGGCGCAAGGGCTGGTCGTTGAACCATTCCATAGGAAAGATTGTACCCATGCCGAATCTGCCCTCCGTGCGCGAGTTGCTACAGGAACTCTGGAACTACCGCGAGCTGCTCCGAACGCTGGTGATTCGCGAGTTGCGCGTGCGCTACAAGAACTCCGCGCTCGGCTTCTTCTGGTCGCTGCTGAACCCGCTGGCGACCGTGCTGGTGATGACGATTGTGTTCAAGTATGTGATGGGTATGCGCATCGCGAACTATTCGGCGTATATCTTGGCGGCGTACCTGCCGTGGACCTTTTTCCAATTCGCGCTACTCGATTCGAGCCAGACGATACTGGTCTACATGCAGGTTGTCCGCAAGATTTATTTTCCGCGCGTGTTGCTGCCGTTGGCGGCGGTGCTGGCGAACGGCGTTCACTTCCTGCTGGCGATGGGCGTGCTGTTTGTGTATCTGTACGGGTTTGTGGGCGCGCCGTTGCAGTGGGGGCTGGCGCTGTTGCCCCTGATTATGCTGAGCCAGCTGCTATGGCTTGTGGGGCTATCTGCGCTGATTGCCTGCTGGAATGTGTTCTACGAGGATGTGAAGTACCTGGTGAGCGTGGGATTGCAGCTGCTGTTCTTTTTGACGCCTGTGATTTACTTCTCGGAGCAGTTGCGCTACACGACGCTGGTTCCAGAAGCCTATCGCGAGGGGTTGTTCTGGGCGTATCACATGTTGAACCCGATGGCGACGCTGACGATGGCGTATCGCAAGGCGATTCTGCCGCCGATTACGATTGTGCAAGAGAACGCCGCGCTGGGTCAGGCGACGCAGTTTCCCGATATGGCGTTGCCGCTGTGGCTGCTGGGGCTGAACTTGCTGATGGGCGCGGGCGTCGCGCTGCTGGGGCTAAGTTATTTTCGTAAACGCGAATGGGAGTTTGTGGAGCGACCATGAGCCGTGAGGAGTTGATAGCGTGGTTGAGGTTGCTGAGCGTGGAGTTCTCGGCGAGCAAGTTGCGGGCGTTGCTGGAGCGGTTTGGCGACCCTGACGGCGTGTTGGGCGCGAGCGGGTCGGCGTTGCGCGAGGTTTCGGGCGTGCGTGAGACGGATGTGGCGGCGCTTGAGCGCGCCGCGCACGAGCCTATCAGGGTTCCCGAACCGTTGGAGACGGGCGCGGCGCGATTGCTGATTGCTGGCGTCTCCGACGACTACCCCCGCGCGTTGGAGGCGACGCCCGACCCGCCCCCCGCGCTGTTCGTATGGGGCAAACTGCAAGAGCGCGACCGATTCGCCGTCAGCGTGGTGGGCACGCGCCAGCCGAGCGCGTATGGACGCATGGTCGCCGAACGGTTCACGCGCGATTTGTGCGAGGCAGGGCTGACCATCGTGAGCGGCGGCGCACTGGGCGTGGACGCCGTCGCGCACCGCGCCGCGCTGGAAGCGAACGGGCGTACAGTGGCGATTCTGGGCAGCGGCTTGGGCAATCTGTACCCTGCGGAGAACCGTGCGCTCTTCCGACGGATGGCTGAGTCGGGCAACGCGGTGGTGAGCGAGTATGCGTGGGACGCCGCGCCCGACGCTTGGCGGTTCCCCGTGCGCAACCGCCTGATTGCCGCGTGGGGCATGGCGACGCTGGTTGTAGAGGCGCCCCAAGCCAGCGGCGCACTCATCACCGCGCGGCTCGCCGCCGAGTACGGACGCGAAGTGTTCGCCATACCCGGCAGCATCGACAACCCCAAAAGCAAGGGCTGCCACGCGCTCATTAAAGACGGCGCGTCGCTGGCGGAGCGCGCGGAGGATGTTCTGAACGCGCTCAAGATAGCCACTGAACCGCGCGAGCGCGCTCCCACCCTACCCCTGCTCACCGAGACGCAGGAGCGCTTGCTGAACGCGCTGGATTTAGAGCCGCGCCATGTGGACGCGCTCGCCCGCCAGCTGGGACTGCCCGTGCATGCCGCCCAAGCTGAGCTGACGATGCTGGAGATGCAAGGGCTGGCGCGTCGGATGCCTGGGGGCGCGTTCGTGCGCGTGTTGTGAACGCTACACGGCGACAGTCTGCCCGGGCGTGAGCGCGAGAATCTCCAGCCCGTCGATGTGCCGCGTCGCCTCGCGCAGCGCGTCGGGCGTGCCCGTCAAGAGCGGGAAAGTGCCCCAGTGCATCGGGATTACCCGCTTGACGCCCAACAGCTGGATGGCATACGCCGCCTCGCGCGGTCCCATCGTGAACAGGTCGCCTATCGGCAGCATGGCAATCTGCGGCTGGTAGATCTCGCCGATGATTCTCATATCGCCGAACACGCAGGTGTCGCCCGCATGATAGAGCGTTGCGCCGTTCTCAAGGCGCACGATGTAGCCCGCAGGCTCGCCCGCGTACAGCACCTGCCCGTCCTCCTCCAAACCGCTGCTGTGGAAGGCGTTCACCATCGTCACGCTAATCCCGTCGATGGTCGTGCTGCCGCCCTTGTTCATCGGCTGCACCTTCGCCACGCCGTGTCGGGTCAGATGTAGGTACATCTCGTAGATGCATGCCACAGTAGGTTGATACGCGTTTGCGATGGACACCGCGTCGGCGCAGTGGTCGCTGTGCCCGTGCGTAATCAGCATGATGTCCACGCCGGGCAGCTGCTTCGCGCTCTCCGGGCACGCAGGGTTGCCCTGCACCCACGGGTCAATCAGGATGCGTTTGCCGTTCGGCGAGGTGATCAGAAAGGTCGAGTGTCCAAGCCACTGAATTTGCGTTTGCATATGCCAACCTCCAGCGGATAGGATACCCGCTGGGGGCAATGGCTAATGCGCGACATGGTGTGCGCGCACCTCGCGGATGACCGTCACCTTAACCTGACCGGGATACTCCAGCTCGGACTGGATTTTGTGGGCAATCTCGCGGGCGAGTTGGTGGGAGCGCAGGTCGTCCACCTCGTTCGGCTTGACCAGCACGCGCACCTCGCGTCCCGCTTGGATGGCGTAGACCTTCTCCACGCCGTCGAAGCTCATGGCGATTCGCTCCAGCTCTTGCATACGGCGCAGATATTGCTGGAGCGATTCGCGCCGTGCGCCGGGGCGCGCCGCCGAGATGGAGTCGGCGACAATCACCACATGCGCCTCCAAGCTGGTGGGTTCGATATCGTGGTGGTGTGCGCCGACGGCGTTGCACACAATCTCGCTCTCGCCGTAGCGACGCAGGAACTCCATCCCCACCAGCGCGTGGGGTCCCTCGGTGGTGTTCTCCATGGCTTTGCCGATATCGTGGAACAGCGCGGCGCGTTTGACCGTGCGCGTGTCCAGTTTCAACTCCGCTGCGAGCAGCCCAGCGAGCGTGGCGACCTCGATGGAGTGGTCCAGCACATTTTGGGCGTAGCTGGTGCGATAGCGCAGCTTGCCCAGCGTGCGCACAATTTCAGGATGCACGCCCGTCAGCCCGACCTGTAGCACCGCCTCTTCGCCCGTTTGCCAGATGCGTCGCTCCACCTCGCTTTTGGCGCGTTCGTACTCCTCTTCGATACGCGCGGGGTGGATGCGTCCATCGTTGATGAGATTGAGCATCGTGATACGGGCAATCTCGCGGCGGATGGGTTCGAACGAGGACAGCACGACCGCTTCAGGCGTGTCGTCGATGATTACATCGACGCCCGTGATATGCTCGAAGTGGCGGATATTGCGTCCTTCGCGCCCGATGATGCGCCCCTTGATGTCCTCGCTGGGCAGATGGATGACGGTGATGGTGTTGTGGGCGACATGGTCGACCACGCAGCGTTGGACGGTGTCGAGGATGACCTCGCGGGCGCGTCGTTCGGCTTCGCGTCGGGCGTCCTCTTCGATTTGTCGGGCGAGGATGACCGCCTCGTGTTCGATTTCGTCGCGCACCTCTTTGAGCAGGATTTCGCGGGCTTGTTCCGCGCTCATGCCGCTGATGCGCTCCAGTTCGAAGCGGCGTTGGTGCATCAGTTCGCGCAGTTCGCCCTGCTTTTTGGTCAGCAGCGCTTCGCGTTCCATCAGCGCGTGCTCTTTTTGCTCCAGCAGTTCGAATCGGTGTTCCAGGAGCTCCTCGCGCTGGAGCAGTCGCTGTTCGAGTCGGAGGATTTCGGCGCGTTTTTCGCGGGCTTCTTGTTCGGCTTGTTCGATGATTTTGTGGGCGTCTTCCCGCGCTTGGAGGCTCGCCTCGCGTCGGAGGGTTTCGCATTCGCGTTGAAGTCGATCGCGTTGTTGTTGCAGTTGCTCGGTTTCGCGGCGCGCCTGTTCGAGGGTCTGTTGCGCTTGGGCAGCGGATGCTTCGATACCTGCCTGCGCTTCACGCCTCGCGCGACGCCACGCGAGTTGGAAGCCCACGCCTGCGGCAACCAACATCAGAGTAATGGTCACTATGCCATAAATCAGTTCCATAATGTAACCTCCTTGAGCATCCGCTACAGAGGGTCGTTCAGGCGTGGGTTCCAGCGGCGCAGGGCGTTTTGCGCGGTTTCCGATTCGAAGCCGCGTTGGAGCAGGAATCGGAACCAGCGGGCGACCTCGCGCGGTTCGGCTGTTGCGGGCGGTTCGCCGAATCGCAAGGTCAAAGCGCGCACGGCGCGGCTCTCCTCGTCGCCTTCCAACTCGGGCGCGTCCAAGCCGCGACGGGCGAACTCTTGCTCGATGCGCAAGCGTCCTGACGGCTGCTCGTGGCTGTACCGCTCGGTCAAGCGCTGGCGCAAACGCGCATCCGACAGATAGCCCTCGGCTGTCAGCCAGTCGATAGCCTCGCGCGTCTCCGACTCCGAGAAGCCCTCAGCCCGCAGTCGTTGCGTCAGCTCATGCGTCGATAGGTCGTGCTGGCGCAACCAGCGCAGCGACCGAGTAATCGCTAGCGTCAGGCGTTCCGAACGCCCCTGCTGCATCACTCGCCTGCCTCCTGAACAACACACGCCTCACGGCTTCGTCCAGCCCAGCAAGGGGCGTCTACTAACTATACCCCATCCGTTAGCGCTTGGTTCCATCAGGCGGGCGAATGAAAATCTGAGTCAGGTAAAACATCTGGTCGCGTGTTCGGTAAAAGACGCCGACGCCTGCGTGGGTGAACTGCTGCTCCAAGATGTTCGCGCGATGTCCGGGGCTGTTCATCCAGCCTTGCACCGCTACCTGCGCGGGGTTACTATAACCGCTGAGCATGAAGATGTTCTCGCCGCAGGCGCGCCACGCGATACGGAAACGGTTCAATCGCTGATCCACATCACCCAAGCGAGGGTCTACATGGTCGAAAAAGTCGCGTTGCGCCATATTGCGGCTGTGGTCGCGGGCGCAACGGGCGACATCCTCGCGCCAGGCGAGCGGGGGCAGCTTGGCGCGTTGACGCTGCTCGTTGATGAGGCGATGGACGCGCTGTTCCAGCGAGCGCAACTCGCGCTCGGTCGGCTCGCGACGGCGTTCTTGCAACATATCAACTAAGGATACCCTAAGAGTCAATCCCCATGAATCGGTCGACGGCGTCGAATACATGGTGGTAATAGCCCCATGCGAGCGCGATGATAGCGATTCCCGTCGCGATGATACTGATGAGGCTAATGAGTCTGAAGAAGGCGCGTGGGAGTTGCTGGATGCGCTCTTCGGTGCGCTGTCGGTACATCTGTGCCAGTTGCTCCAGTATGTGGGGCAGGTCGCCTGTCTGCACCCCCGTGCGCGCCATCATCACCTCTTCGAGGGGGAATATGCCTGAGCGTTCCAGCGCGGCATCGAGGTGGGCGGCGTCTTCGGCGCGTCCCAGCGGAACGTTCTGCAGCGTCTTTGCCAGCGCGTTGTTCGGGACGGCGCATGCCGCCAGCGCGTGCGCCGTTGCAGGGTAAATGCCTGCCTGCGTGAGCTTGCCCAGATGAAATAGATAGAACTCCAACGACTGCGCCCGTACCCAGTCGGCGTAGGCGCGGAAGCCCAGTCCGTGCAAGCGCAGGCGCGCCCCCAAGCGTTCGGAACCCGTTATGAGATAGCCCAGCAGCATCAGCGCAATCATCAGCAGCATCGTGGGCAAGCCGTAGCGCAGGAACGCCTTGCCCACGCCCGCGCCTATGGTCTGCAGCGCCGTCGCCGTACCCCCGCCTTGAAACTCGCTAAAGCCCTCCATCACGCCGACGCCGAACGGCGCAATCAGAGGCAATAGCAGCACAGCGTGCCACAGACAGCCCTGCGTCAGGCGCGTCCAGCGATGCACTACGCGCTGCTGCTCGTAGTAGTGGGTCAGGCGTTCGAGCATTTCGGGCAGGTAGCCCCCGTGCTCGGCGGCGCGGAACGCCCCGATGAGGAAGTTCGGAAACAGCTCGGGGTACTTGGTCATCGCGTCGGAGAGGGCGACGCCGCGCGCGGCGTCATGGGCGATGTCGGCGCTGGCGCGTTGCAAGTCGTGACGCCTCACGCGCTGGCTGAGCGTCTCGAAGGCGTTTGCTGGCGACATCCCCGCCTTGAGCATCGCACGCAGCTGCGTCAGCCAGAACCCCATCTGATGGGGCGGCACGCGCGAATGTTCCCAGAATCGGCGCGTGGGGGGTGCGGCGGCGGTCGTCGGGGCTTGCGGCGACGACGCTCGCTCAGGCGTCAGCTGCAACGCGCGCAGACCCTGCGTAGCTAACTGCTGCTGCGCCTGACGCACATCCAACGCCTCTAACTCACCCGAAACCACTCGTCCCCCCGAATCAACGGCTCGATACCGATAGGTGGGCATCGTACAGTCGCACCTCCTGCGCTCGGATGCGCGGGTCTTGAAGCAACTCCTGCAGGGGCGTCCCGTCGGGCAGGATGTAGTTTGGCGTCATCTCCGCCAGTGGGATTAGCACGAAGGCGCGCTCGCGCATGCGTGGGTGCGGTATTGTCAGGTGTGGCGTGTCGAGGCGCAGGTTATCATAGAGAATGATATCGATATCCAGCGTGCGCGGCAGCCAGCGCCCCTCTTGAAAGGTGCGCCCTTGCTGCGCCTCCACCGCCTTGAGCGCACGGAGCAGCGCGTGGGGGTTCAGCTCGGTCCGCGCCCATATGCCGATGTTCAGGTAGGGGCGCGGGTCGGGCGTCTCGCCTACAGGCGCGGTCTCGTACACGGTCGAGACGCGCACAGGATAAACGCCATAGAGAGGCAAGCGCGCCACGCCCTCGCGCAGATGCTGCAGGCGGTCGCCCAAGTTTGAACCGAGACTGAGATAGACCTTCGCCGCCATGTACACGCCATTATACCTTGCTTGGACACTCCTGTCCCAGCATCGGAAGGAGATTGTTCCGCTCACGACCGCCCGAAAATCAGCGTCGACGCGCGCGGCGCACGGGCTATCAGCCAGCCCAGCGCGAACGGGATGAGCAACGCCGCCAGAAAACACAACAGCACCCCCCAACGCGCCTGCAACGCGCCCACTAACCCCCAACGATTCCACTCGCTCAGCACGAGAGGGTGTATCAGATAAATCTGCAGCGAGTATCGCCCCAACATCTGCACGCCCGCCGCCGCCCGCGCCTGTGAGCCGTTCAGCCAATACGCTACCGCCAACAGCAGGAAACTCACTCCCGCCGTGAACAGCCAGTTCCCCACCTGATAATGAAATGTGTTCACAGACGCGCCCCGAATCGCCTGCAGCGCTAACGGCAGATACAACCATAACCCTACCCCCGCGCTCGCCAGTGCGAGCAGCCACCCCTTCCGCATGACCGCGCCCAACCGATGCGCCTGCGTCGCCAACCACAAGCCCAACAGCACTACAGGCGTGTACCACAGCACATAACTGCCCGTGTACGGCATACGATACACCAGCCGATTGAACCCATACACTGCCATCGTGAGCGCGACGATGGCAATCAGCACCGCCCAAAACGGCGGACGCCGCCTCGCTACAGGCAGCAGCAACGGCAACAGCACATACAACTGCATCGCCACCGCCAGAAAATAGAGATGAAAGTAGGCTTTGCCCCAAAACAGATAGTCTGCCCAACGCAACCAGCTTGGCGGCGCGCTCAGCAAGTAGGTACAATACACCAGGTACAGCCCGCTCCACAATAAATACGGCAACAACGCCCGCAGCAGCCGGTTCGCCGCGTAGCGCTTTAGATTAAACTCGCGCAACAGCGACCGCATCAGCACGAAAGCCGTCATCATCAGAAACGCAGGCACAGCATAGTGGAGCGTGCGGTTCAGTATCGCCAACGCAAGCCACGCTCCCCCCTCTGGATCCAGCACGCGCAGATACCGCCCCGAAGCGTGGTGGAACACTACCTCCAGAATCGCCAGCCCACGAAAGATTTCCACCCACCGAAACCGCTCGCCTTGCGTGGGCGAGTGGTCGGCGCGTGGCGTATCGGCGTCGTGGCGCGGCGCGAGCGTGTCAGCGTGCATCCGACGCCTCCCCGAACCAGCGCGCCAGCGCCTTCAGCGTGATGTCCCACATAGCCTTGTTGGTGGGGAAGAACACCAAGTGATCCTCGCGCAGGTCGCCCCAGCCCGTGAAGGGCAGGACGCACTGCTGTCGCTCTTTGAGTAATCCACGCCACGGCTTGCCGTCGTCGGCAAGGGCGACGGTGTGAACCCTGCGCCCCATCTGTTGGCGCACCTCGCGCCAGCGGCATGCCTGCGCCACTGGAATCAGCACATCCTCGCCCGCCTGAATGAATAGGATAGGCGCTGCACGGCGCGCACATGCAGCAAGGGGTCGCGTGCGTCCCAGCATTCGGGGCGTCCGTAGTGGATGAGTAGTTGGCGTTGCTCGCGGAAGTCGGTCGGGCAGAGCAGACACACAATCCCGCGCGTGTCGTACTCTTTGTCGCGCGCCGCCACACGCAGTTCGGGAACCCACTCGTGCGGCTCGCCTTCCATCGGCGCGGGGCGACACGCGCCCAACACGATACTGACCTCCAACAGTCCCATCCAGCGTCGCATCGTCGCCTCCGCTGCATAGGATACCCCACTACTTCCTGCCGACGAGGTTCGTGAGGATGACCGCGCCACCCGCGTCGCCCTCCACATTCACCATCGTACGGAACATGTCCAGCACGCGATCCACCGCTAAGATGAGTCCGATGCCTTCCAGCGGCAGGTTCACGGCTTGCAGCACGATGACCATCGTGAACAGCCCTGCGCTGGGGATACCCGCCGCGCCAATCGCTGCCAGCGTCGCCGTCAGCAGCACCACCATCTGCTCGGGGAAGCTCAGCGAGACGCCGTAGGCTTGCGCAATGAACAGCGCGGCGACCGCCTCGTAGAGCGCCGTGCCGTCCATATTCACGGTCGCGCCTATCGGGATGCAGAATCGGCTGATGTAGCCAGGCACTTGCAGCTCGCGTTCGACGGTGCGCATCGTTACGGGCAGGGTGGCTGCGCTGGAGCTGGTGCTAAGCGCGGTAATCATCGGCGCGGCGATGCCACGCAAAAATCGCCACGGGGGCGCGCCGCCCAGCAGCCATACCAGGAGCGGCAGCACAATCAGCCCATGCACAGCTAATCCGCCCAGCACGGCGCCCATATACTTCGCTAAAGGCGCGAACACCTCGTACCCCGCCTGACCTATCGCCCGCATCAGCAGCAGCGCCACGCCCGCAGGCAACAGATACAGCACCCAGCGCACGATGACCATCGAGAGCTCCAGCACCTCGCCCACGAACTGCTTCACGGCTTGACCCCGATCGCCCATCAGGTTCAACGCGACGCCCACAATCAGGCTGAAGCTGATAATCTGGAGCATATCCGCGCGCGCCAGCGCGTCGATAGGGTTGGCAGGAATCAGGTTGCGCAGGAGGTCAGCGAGGGTAGGCGGTTGACGTTCGTAGATGTCTTTTGGCGGGCTGACACCTTCCAGCACGGCGCCGACGCCTGGATCGATGAGGTTCACAATCATCAGCCCCAGCGCAGCGGCAAGCACGGTAGTGGCAGTATAGTAGATGAGCGTGACGCCACCCAGCCTGCCCAGATAGCGCGTATCTAGCCCTGCCGCCGCAGTAATCAGCGAAGTCGCCACCAACGGCACTATCACCATCCGCAGCAGGCGAATGAACAGGTCGCCGCTCAGCGTGATTACCTCAAACAGGGGCGATTCCGCGCCGCCCGCGCGATTGAGCAGCAACCCCCCGACAATCCCCGTCAGGATGCCTGCCACCACCCATCGTATGGCGACAAACTCTCGTTCGCGTTCCATCGCCTACAGGGTTCGACAATCGGTTGGCGATTCCCGCTGCGCCCGCGCCGCGAGTGTGACGGCTGCGCCGAGCGTGAGTATCGGCTGCACGGGCAGTAGGGGTCGGCTGCCGCCCGCGTAGAGCAGGATGGTCAGCAGCGTCCAGCCGATGAGCAGCCCCACAAGCGCCACGAACGGCGCATGCGCCCGACGCAGCCGCCACAGTCCGTAGCCAGCGACGGCTAAAAACGCCCAATACACTCCATCCGCCGCGCGTAGCGCATAGACCAGCGCGCGATTATCGGGGTTCTGCAAGCCGAACGCCGAAAGCGTGAGCGCGACCTTGCGCGCGAGCAGGCGGAGCCAATCCCACGGGTTCTCGCGAATCCACTGCCACGCAAGGCGCATCGCCTGACGGTCGCGCATAACGGGGTCGGGCGCGTCCAGCCACGCGCGGATGGGCTTCGTCTCGCCCCCCAGCGTCAACTCGCGCTCCAAAAACATCGGGTCGAACCCGCCGTCGGCGTAGGGGTTATTCGCCCACAGCAGCACATAGCCGCCCAAGCCGATGGGAATGAACGCGCTGTAGCGTGCAGAGATGAAGGCGACATAGGGGGCGACGGTGAGCGCGGCGGCGGCAAGCATCAGCGCAGGCGCGCGCCACGCGCGTTCGCGCCAGAGCATCCACCCTGCAGCCAGCAAGGCGAACGGCAAGTAGTTCGCCCTCGTGAGCGCGAGCAGTCCGAGCAACACGCCCGCCCCCACCGCCGCGTTTGCGCCCCGCCCGAAGCATAGCCCGTAGATCGACCAGACCGTCAGTGGCAGCGCGAGATTCTCGGTGTAGAGCCAGCCGGTAATCATCAGCAAGTGGGGATGGAACGCGCCGAGCGCCAACGCGAGGTTCGCCGCGCGCACACCTGCCAACTGCTGAGCCAATCGCCATAGTCCCCACAGCGTCAGCAGCCCCAGCAGCGCGTTCAGCAGTCGCACGGCTATCGGTGCGCGACCCACGAGCGCGTAGACGCCCGCCATCGCATAGATATACGCAGGCGCGGTCATCAGCCCCTTCTCCAGCCGATACTCGCCTGTGTGCGCGAGCCGCCACGCCATGCTGTCGTGCACCACCGCGTCGCCATGCAGCGGATTCGCGCGGAGCATCGGGTCTACCTGCGTCGCCAGCAGCGCGTAGCCGAGACGCACTGCAATCACCAGCCACCAAAGCCACAGCGAGACGCGCCTCATGCAGCAGGAGTGTACCCTTGCGCGGCGAACCACTTTGCCTATGCCGAACCGCTACCGCCTGCCGACGCCAGAGGCGCGCCCTGTGATGCGCACAGCGCCGCTGCCCGACGACGCCGACGACCCCGCAATCTGGGTGCATCCCCATCAGCCGCGCCAGAGCCTGATTTTGGGCACGAACAAAGCCCGCGCCCCACACGGCGCAATCGGCGTGTACGACCTCAGCGGACGACTGCTTCAACTCGTGCGCAATATCGACCAGCCGAACAACATCGATGTGGCGCAGGGGGTTGTGATGGGGCGCACGCGCCTCGATATCGCTGTGGCGACCGAGCGGTACGCCAGTCGGTTGCGTATCTTCCGCATCGTTCCCGAGCGGCGACGCCTCGTGGACATCACCGACGCTGACGGCACGCGAGTCTTCGCAGGCGAAACGGGCGAGCGAGCGATGCCGATGGGCGTCGCACTCTATCATGCAGGGCGCGGCGAAGTGCACGCGATCGTCTCACGCAAATCGGGTTCCACAAAAGAATATTTGCATCAGTATCGGCTGGTTCCCACGCGCGGCGGCAGAGTGGGCGTGCAGTTGGTGCGCGCGTTCGGCGCGTTCAGCGGCAAGGGCGAAATCGAGGCGGTGTGCGTCGACAGCGAACTGGGGTATGTGTATTACGCCGACGAGAACGTGGGCATTCGTAAGTATCATGCGAACCCCGCGATGCCGGAGCGCGAGCTTGCGCTGTTTGCAACTGAGCTGCAAGGCGACCAAGAAGGGATTGCGCTCTACGCACCCACCCACGGCGAGGGCTACCTGCTCTGCACCGAGCAACTCAAAGGGAATAGTCGGCTGCACATCTATCCGCGCTTCGGTCGCCAATCGCAGCCGATAGCGACGCTGTCCACAGGCGCGGACAGCACAGACGGGTTAGACGCCAGCGCACGCAACTTCGGCGCGCCGTTTGAGAGCGGCTTGGTGGTCGCGATGCACAGCCAAGACCGCAACTTCTGGGTGTACCGCTGGGCGGATATTCGTGCCGCGGCGCAGCTGTCGTAGCCGCGACTCACTCATAGCGCAACGCTTCAATCGGCTGGAGTTGCGCCGCGCGCCACGCAGGATAGAGACCAAAGAACACCCCAATCAACGCGGCGAACCCAAACGCCAACAGCACACCCTCGGTCGGTATCAGCACTTTCCAGTTTGCCTGCGTGCTGATCGAACTCGCCGCCCAGTAGCCCAGCGCGATGCCAATCAAACCGCCCAGCACGCTCACCACCACCGACTCAATCAGGAACTGCAGCAGGATGTTGAACTTTGTCGCGCCAATCGCCTTGCGCAAGCCGATTTCGCGCGTGCGCTCGGTCACGGAGACCAGCATAATGTTCATGATGCCAATCCCGCCCACAATCAGCGACACGAGCGCGACGCCGCCCAGCAGGAAGGTGAAGGTCTGCGCGGTCGCCTCTACGGTCTCCACGAAGTCGCCCTGATTGAACACGCGGAAGTCAGGGTCGCCATCGGGGGGGATTTTATGGGCGCGCATCAGTGCCTCTTCCACGCAGGTCTGCGCCTCGCTCATGCGGTCGGAGCGGCGCGCTTGAATGTTGAGCGCGTCGAGGTAGCGTTGCCCCATCAGGCGGCGCATGGCGGTCGGCAGCGGGATATACACGCGGTCGTCGAAGCTGCGGAAGCCCGTGTCGCCCTTGTAGGCGAGGCGTCCGATGACTTCGTAGGTCTGCCCGCCGATGCGGATGGTCTTGCCGACGCACGCTCCGCCCTGAAACAGCTCCTGCCACACGGTATGCCCAATCACCGCCACCCGTGCCATCGCCTCTACATCCTGCTCATTTACGAACCGCCCCTCCTCCACCACGAGATTGCGGATGGGCTGCAGGTCGGGCGTCACGCCAGAGACGCTGGTGCGCATGTTGCGGTTGAGGTATTTGACCTGCTGCGTGGTCCACACTTCGGGCGAGACGCGCGCCACGAGGTCGCCGCAGGATTTGAGAATCGCGTCGCCGTCTTCGAGTTTGAGGCTCTGCACGCTGCCGAAGCCAAGAAACGCGCCGCCGCGCCGCGCCTGCCCCGGACGCACGGTCAGCACATTCGCGCCGAGCCGCTGCACCTGCTCCAGCGTCGCCTGCCGCGCCCCCTGCGCAATCCCAATCATCGTAATCACCGCCGCCACGCCGATAATCACGCCCAGCATGGTCAGCATCGTGCGCATCTTATTCGCACGCAGACTGTCAATCGCGGTCAGAAAGTTCTCGATGATGCTCATAGCGTCTCCTCCACCTCACTCAGCATACGCCGAATCACACCCTCCATCGGCTCTAAGTCGCTCTCCAATACTTGCCAAACACGCTTCAGGTCAACCCCGAAATAGTCATGGATAAGTATGTCGCGCATGCCCGCTATGCTGCGCCAGGGGATTTCGGGATAGCGCTTCCGCACGCTGGGAGGTATCTTCTTGGCGGCTTCCCCGATAATCTCAAGGGCGCGTGCGACTGCGTAGACTTTTTCTACATTCCTCGCAAATTGTTCGTAGGTCACGCCCTCGATAAAGCGCCGCGCGTTTTGACTCGCCTCAAGCATATCCTCCAAGTATTGGCGCAAGGTGCGTTTCATACAGGTTCGGCTTCCCGAAGGACATGGGGGCGGTAGGCAGGGCGTAGCGTGTGTGGCTCCACCAGATCAACGCGGCGCCGCAGATGGCGTGAGAGATAGTTGCGCAGGTCGATGAACTCCAACAGGCTCACAGGGTTGTCGGCGTCGTCGAATTCCACCAGCAGGTCGATGTCGCTAAGCGCGTGAGCCTCTTCACGAGCGACTGAGCCGAACAGCGCGAGCGAGCGCACGCGATACTTTTGACGCAAAGTGGGCATCAGCAGTCGCAGTTTTGCCTTCACAGCCTCTTTTTGGGGCGGTCTCATCATCCTGCGATGGCGTGTTTTAGGCATCTTACCTCCCTCCACTGGGCGGGCCGCCTTGACCGCCGCCTGCGCCGCCGCGCGGACTGCCCCCCATGCGACCAGGCGGTCCGAACGGTCGCCCGAACGGCGAGCTCGGTCCCTCCTCTTGGCGGTTGAAGATGCGCCCCGTGACGACAATTTCGCCAGGTTGCAAGCCGTCGATAATCTCCGTCTTGGTGTTGCCCTGAACGCCGACCTTCACCTCGCGCCGCTGAGGCTGACCGTTCACTATCACCTCCACAGACGCACCTTGCGGACTCTCGTTCACCGCCTCGTTCGGCACAGCCACCACATCGTTCTTTCGCGCGACTAAGAACTCACAGGTGGCGTTCATGCCCGGTTTGAGGCGCGAGTCGGGCTTTTCAATCTCCACGCGCACTTTGATGACCGTCACATTCTGTTCCAGCACGGCTTGCGGGTCGATACGGCTCACCTTGCCCTTGAACCGTTCGCGTCGGAAGGCGTCTACGCGAATGTCCACCGGTTGCCCGATGCGCACGCTGCCGATGTCCGCCTCATCCACCGAGACCTCCACATACATGCGGCTGGTGTCGGCAATCTGGAGCAGGGTGTTGCCTTGCGAGAAGAGGGAGGCGCCGGGCGGTACAATCGTGCCTTGCTCCACGAATCGGGCGATGACCACGCCGCTGAGGGGCGCGGTGATGGTAGTGCTATCGAGTTGGACCTTGGCGTTGGCGAGTTGAGCGTCGGCGCGGGCGCGTTGGGCTTTGGCGGCGGCGATGTCTGCCTCGCGCAGGCGGATTTGGCGCAGGTTCGAGCGTGCTTGCTCCAGCGCGGCTTGCGCCTGCTGATACTGGGCGCGGGCTTCCTGCAACGCTTGCTGGGCGACCTCCACTTGGGCGCGGCTCGCCTCCGCCGAGCGCAGGCTTGCCTCCGCCTCCTGCACGCGGGCGCGCGCCGTCTCCATGCGCGTCTGAATATCCTGTTCTAAGGTCTGCAGGCGCTGCTGGGCGGCGGTGAGTTGGGCGCGGGCGTTCTCCAACTGCGTCGCCGCGTTGTCCACCTGCTGCTGCGACACATAGCCGCGCTGGAGCAGGTTCTGCAGTCGCTCGTAGTTGCGGCGCGCGGTCTCCACCGCTTGACGCGCGGCGTCGTAGTTCGCCTGCGCCTGCGCACGCTCTTGCGGAATCTGCACGCTTTGGAGCTGCTCCAGGTTCTTGCGTGCGACTCCCAGCGCGGTACGCGCCGCTTGGAGCTGGGCTTCGGTGAGGGCGGGCTGGAGTTGGGCGCGCTCTTCGGCTTGGCGTAGGCGCGCCTGCGCCGCGCGCAGGTTCGCCTCCGCTTGCTCCACGGCGAACTGGCTCTGCTCACGTTGCAAACGCAGGCTCTCTTGCGCCTGCTCGATACGCGCCTTGGCTGCTTCCAAGTCGGCTCGCGCCTGATTGTAAACCGCAAGCGTGTCGGCAGGGTCAATCCGCGCCAGCAACTGCCCCGCCCGCACCTCGTCGCCCACATCGACCAAAATCTGGCTCACGATACCGCCTGCCTTCGACTTCACATCCACGATGTTATAAGTGCGCAGCACGCCTGTCGCCGTGATGGAGCGCACAACATCCTCGCGTGTAACCTCAGCAGTGCGGAACTCGACTTCAGGTTCGGCGGACTCGGCGTTG
>JBKBKS010000007.1:0-37113 GCA_046294565.1 Fimbriimonadales bacterium
AAGTAGTGTATAATAAGATGTCCCACAGGAAGGTGACGGCTATGCACACGAAACGCAACGGCTTTACGCTAATTGAGTTGCTGGTGGTGATTGCGATAATCGCCATTTTGGCGGCAATACTTTTTCCAGTGTTTGCTAAGGCGCGGGAGAAGGCGCGTCAGACCCAGTGTATGAGCAACCTACGCCAGTCGGCGACGGCGGTGCTGATGTATGCCCAAGACGCCGACGAGCGTTTTCCGATGGCGCTGTATGCGCCCGCCCAGCGACCGAGCGGCGACAACTGCGTGATGACCGTGTTCGATGCGATTCAACCCTATATGAAGAATACAGGTATCATGCAGTGCCCCAGCGACCCGAAGGCGCTGTATATGAACGCAGGGTTCCAAACGCTGATGGGCTACCCCTCTTGCACGCTCCCTGAAACAATTAGTTACATGTATAACTACGATGTGATTCGAGCAGGGCGCACGCCGTTGGGGTCGGGTTCGATTAGTCAGGGCACGGTCGCGTTAGCGGAAGTGCCGTTGGTCGCTGAAACGACGATGATTTTCGACGCCGATATCGGGCTCTCAGGCAGCTGCAACCTGATGCGCCGCAAGCCGAACGATAGCAGTATCCAGTTTCCCATCCCCATCCGCGCGCGCCACAACGAGTTCGTGCAAGCGAACTTTGTGGATGGACACGCCAAAGCCGTCAAAGGGCGGAAGTATCCCGGAACCGACTGCTACTACCTCTACCCCGGTCAAGCGGCGAACCCGCCGTTCATTCCGCGCAACGAGCTCTGGTGCGTCGGCTCGGGTCCCTACACGCGCTACTGTGGCTTGCCCGCCAACGACGCCTTCAATAGCTGCCGACCGTACTTGGAAGGCGTCGCCGACCAAGACGCGCTGGGACCCTGCTACCGCGCCCTACGCTAAACTCGAAACAGTTTCTGGAACCGAAGAAGCGGTTCCAGAGTCTACTAAACCATCGAGGAGGAGACTATGCGAAGAGGCTTTACTTTGATTGAGCTATTAGTCGTCATCGCCATTATAGCAATCTTGGCGGCGATACTGTTCCCCGTGTTTGCGCAAGCGCGCGAGTCGGCGCGCAAGACCCAGTGTCTGAGCAACGGCAAGAACTGGGGCTTAGCCGTGCAGATGTATGTGCAGGACTACGACGAGAAGTTCCCGTTCGCCATCTACGACACCGCCGTCAACAGCGCAGGGCAACAATGCCAATACACCATGATTACTGCAACCTATCCCTACGCCAAGAACAAGGACATCCTGCGCTGCCCGTCCGATGGTCAGCCGATGGATCTGCATGGGGGTATCCTTGCGCTTGCGAGCTCGCTCCGAACGCCTGGCGGCGAGTGCTCTCAGATTGGCAAACTCAGCTATATGTTCAACTTCGAACTCGCCATTCCTGGACAGCACATTTTGAATACCGACTGGAACCAATGTCCTTCCAAGCGCAACCCCGTAAGTCTGGCGGAGCTAAAGTTCCCCGCAGAGACGGTCATGATGTTCGATGGGCATCTGATGATTCTGTTCAACGGCAACTGCGGCAGCGTGATAGGGATGGACACGCTGGAAGTGCCGATGCAGGCACGCCACACGCAGACCCTGATGGTGAACTACGCAGACGGACACTCAAAAGTGCTGAAGGCGCGTCGCGAGCAGCCGAACTGCACCTATCGCTACCTGACGGGCAACACACTGGACTCGCTGCGCGAGGCGCGCCCGTGGTGCTTGGGCGAAGGTCCCTATCTGCGTCGCTGCGGTCGAAACGCGCCTGAGCCATGCGTGTTCCAAGTTCAGGGGATTGTGGATGAGGACGCGCTGGGCAAGTGCTATCGCCCCGCGCGCGAGTGCAACTAAGCGTGGTACTCACTCATCGCGCTTGGGTTTTGCTGGGAGTGGGCGGGTTGGTCGCTCTTTTGGGCGCCGCCCGCCCAGATTGGTTGGGGCTGGTGCTGCTGATTGACCTACTGGCTGTGCTGGCGATTGCGGTGGACGCGCTGACGCTGCCTCGCGTCGACGCCTTTCGAGTGCAACGCAAGCGCGAGCGCGTGCTGTCGCTCGGCGCAGCGAACCGAATTGAGCTGCTCTTAGAGCATACTTTAGACACTCCGCGCCGCGCTCGGTTGCACGACGAGCCGCCCCCCCTGTGCGACTATGACCAACGCGAGTTCCACCTCATCCTTCAGCCCTGTCAGCCTGCGCAGGTCGCCTATCACCTCACGCCGCGCTATCGGGGCGAGGCGCGGTTCGAGGATGTGTTTCTGCGCGTGGAAGGGCGGTTCGCGCTGACCGCGCGCGATTACCGCCTGCCCGCCCGCGAAATCGCGCCTGTGTACCCCAATCTGCTGCAGATGCGCGAATATGACCTGCTGCGCCATCGCGGACGCCTGCAGCAGATGGGCTTCCGACAACTGCGCCTGCGTGGACAGGGCAGTGAGTTCGACGCCCTGCGCGAATACACCCCCGACGATGAGTTCCGCCACATCGACTGGAAAGCCACTGCACGGCGCGGCAAGCCCATCGTGCGCGACTACCGCGCCGAACGCAGCCAGCATGTGATTCTGATGCTGGACGCTGGACGCACCATGCTGGCGGAGGTGGAAGGCAAGCGTAAGTTCGACGCCGTGCTGAACACCGCGCTGATGCTGGCGTATGTAGCGACGCAGATGGATGACAAGGTAGGCGCGTTGGTGTTCGCCGACGAGATTGACCTGTTCAGCCCGCCCCAGCGCGGCAAAGCGCAAGTGGGCAGGCTTGTCGACGCGCTACACGACGCGCAGCCGCGCTTGGTGGAATCGGACTACCTCTACGCCGCGACCTACTTGGCGAAGCGGTGGCGCAAACGCTCGCTGATTGCGCTCTTTACCGATCTGATCGACCCCGACGCCTCGCGCATGCTACTGCACGCCGTCGGCGCGTTGCGTAAGCAACACCTGTGCGTGGTGATTACTGTAGCCGACCCGCGCCTGCACGCGCTGAGCCAGCAGACGCCGCGCGAAGCTGCCGATTTGTATCGCCGCGCCGTCGCCACACAGACGCTCAACGACCGACTCGCCGCAATGCGCACCCTCGAACGCATGGGCGTCCACTGCATCGACGCCGAACCCGACACGCTCGTTGCCAACTTGGTGAACTATTACTTGCAGGTCAAAGCGCGTGGGGGGCTATAATCTCCCTGCCACCTTGTAGCACGGACATTCCTGTCCGTGCACGTATGTGCTTGGACAAGAATGTCCAAGCCACAAGCGTAGCGTCGGCGTCCCCGCCGACGCGCGTTGCTTGGACAGGATTGTCCAAGCAACAGAGCGTTCCTTGAGACCGACCCTACACCATCGCGCCTTCCGTGTAGGTTCCGTAGACCTCTTTGAGCGCGTTGACCATCTCGCCGAGCGTGGCGTAGGCTTTGATGGCGTTCAGAATCGGAACCATCAGGTTCTCCTCGCGTCGGGCGGCGGCGACGAGGTCTTTGAGGGCTTGCGCCACGGCTCGGTTATCGCGCCGCCGACGCAGGTCGGCAATCCGCTTCACCTGCTTCTCGTGCGCCTCATGCTCAATTTTCAGGATGCGGAACGGGATTGGCTCCTCGTCCATCTGATACTCGTTGACGCCGACCCAGACGAAGTCGCGTTCTTCCACGCGCTGCTGGAACCGATAGGCGGCGTCGGCGATTTCCTGCTGGAAAAAGCCGCTCTTGACGGCAGGAACCACGCCTCCCTCCTCCTCGATGCGCCGGAAGTATTCGCGGGCGCCCTCCTCCATCTTGTCGGTCATCCACTCCACGAAGTACGAACCGCCCAGTGGGTCTACGGTATTGGTCACGCCTGACTCGTGGGCAATCACCTGTTGCGTGCGCAGCGAGAGTAGCACAGCCTCCTCTGTAGGGAGCGCCCACGCCTCATCGAACGAGTTCACATGGAGCGACTGCGTGCCGCCCAACGCCGCCGCCAATGCCTCAATCGTGGAGCGGATGAGGTTCACATACGGCTGCTGCATCGTGAGCGAGACGCCTGCCGTCTGCGTGTGGAAGCGCATCCACCACGAGCGGGGGTTCTTCGCGCCGAAGGTCTCACGCATCTCGCGCGCCCAGATGCGCCGCGCCGCCCGGTACTTACCTATCTCCTCGAAAAAGTCGATGTGCGCATTGAAGAAGAACGAGAACTTCGGCGCAAAGTCGTCGACATCCAGCCCCCGATCCAAGCACCAGCGCACATACTCGAAGCCGTCCGCGAGCGTGAAGGCGAGTTCCTGCACGGCAGTTGCGCCCGCCTCGCGAATGTGGTAGCCGCTCACGCTCACAGGATGCCAATTCGGCACATGATAGGTCGCGAACTCGATCGTGTCCACGATGAGCTTCATGTGTGGCTCTGGGGGGTAGACCCACTCTTTCTGCGCGATGAACTCCTTGAGGATGTCATTCTGAATCGTGCCTGACAATTTCTCCAGCGGGACGCCTCGTTTCTCGGCGACGGCGAGGTACATGCCCCAAATCATGATTGCGGGCGCGTTGATGGTCATCGAGGTGGTGATATTGGCGAGGTCGATTCCGTCGAAGAGGATTTCCATATCTTCCAGCGAGGCGACGCTCACGCCGCACTTGCCCACCTCGCCCTCGGCTTCGGGGTCGTCGGGGTCCACGCCCATCAGCGTCGGCAGGTCAAACGCCACCGACAGCCCCGTCTGACCCTGCTCGATGAGATACTTGTAGCGTCGGTTGGTCTCTTCGGGGGTGGCGAAGCCTGAGAACTGACGCACCGTCCACAGCTTCGTGCGGTAGCCCGTCTCATATAGCCCGCGCGTGAAGGGATACTCGCCGGGGTTGCCCAAGTCGTGCTGGTAGTCCAAGTGCGCGATGTCTTGGGGCGTGTAGAAACGCTTGATTTCGATACCCGAAAGCGATTCGAATCGCTGCTTGCGCTCCGTGATAGTCTTCTGGCTCATCGTTGCGCCTCCACATATATTATAGCCAACCCGCCTCCGTCATGCATCGGAGGTACAATACTTGGTGTAATAGGAGGCGACCATGCAGCGTCCCGTGTCAGTGACGGTCATCGCATCGCTCGGAGTTGTTGGTGGGTTGTTCTTGGTGGCGAGCGCATTATTTACTGCCGTATTTGTTGCAGACCCGGCGGGCGTGTACGGATGGCTTAGCGAGAAGCCTTATTACAAGGCTCAGGAGTACGATAAACAGCTTATGGACATTCTGACTACTGATCCAATCACGCGGATTGCGACGGGCATTCAAGGAGCGTTTTTCGGCGTGTTGGGGCTTCTTCTGCTGATTGGTTCACGGAAGCTGCTTCGGCTTGAGGAGCAGGGGCGTCGGCTGGTATTGGGATTTGCACTGGTATGGCTTATCTTTGAAGGGGCATCACTTGTAGCAGACCAACTGTATTACGCGCCCATGCGAGCCGCTCTGGGCATTCCCCCCAGCCAAGGTTACGGGGTGCCGCTGGATATCGTGTATGCGCTGGTCGTACTGTATGTTCTCACGCGCCCTGCGATTAAGGGCGCGATGCACAGGGTAGCGGCTGTTCAGTGACTGTCTCGGAAATGCGGGCAGTGATTTTACTCACCCCCCAAAAATCTGATGAAGTATGGGGCGTCGAGGGAACTTTTTCGCGCCCCGATTCGTAAACTTGAGTGGAAGGCACTCAAGAGACCTTCCATCAAAACACTCAACAAGGAGGGATGACGATGCGATTACCAGTACGACGAGAGCCTGAGACTGTGGTGGCGCGTTGGAATCCGTTCCGTGAGATGGATCAGTTCCGACGCGAGATGGATGAGCTGTTCAACCGCTTCTTCGATTGGCGACCGACGGCGATAGCGACTCCAGAGTTCGACTTCACGCCTGCGCTGGATGTCTACGAGACGCCCGATGAGTTCGTGGTGTTCGTCACGACGCCGGGCGTGTCGGAGAAGGATCTGCATGTAGAAATCACGAACGGCACGCTCACGGTATCGGGCGAACGCAAGGCGTTGATTGAGGGCGAGAATGTGCAGGCGCATTACATCAGTCGCATGGGCGGGTACGGCAAGTTCAGTGTGAGCTACACGCTGCCCACCGCGATTGACGAGAACAAGGTGAAAGCCGTCTACAAGAACGGCGTGCTGGAGGTGCGCTTGCCCAAAGCCGAGTCGGCGAAGCCGAAGTCGGTGAAGGTGGAGTTCGAGAAGTAGAACGGCTCCGTGCGCGGCGGCTTCGGCTGCCGCGCTACGGTTTTAACGGTCGCCAGTGATGCTGCTCCGAATCAAGGATACGCACGGCTTCGGGGGGACCCTCACTGCCTGCAGGGTAGGTGGGTAGGGGGCTGGCGTCGCTTTGCCACGCTTTGAGAATCGGGTCTAATACGCGCCATGCCCATTCCACCTCGTCGAAGCGCAGGAAGTGCTGGCGATTGCCCTCCAGCGCGTCCAGCAACAAAGTCGTGTAGGCGTCGAAGCCGTCTTGTCCTGCCTCGCGGTAGGGGGCGCGCAACACAATCGTGCGCGGGGTCAGCTCCAGCCCGACGCGCTTTGCCTGCGCCATCAAGTAGATGCCTTCAGCTGGCTTCATCTCGAAGATGCACCAGTTCGGCTCCAGGCGATCCAGTGGCGTCTCGCGGAACAGATGGAGCGGCGGGGTCTTGAACTGCACGGCGATTTCGCTGCGGTCGGCGGCGAGCCGTTTGCCCGTGCGCAAGTAGAACGGCACGCCCCGCCAACGCCAGTTATCCACATAGAGTTTCACGGCTGCGAAGGTCTCCGTGATAGAGTCGTGGGGGATGCCCTCTTCATCCAGATAGCCCTGTACGCGCGTCGCGCCGATAGCGCCCGCAGTATATTGCGCACGCACCGCGAATGCGTTTACCGCGCTGCGTGGGATGGGACGCACGCTTTTGAGCACTTTCACCTTCTCCGTGCGCAGGTCGTCATACACAAGGCTGCTGGGCGGCTCCATCGCTGTTAGCGTGAAGAGCTGGATGAGGTGGTTCTGTATCATATCGCGCAGTGCCCCCGCTTGGTCATAGTAGCTGGCGCGCCCTTCCAGCCCCGACGCCTCCGCCGCCGTGATTTGCACATGCTCCACATAGTTGCGGTTCCACAACGGCTCCAGCAGCAGGTTCGCGAAGCGGAACACCAAGATGTTCTGCACCGTCTCCTTGCCCAGATAGTGGTCGATTCGGAAAATCTGCTCTTCGCGCCAGTGGGCGCGCACTTGCTGGTCGAGTGTCTGCGCGCTCTCTAAGTCATAGCCGAACGGTTTCTCGAGGATGAGGCGTCGGAATCCGTGGGTTTCGTCGTGTAGTCCTGCGTGGGCGAGCAGTTGGCTGGCGGTCGCGAACACGCCGGGGGGCAAAGCAAGGTAAAAGAGCGCGTTGCCCTGCACATACGGTTGCAGTTGGCACACGCCTGCCGCATCCAGCCCGCCCTGCACATAGGCGACGAACCGCTCGCAGAACCGCTCCCAGCCGTCCAACGGCTTGCCCTGTCTTCGCTGATCGGCTTCGACCTCCTGTAGATATTGTTCGAGGGTATAGGGGCGTCGGGCGTACAATACGATACGCACTGTGTCGGGCAACGCGCGCGCTACGCACAGCTGGAACAGGGCAGGCAATAACAAACGGCGCGCCAAATCCCCCGTCGCGCCGAAAATCACGATAGTGGTCTCGCGCTCGTGCATGACGGCTTAAGGATACCTGCGACGGGAAAGGAGATCGGCGGTTATTGGCTGCTTATACAGCGTCTCGGCTTGCTTGCTGCCAAGCAAGCCGAGACAGGCTGTGAAGATTAGGTTAGTAAGTATGCCCTGCGACACTGCAGGTTGGGGGCGTCCGCACATTGCGTAGCGTGTAGGTACCCCCTGAGGGGCACTGGGGCTGCTGTTAGAGAAACTGTGGCACTAACTGCGCCCATCCTGGCGTGGCAGTCCCCGGACGGCGGTTGGCTAATGCCCACTGCTCCTTGGCGGCTTGAATCTTACGCAGGTTCGCACGACACGCCGTCGCGCGCGCACGCTCACTCGCGTTGAAATAACTCGGCACGGCAATCGCCAACAGGATGCCGATAATCAGCACGACAATCAAAATCTCTACCAGCGTGTATCCGTAGCGTCCACCAAAACGCATAGCTTGCCTCCTGGTATGGGATGTTCTATGAAGCGTCTCGTCGCTGGCAGCCCCAGCGACGAGATGCTTCGGTAAAACGGTTTTACAGGCTGTGGTTACCGCCGATGCTGCAGGTGGGGTTCGTACTCAAGTTGCCGATGGTGTAGTTGCCGCCTGACGGGCACCTCGGCTGCTGCTGGATGAAATTGGGGGTTAGGTCTGCCCACGCAGGCGTAGCCGTCGGTCCCTGATTGTTCGCCATCGCCCACTGCTCTTTGGCGGCTTGAATCTGGCGCAGGTTGGCGCGGCAGGCGTTCGCGCGGGAACGCTCGCGCGCGGTTATAAAGCTCGGCACGGCAATCGCTAACAGGATGCCGATAATCAGCACGACAATCATAATCTCAACGAGCGTGAAGCCTCGCTCGCGGCGTCGATTCATTAAATTCCGCATCGTCATCTATCCCTCCAGTCCGATTTTCGGATTGCTGGGGAGAAACCTTTGCCTTTCGGGCGGCGATTGGCATCGGGTCTTCTCCCCGCTAACTGGGTTCTTCCATCTGTCCCCGATGCAGATTACTGTGCAAATTGCGAGAATTAGACGCGCCGTCGCGCTTACTCTGTAGATAGGGTATAATGGCTGCTACCTTATAACCATAAGGTTGTTGGTGGCATGATGGTAATTCGGTTTAATGCAGAAACCCCGCGCTATGTGCAGGTGCGCCAGTGGGTCGAGCGGCAGATTGTCACGGGCTACTGGAAAGCAGGCGATGTGTTGCCGCCTGAGCGTGTTTTGGCGGAGCAGTTGGGCGTCAGCCCGCTGACGGTCAGCCGCGCGTTGCAGAGCTTGGCGCAGGAGGGCGTGCTGACGCGCAAGCGGCGCGTGGGCACGATTGTCGCCGCGAACCTGCCGCCGACGCTGTTCCAGCAGTCGTTCACCGTGATGGCGCTCGGATTGGGCGCGGGCACGCGGCAGCCTGTGGATTTCTACTTCAGCAGCGTGCAGCGCAGTATCCTGAACGCGCTCGCGCCGCTGGGACTGCGCACCCTCTGGCTGGATTATCAAATCAACCAGATTATGCGCGAACTGGATGCCTCGGAGTTTATGGGCGTGTTGGCGATTGCGCCCGCCGCCGAACATATCGCGCTGCTGGAAGACCTGTATCGGCGTGGTATGCCTGTGGTGGTTGTGGGCGCGAGCAGTCGGGATTGGCAGACACCGAGCGTGGACACCGACAACTATGGCGCGGCGCGTCAGGCGGCGGAGCATCTGCTGGCGTCGGGGCATCGGCGGTTCGTGGGGCTGTTCGGCGCGCTGGAGACCTTCAACTCGCGCGACCGCTGGCGTGGGTTCCGCGACGCGCTTTTGGAGGCAGGCGTGCCCGAAACCGACTTATGGACCTTCACGACGCCCTACGCCGACGAAGTGGATGAGGCGAACCGCGAGGCAATCCGCACCGCGCTACGCCTGCCCAACGGACCGACGGCAATCTTCGCAGCGGGCTACTACTTGGCGTTGTCGATGTTGCAGTCGCTGCGTCAGGCGGGGGTGCGCGTGCCAGAGGATGTGTCTCTGATAGGCTTTGACGACCCGCCCTCCGCCGCGCTCGCCAACCCGCCGCTGACCACCTTCCGCCAACCGCTCGACGCGCTCGGCGCACGCGCCGTACAGAAACTGCTGGAGATTGCTAAGCGTCAATCGCCCGAACCGCTCCACGAGTACCTGCCCACCGAGCTGGTCGTGCGCGAATCCACGGCGCTGGCGCAGACAAGGCTCCACGCCGCCTCTGGGTAAAGACTCTTGCCGTTCGGGGCGTCCATCGGTTATTCTAAACCTTGATGGGCGCGTTCAATGGCTTTCAGGGCGGCGCGCGCCTTGTTGAGGCACTCCTCATACTCGCGTTCGGGCACGGAATCGGCGACGATTCCTGCGCCCGCCTGCACATGCGCCACACTGTCCTTCACCAAAATCGTGCGGATAGTGATACAGGCGTCCATCTCGTGGGTGTAGCTGAAGTAGCCGACTGCGCCCGCATAGGGTCCGCGCTGGGTCGGTTCGAGTTCGTCAATAATCTCCATCGCGCGCACTTTGGGCGCGCCCGACACAGTGCCTGCAGGGAAGCACGCGCGCAGCACATCGAAGGCGTCGGCGTCTGCACGCAGTCGTCCTTGCACCTCCGACACGATATGCATCACATGCGAGTATCGCTCGATCACCATCAGTTCAGTGGCGCGCACAGTTCCGTACTCGCTGACGCGCCCGATGTCGTTGCGCCCGAGGTCAACCAGCATGATATGCTCGGCGCGCTCTTTGGGGTCGGCGAGCAGCTCCTGGGCGAGTTGCGCGTCTTCAGCAGGCGTCCTGCCGCGTGGGCGCGTGCCCGCGATGGGGCGTGTGATTGCCTTGCCGTCCTCCACGGTCGCCAGCACCTCCGGCGACGCGCCAATCAGCGTAGTGTCATCAAACTGCAGATAGAACATATACGGCGAGGGGTTAATCGTACGCAGGGCGCGATAGAGATAGAACGGCGGCGCACTGATCGGTTGGCTGAACCGTTGCGACAGCACCACTTGGATGCAATCGCCTGCGTGGATATACTCGACAGCGCGTCGCACGGCGTCTTCGTAAGCCTCGCGCGTGATGTTAGGCTGCGGACTCAAACGGAACAGCGGGTCTTCGTAGCACGGCGGGGGCGGGATGGGCGCGTGCAGCCGTTGTAAGGTCTCGTCGATACGCGCCAGCGCCTGCTGATAGCGCGCCTCTGGCTCTGCGCTTGGCTCAAGGTTGGTCAGCACAGTAATCGTATGAAGCACATGGTCAAAAATCAGTAGCACTTCGGGCGCAATCAGGCAGCAGTCGTCGGTGTGGAGGTCGTCGCGTGGGGCGTTCGGCAGGCGTTCGAAGAAGCGCACGAGGTCGTAGCTCAGATAGCCGACCAAGCCGCCTGTGAAGCGGGGTAGGCGCGGCGATTCGTGATAGGGCGCGCGATGGAGCAGGGCGCGGGCGATGTCTAACGGGGTCTGATGAGGCGGGATCTCGAAGGCGCGCCACCCTGTGCTGCGTGTCCACAAGCGGGCGATGTTGCCCTTCGTGCGCAGAATCTGCGTTGGGGCGAAACCGATGTAGGAGTAGCGAGCAATCTGCTCGCCCCCAGTCACGCTCTCCAGTAAAAAAGCGTATGGCTCCTGCGCCGCGACTTTGTAAAACGCCGACACGGGCGTCTCCCAATCCGCTAGCGTTATGCGATACACGGGGGTCATGCGCCCCTGCTGGGCAATTGTGAGGTAGTCGGCGAGATCGGGATTAGCCATTTAGGTGAGTTTGCGGAACGCTTTCAAGCCTTCGGAATAGTCAGCGCCCACACGCCACTCGACGCCTAACCCCTGCGCGAGCGATTGCGTTTCGGGGTGCGCCCACTCGGAGCCAATCACGACGGCGACGACCTCCAGTCCTGCCTTGCGCAGCGTCTGAGCACGGTGCAGCGCGCGCTGCACATCGTCCCGATCGACCTTGATAGAGATTTCAGCAAGCGCAACCGCGCCACTGAACTTCCACCAGATAAGGTCTGCCAGCATGGGATTGAACAGCTCGCCGTCGTCTTCGTCGTCGCCGTCCGTCATATCCACCTGAGCGAGCCACGCGAATAGCTGTTCGCGCACGAGTGGGTCGCGGGGCGAGCCGCCCTTGCCAGAGCCGAAGATGCGCATCGCGCGGTCGACTATCTTTTGCTCGTACTGTTCGCCCTCGCGCCGCGCCATCTCGCCGCGTCGCCAATCGTTAATTTCTCTCACCTCCCGCCGCAGTTCCTCTTGCCCTGCGCGCAGCTCCTCAAGCACTTGTTCGGCGCGCTCCATGCGCCCCTCAAGTTTCTCAAGGCGTCCCTCGACTCGTTCGAGGCGTCCCTCGACTCGTTCGAGGCGTCCCTCGACTTGCACGAGGCGTCCTTCGACTTGCACGAGGCGAACCGTTTGCGCCTTCACGGTCTCCACAAGTTCGCGCACGATTTCAGGCAGTCGGATGAGTTCCTCACCGAGAACCTCACGCCGTATGGTCTCTTTCAGTTCGGGGTACTTGCGAAAGGCGAGTCGAAGCGTGCGCTCGTTGAGGAACTTCTCCGCGAGCCGCTCCTGCCATTCGGGGTGTTGCTCCAACAGCAACTCCAACTCTTCCAAGTTCTCAATCGTAATCGGCACGATGCAATTATACCTCGCGTGCGCTTGTCTTGGGGTATACTTTTCACTTGCGCGACAGGGTATCCTTAACCCGCGCGAAGTCTGAAACAAAGCGAGGTGTCTATGATGAACCACACCATATTGCAGGAAGTGGAGCAACCCTATCTGAAGACTGATCTTCCGGAGTTCCGTCCGGGCGACACTGTGCGCGTGCATGTGCGCGTGGTGGAGGGCGGCAAGGAACGGATTCAGGTATTTGAGGGCGTCGTGATTGCCCGTAAGAATCGCGGCATCGCGGACACGATTACTGTGCGCAAGGTGTCGTATGGCGTGGGCGTCGAGCGCACTTTCCCTGTGCATTCGCCGATGATTGCGAAAATAGAGGTCACGCGCAAGGGCAAGGTGCGTCGCGCGAAGTTGTATTATCTGCGCAACCTATCGGGTAAAGCGGCGCGCCTGAAGGAAGATATGAACCGCTGATGGAGCCGTTCACTCCGCCCACGGGTCCGCTGAACTGGGTCGAAACGCTGGCGCGGTTGCCCGTCGCCACGATTGTGTTCACGATGACGGCATGCATCGTGGCGCGGCTCGCGGTCGCGCCTATGCAGAACCGCGTGGCGCGATTCGTCAATAATCTGCTGGACGCGATTATCTACGCGGGCATCCTTGTCTACCTAATTATCCGTCCGTACCTGGTGCAGCCGTTCTACATCCCCTCCGAATCGATGGTGCCGACGCTGAAGGTGGGCGATGTGGTGATGGTGGGCAAGTTCAGCTATCGGCTCGGCGCGCCGCAGCGGTTCGATATCGTGGTGTTCCGCGCCCCCGATTGGGCATTGAACCCATGGCAGACTCCTGGCAAGACCGACTTCGTGAAGCGGCTGATTGGACTGCCAGGTGATGTGATCGAAGTCAAGGCAGGCGAGGGGCTGTACCTGAACGGCAAGTTGCTGAACGAACCGTACCTGAATGGAATCCCCCAATATTCGATGAAAATCATCGACGGCTGGGTGTACGAGTATAGCGACTTCGGCGACATCTGGAAAGGCGGCGAGAACACGATGCGCCAGCCTGTGTTCGACGACGCCGAGCGGCAGAAGGTGCTACGCACGCCCTCGCAGCCCATCCCGAAAGGCAAGTACCTGATGCTCGGCGACAACCGCAACAACAGCAGCGACGGACACCACTGGGGGCTGCTCGACGCCGAGCGTGTGGTGGGCAAGGCATTATTCGTGTTCTGGCCTCCGAACCGCATCGGCGCGGCGAACCGCACGCCGCTGCCCCAAGTGGAGTGAAGGTACAATTGGGGTATGCCCAAGGCAAAGGTCTACATCACTTTGAAGCCCGCGCTGCTGGACGCGCAGGGGCGTGTGCTGCAAAGCGCACTGCAGCAGCTGGGCTTTGAAAGCGTGCAGGGCGTGCGAGTCGGCAAATATCTGGAGGTGGAGCTCGCCCCGAACGGCGACCCGCACGAACAGATTGAGGCGATGTGCCACAAACTCCTCGCGAACCCCGTGATTGAGCAGTATCGCTACGAGATCGAGCCATGAAAGCGGGCGTGATTGTGTTCCCCGGCTCCAACTGCGACCGCGACGCCTACCATGCGCTGCGCGATGTATTGGGCTACGACGCCGAATATCTCTGGCACGCCGAACCGCGCGATCTGAGCGAGTACGGCTTGGTGATTGTGCCCGGCGGCTTCTCGTACGGCGATTACCTGCGTCCGGGGGCGATTGCTCGCTTCGCGCGGATTATGGACAGCCTACAGGAGTACGCCGCGCGCGGGGGTTTGGTGCTGGGCGTGTGCAACGGGTTCCAGATACTCTGCGAGGCAGGGCTGCTGCCTGGCGCACTCACGCGCAATCTCAGCTTGAAGTTCCGCTGCAAGCCCGTGTATGTGCGCGTGGAGAACGCCGACACGCCCTTCACCCGCCGCTATCAACCCGGCGAAGTCTTGCGTATCCCGATTGCGCACGGCGACGGACGCTATGTGTGCGACGAGGCGACGCTCAATCAACTGCGCGCGAACGGGCAGATTATCTTCCGCTACTGCACTCCCGCAGGCGCCCTCGATGACGCAGGGAACCCGAACGGCTCCACCGACCATATCGCAGGCATAGCCAACGAGGGTTTCAATGTGCTGGGGATGATGCCCCACCCAGAGCGCGCCTGCGAACTGCTCTTGGGCAGCGCGGACGGGCGTCGGCTACTCGCCGTCGGCTAAAAAGTTGTGCAATATCTGCATACCCGCCTCGCTAAGGACCGATTCAGGGTGGAACTGCACCCCCTCAACGGCATACTGCTTGTGGCGCACGCCCATAATTTCGCCGTCGTCCTCGCTTTCAGCGGTGATTTCCAAGCAATCGGGCAGTGTAGCGCGTTCTATGACCAACGAGTGGTAGCGGATGGCGCGTAGCGGATTGGGCGCGCCGCGAAAGACGCCCGCGTTGGTATGGCGCACCAGCGACTCTTTGCCATGCATGGGGCGTTTCGCGCGGATGATGTTGCCCCCGAACGCCGCGCCTATCGCTTGATGCCCCAAGCACACCCCCAGAATCGGAACTTTGCCCGCCGCCGCCTGAATCAGCGGGATGCTAATCCCTGCTTCATGGGGCGTGCAAGGTCCTGGCGAAATCAGGATACGGTCAGGCTGCAGCGCGAGCGATTGCCCCACCGTGAGATCATCGTTGCGCACAACGGTAATCTCCGCGCCCAACTCGCCGAGATATTGCACCAAGTTGTAGGTGAAGCTATCGTAGTTGTCGATGACTAAGACCTTCATAACTCCCTCAGTGGCTTGGACGATCCTGTCCAAGCGTAGTTTGTCGGCGGGACGCCGACGGTACGGCAGGGCACGGACAGGAATGTCCGTGCTACGAGTACAGTGTGCGTGTGAGCAGTTCGCTGAGCGCGTGCGCCGCGCGTTGCACGGTCGGCAGCGCGCGGTCGTAATCTATGCGAACGGGTCCCATCAGCCCTATCATGCCCGCCGTGCGTGCGCCTGCGTAGTAGCGCGTATAAATCAGCGTACAGCCGCGCAACGCCTCAATCGGGTTCTCCTCGCCGATAGTGATTTGCACCTCCATCGCGCCCGTGCGCTGCAGCAGGCGATAGAGCGGTTTGCGCTCCTCCAGCACGCGCAAGACAGCCTCCAACTGGCTCACCTCACGCTGAAACTCTGGTTGGCGCAGAAGGTATACCGTGCCCTCGAATAGCAGCTCGCCTTCCGCGACTTCTTGCACTTGCTGCTGTACCGTGCGCAGCAGCAGGCGAAGCAGCTCACGCTCGGCAGGCGACTCTAAGTGGGGCGACTGCTCAGGGTCGAGTTGCAGCACCTGCCGCGCCGATTGCCCCTCCACCATCGACGACAGCACACTCTGGATGCGGTTCAGCGCGCGTTGCGAGGGGGCATGCGCGAAGTCCACCAGTCGGTTGTCCACCGCGCCGTGTTCCAAAATCACAACGGACAGCACGCGCCGCACGCTGCAGGGCGTAATCACGCAGCGTAAGATACGGATGCTCTCGTCGCGGGCAGTGGCGGCGAAGGCGACCGCGTGCGCCGCGTGCGCCAGCAGCTGTAGGGTCGCTTCCAGAATCTCCGTGTGGCTCTCGCCCGGTTCAGGCAGGTGTTTGAGGTAGCGCTCTATGCGCAGTCCGCTCACGCGCTTCACAAGGTGCTGCACATAGTAGCGGTAGCCCTGTGTGGTGGGCACTCTGCCTGCGCTGGTATGCGGCTGCGTGAGGTAGCCATGCTCGGTCATCACCGCCATCTCGTGGCGCACCGTGGCAGGCTTGACGCCGAGCGCGTAGCGCTGCACTATCGCCTGCGAACCGACTGGCTCGCCCGTGCGAATATGCTCGCGCGCCACCGCCCGCAAAATCGCGGCTTTGCGCCCATCCAGTAACCCCGACTCGCGAACCGTGCGTTTCCCCATAACCGCTTACCCATGAATTTTACCTCATCAGGTACAATTGGCGCGATGGAGCGCGAGGAATCGTTTGTACCCATCTCGCTGGCGCCCGACCCTGTCATCGAGTATTACAAGCAGTTTGTGGACCGTTCGTTGCTGCGTGAGAACCTCAAGCTCACGCCGACGGAGCGCGTGCGCAAAATGCAACAGATGGGCAGGGTCTACACCGAGCTGCGTCGTGCGGGACGGAGGGTTCAAGGTGGAGCCGACTCGCCCTGAGACGACCGACTTCGTGCGTGTGCTTTGCGCCTTGCACGCGGAGGGCGTCGAGTTTGTCCTGATTGGCGGCTTGGCGGCGGTGGTGTGGGGCTCGTCGCAGTTCACACGCGATGTAGAGTATCGGCGCACGCCCGATAACCTAACCCGACGAGTAGGGTACACTTCCCCTGATGGGCAATCAGGTGCGCAGGGCGGTCTATCCGGGCAGCTTCGACCCGCCGACGCTGGGGCATTTGGACATCATCCAACGCGCGGCGCAACTGTTCGACGAGCTCATCGTCGCTATCGCGGTCAACTCGCAAAAGCAGCCGCTGTTCAGCCTCGAAGAGCGCGCCGAGATGTTGCGCGAATGCTGCATGCACCTGCCGAATGTGCGCGTGGCGACCTTAGAGGGGCTACTGGTGCGCTTCGCGCAGCAGGCGGGCGCATGCGCCATCGTGCGTGGACTGCGCGCCGTATCTGACTTCGAGTACGAGTTCCAAATGGCGACGATGAACCGCCAGCTCGCCCCCGAAGTCGACACCTGCTTCCTGATGACCCATCAGCAGTTCGCGTTCCTGTCGTCCTCGATGGTGAAGGAGGTGGCGCGGCTGGGCGGCGCGGTGGACGCCTTCGTGCCCCCCAATGTCGCCCAGCAGCTCAAACAACGATTCGCCCCCAAAACGGCAGGAAACTCCCACCCATAGTCGAAACCCTATCGCACAGGGGAGGCACTTAGGATGCACACGGATGTTCTGACGATACGGAAATGGTTGAGAGAGCTGGATCAAGCGTTCGAGCGCGCCCGATGCGTGGGTCCGTTCGTCGTCGGGTTGGACAAGAGCGAGTGTCACAACCGCGTGCAGCAGATTCTGGCGAATCTGCCGAGCGACTTTGACAAGGCGGAGCGCGTGCTACGCGAGAGTGATCGTTTAATCGGCGGGGCGCAGACCGAAGCACAGCTCACCCTCGCGCAGGCGCACGAGGAAGCGCAGCGCATCGTGCAACAGGCGCGCGCCGAAGCCGAGCAAATCCTGCAACGCGCCCACCAAGAACAGCAACGCATGCTTAGCCAGACCGAGGTGTACCAACTCGCGCAGACGCAAGCGCACGAGATCCTCGAATCGGCGCGCCAGAAAGCGCACCAAACCCGTCAAGGCGCCGACGAGTACGCCTACGAAGTCCTCACGCAACTCGAAGGCGCGCTGGCGAAGGTGATGAACACCGTGCAGAACGGCAAGGTGCTGCTGGAAGACTACCTGCAGCAGCGCGTCGGCACACGGCGGTAGGTATACGGCACAGACGACGCGGTCTGTGCAATCTGCCTACGCCAGCGCCAGCTGCACCAACTCGCGCGCGCCGACCACCGACTCGGCGAACACCTGCAGCGCGAACTCGGCGTCCGCCTCGCTGAGGATCAGCGGCGGCTCCATGCGTATCACCTTCGGGTTGTTGAGCGTGTAGGCGGCGATGACCCCGCGCTGAATCATGTGCGTAATCGTGAGTTCGCCGAAGTCCGCCTCGTGGAACTCGACGCCAATCATCAGCCCGCGCCCGCGCACCTCTTGAATGAAATCGGGATACTCGGCTTGCACTTGGCGCAACCCGTGCATAAGCCGTTCGCCGACTCGCTGCGCGTGGTGTACCAGCCCCTCCTGCTCGATGGTCTCCAGCGTAGCAAGCCCAGCGGCGCAGGCGAGTTCGTTCCCGCCGAAGGTGCTGGTATGGAGCAGGGGGTTCTCGCCGAAGAGTTCCTCCCACAGCGTCGCGCTTGCGGAGAACGAGCCGATGGGCATCACGCCGCCGCCCAGCGACTTGGCGAGCGTGACGATGTCGGGTTGCACGCCCGCATGCTCCACGCCCCACAGTTTGCCCGTGCGTCCCAGCCCCGTCTGCACCTCGTCGGCAATCAGGATGGCGTGATGACGGTCGCACAGTTCGCGCAGGCGCGGCAGGTAGTCGTCGGGGGGAATGCGGATACCCCCCTCGCCCTGAATGGGTTCGATAATCACGCCTGCGGTCTGCTCGTCGAAGTGCGCGGCAACGGCGTCGGCGTCGCCGAAGGGCACATGCACGAAGCCGGGCAGCAGTGGATCGAACGGCTTGCGGTACACCTCGCGCCCGCTCGCCGAGAGACTGCCCATCGTCTTGCCATGATAGCTGCCGACGGCGCTAATCATCTTGACGCGTCCTGTCGCCTTGCGTGCGAGTTTGATAGCGCCCTCCACCGCCTCCGTGCCTGAGTTACAGAAGAAGGTGTATTGCAACTCGCCAGGGAGCATCTGCGCCAGTTTCTCGGCGAGCAGGGCTTGCGGCGCGTTGAACATTATCTTGCTGGGCATCGGCATCGCGTCCAGTTGGCGTTTCACGGCTTCCACCACTTTGGGGTGGCGATGCCCCAGCGCGAACATCCCGTAGCCGCCCAGACAGTCCAAAAACTTGCGTCCCTGCGCGTCCCAGATATAGCACCCTTCGGCGTACCACTCCACGCCCAGCCCTACGAAGCGCAGCACTTTCGCCAAACCTGGGTTCAGGTGTCGCTCGGTCAGTTCGGCAATCGCGTCGGTAAACGACTCGGGATTCTCAGGCAGTGGTCTCATTTTGCACCTCTCAGCAGGGATTATACCTGCTGCTTGGGGTACAATCGGGGCTATGCGCAAGGCTTTGACGATAGCAGGCTCCGATTCAGGCGGCGGCGCAGGCATTCAGGCGGATTTGAAGGCGTTCGCTGCGCTGGGCGTGTATGGCAGCAGCGCGATTACCGCCCTCACCGCGCAGAACACCGTCGGCGTGCAGGCAGTGTATCCTGTGGAGCCTGAGTTCGTCGGGCAGCAGATCGACTCCGTGATGAGCGACATCGGGGCGCACGCCGCCAAAACGGGCATGCTGTTCAGCGCGGCGATTATCGAAGTGGTCGCCGAGCGCGTACGCCGATGGAACCTCGAAAAACTGGTGGTAGACCCTGTGATGGTCGCCAAGAGCGGCGACCGCCTGCTGCAAGAGGAAGCGATCGACGCGCTGAAACGCCTGCTACTGCCGTTGGCTGCGGTGGTCACGCCGAACTTGGGCGAGGCGAGCGTGCTGGCAGGGTTCGAGGTCGCCGACAAGCAGACGATGCAAACGGCGGCGCGCGCCATCCACGCGCTCGGCGCACAGGTCGTGGTGGTCAAGGGGGGGCACTTGACGGACTGCGCGGACGACTTAGTATACGACGGCGCGACGATGCGCTGGCTGCCCGCCGAGCATATCGACACGCCCCACACGCACGGCACGGGCTGCACCTTCTCGGCGGCAATCGCGGCGTATTTGGCAAGGGGCTACGCCCCGCTGGAGGCGATTGCCCGCGCCAAAGACTACCTCACGGCGGCGTTGCGCACGGCGCAGCCAATCGGCGCAGGGCACAGCCCCGTGCATCACTTCCATCCGTACTATCCGTTGGATTAGAGGGCTTCCAACGCCAAGCTCGATTCAGGCAGCACCTGCCCGCCGTCGACCACCAGCGTCTGCCCCGTGATGTAGCCCGCTTCGGCGGAGGCGAAAAAGAGCGCGGCGTGGGCGATGTCCTCCGGCTTGCCCAATCGCTTGAACGGGATTACGGCTTCCATCTTGCGCCGATACTCCTCGCCAATCTCGCCCAGTCCCTCTGTGGCGATATTGCCAGGCAGAATCGCGTTGACGGTAATCCCGTACTTCGCCAGTTCAATCGCAGCGGAGTGCATAAAGCCGAGCATGCCCGCTTTGGTCGCGCCGTAGTGCGCCCAGCCCGGAAAGCCCGTGATGGGACCCGTGATAGAAGAGGTCAGCACGATGCGCCCGCGCGCAGACTGCTTGAGCTGCGGCAGGAACGCCTTGACGGTGAAGAACATCCCCTTGAGATTGACGCGATGCACGGTATCCCAGTCGGCTTCGGTCATCGTCTCCAGAAACGCTTGGGGGTAGATGCCAGCGTTGCAGCAGAGGATGTCGGCGTTGCCGATAGTGTGCGCGACTTGTTGCGCGGCGTGTTCCATCGAGGCGAGGTCGCCCACATCGGCGTGGAAGTAGTGCGCTTGCTTGCCTGCGTCGCGCAGATGCTGTGCGGCTGTCTCGCCAGCGGTGGCGTCGATATCCAAAATCGCGACTTTCGCGCCGCGTGCAGCGAACTGTTGCGCCATCGCCTTGCCGATGCCCTTCGAACCGCCTGTCACTACCGCGACCAATCCTGCGAAGTCCATACGATACCCTCCGCGCCTATTGTACCTGCGCTTGGCGGGCTAAAGGGCGGCGCGTGTTGGGGGATCGCAAGGTTCACCCTACAAGCATGAGATCTCACACACTTTCTGGATCCGACTCGCGCTGGTAGGCTCTGATCATCTCCAGAAAGGCGGCTTCGTCTAAGATGGGTATGCCCAACTGCTGTGCTTTTTGGCGTTTGCTGCCTGCGCCAGTGCCTGCCACCACATAGGTAGTGGCTTTGCTGACGCTGGAGGCGGCGCGTGCGCCGAGCGCGCGTACCAACGCTTCGGCTTGCTCGCGCGTGTAGGTTTGCAGTTCGCCCGTGAACACGAAGGTTGTGCCTTTCAGGGGCGTCGCTTGGGGCTGTGCGCGTTCGGCGTGCAGGCGCACCCCTGCTTGACGCAGTTTCTCAATCACGGCGCGGTTCTCTGCACGCGCGAAAAACTCCACAATCTCACGCGCGGTTTCGGAACCCATCCCGTGGATTTGCATAATTGCGTCCTCGTCGGCTTGCATCAGCGCGTCGAGGCTGCCGAAATGCTCGGCTAACAGGCGCGCGGCGTGTTCGCCCACATGCCGAATGCCCAACGCGAAGATGAGCCGTTCCAGTGGGTTCTGTTTACTCTTCTCGATGGCGTTCAAGAGGTTGTCCACCAGCTTCTCGCCGCTGCGCTCCAGTTGAATCAGCGCGTCGCGGTGCTGATGGAGCAGGTAGAGGTCGGCGGGGTCTTTGAGGTAGCCGAGTTCGTAGAGGCGTTGCGCCCATTTCTCGCCGACGCCTTCGATGTTCATGGCGTGACGGCTGGCGAAGTGGCGGATGCGCTCGACGATTTGGGCGTCGCACGCGAGGTTGATGCAGCGCAGGGCGGCTTCATCGGGGGTGCGTTCCACCGCCGCGCCGCAAACGGGGCAACTGGCGGGCGGCTCGATGGGCGTCTCGTCGCCGTCACGCGCGTCGGGAAGCACAGACAGCACCTCTGGGATGACCTCGCCCGCGCGCTGAATGACCACGCGGTCGCCTATTCGGATATCTTTCTCGCGGATGTAGTCGATGTTGTGGAGCGTGGCGCGCGCGACCATCACCCCGCCCACGGGTACCGGCTCCATCAGGGCGACGGGGGTGAGCACGCCTGTGCGTCCGACCTGCCAACGCACCTCGCGCAGGGTGGTGGTCGCCTGCTCGGCGGGATACTTGTAGGCAATCGCCCAGCGCGGCGCACGCGCCGTTGCGCCCAAGCGTCGCTGCCAGTCGGTGCGGTTCACCTTAATCACCACGCCGTCGGTGGCGTAGTCGAGTTCCGTGCGGCGGCGCGCCCACACTCGGCAGAACTCGATCGCCTCTTCTATCGTGGCGGCGACGCGCGTGTTCGGGTTCACTGGGAAGCCCCAGCGGCGCAGTTGCTGCAGGGTATCCCACTGCGTGGCGAACGCTGCGCCCTCGCACGCGCCGACGCCGTACGCCCAGAACCGCAGGCGTCGCCCTGCCGTGATGCGCGAGTCGAGCTGGCGCAGGCTACCTGCGGCGGCGTTGCGCGGGTTGGCAAACAACGGCTCGCCCGCCTGCGCCCGTTGATGGTTGATACGCTCAAACTCGGCATAGCTGAGATACACCTCGCCGCGCACCTCTAACACGCGCGGCGGCGCATCGAACAGATGCTCGCCCGTGCGCAGGCGCAACGGGATGGCGCGCACCGTGCGGATGTTGGGCGTCACATCCTCGCCCTGAAAACCGTCGCCGCGCGTCGCACCCGCCGCCAAAACGCCTTCCTCGTAGGTCAGCGAGACCGCCAGCCCATCAATCTTCAACTCGCAAGTGTATTCTATCGGCGTTTCGGGGGACAGGTCTAAGAATCGTTTCACGCGCTTGTCGAACGCTTGCAGTTCCTCCTCGCTGAAGGCGTTGTCGAGGCTCAGCATCGCCTCGCGGTGGCGGTGTTCGGGGAAGACGCTGAGCGGCGGCGCGCCGACGCGCTGAGTGGGCGAATCGGGCGTGATGAACTCCGGATACTGCGCTTCTAACTGCTGCAGCTCGCGAAACAGCGCGTCGTATGCCTCGTCCGAGATTTCGGGCTGGTCTAACACATAGTACCGATAGTTGTGATACTCTACCAGCTGGCGCAACTCAGCGATTCGCGCGTGCGCTTGCTCGCGTGTCATGTATCTCTCGTTCGCGATTCCAGAAGCGATTCCTGCGGACTGGAGGGTGTTCGAAAAATACCCTAAGCAGGTAGAGATTCCGCGTAGGGCGTCTCGGTTGTGGGAAGTTCCAGCATAATGTTTGGCTGAGCCAGCTGCATGGGTAAGAACACCCCGAACCGCATCTGCCTATCGAGAAACTTCACTCATCCCAATACTATTTCACAAGTTTGCGCGCCAGATGGTCTATCGTCTCTAACTCCTCTGCTAACAGCTTGCGCGTGCGACGCCTGAGCGAGCCAATCTCTAAGTTTCTATCCAACGCGCCCGAATCCAACGCTTCCGATACTTTCTGTGCGCACGCGCGCCCTCACTCCGCCAACTCCCTGTGCTTTGCATCATTTGCATCATATAACGGAAATACCGCGACATCAAAAATCTTCTTGTGGACATGGGGGTGCGTCTTCTGCGCCTTCCGACGCAGTGCGCCCAGACGCTCGTCTATCATCGGCGTGTTTAGCAGCGAACACAGATAGTACGCTTCAAGCTCATCGTCCGTCTCACAAAAGTAGCAAGTAGTGTCCACTACAACGCCACTGAGCCGTGCTGGTGATAGCTCTACCACGCACGCCGTCATAATCCGATTCACATCAGGATACAACACTCGGTAGCGTGCGGTGGGCGACTGCAGAGTCAGATTCCTGCGATGATTGATCCATTCAATTAGTGTGTACCTATCTGATTTGCTTCCCCGTAGGCGGTTCCACTCGCTTTCGGCGCGTTCGAGCCACTGCGCGAGTTTCAGGTAGCCCTGCTCGCGCGCGGCTTCTGCGGTCAGCAGTTCGTAGCCCGATGCGCTGGGGATAATCGGCAACACGACCATACGCAACGGCAGGTGTCCGAACGGCAGTAAATCGCTGGAGAGCAGTGTGCCGTAGAGGAATCGCGCTTCCACCTGCCCCTCAAAGGGGATATCCTTGTAGGGCGCTTTTGCCTCGCGTAGGGCGCGCGGGTCGGTCTCCAGCGGCGGCAGCTGCGGGTTATAGCCCAGCTGGGTGGGCTGGAGTTGTACGAACCAGAAGGTGCGCGGCACGAGGGTTGCGCCTTGCCGAAAGCGGTCGCGATATGCTATAATAGGGTGGAGGCATGACTATGCGAAGAGGCTTTACTCTGATTGAGCTCTTGGTAGTAATCGCGATAATCGCCATTCTGGCGGCGATTCTGTTCCCTGTGTTTGCACAGGCGCGCGAGAAGGCGCGTCAGACGACCTGCACCAGCAATCTCAAGCAGATAGGCACGGGCTTTATGATGTATGTGCAGGACTACGACGAGACCTTTGCCCCTTGGACAGGCGCATGCGCCGATCCGAACCTGCGCTGGCAACTGCGCTACATGTTCCCCGGCTTGATTGATCCCTACATTAAGAATGGCGCGAATGTTCAGACGGGCGAGCTGAAGGATGTATGGGCGTGTCCGTCTGCCAAAGCAGGTCTCAGCGCGATTAGTAATACCTACGCTTACAACTTCTGGACTTTTGGCGGCTACAGCACTTGTATGTGCAATCCGACTCAAGCGGCGTGTACGCGCGATCCGAACCTCTTTGCGCAGTTTGCGAGTGCTGCTTACAATACGCCTGCACCATTAGCGTCCTTGCAATACCCTGCGGACACTATCATGCTTTCCGATGGCGCGCAGTTGAGCCGTCCGCCTCAGTTCGCGATAGGCTTCAACGGCGACATCTACTTTGTAGGCGTGTGGGGACCGCACCAGCGCGGCAACGGGAATGTGAACACCACTGTGACTCAGAATCAGTTCATCAAGACCCTGATTACAGGGCGATTGACGAATGTGGTGTACGCGGATGGGCATGTGAAGACCACCCCCACGACGCGCTGGTATCACCGCAACTACGCTTCCATAGACGGCTCTTGGCGCGGCGAGGCGACCGACAACCGCAACTGGGCGCGCGAGTGGTAGCCCATACGCCTTTAGCCGTGTAAGCGACCGACCCACTCGACGCACCGTCGAGTGGGTATACTTTTAGGCGAGTGCAGGATGCATCTTTGGGCAAGGAGGACTGACGCCGTTGGAGAGCTACAGAATCGTCGGCGGGACGCCGCTTCGGGGCGCAGTTAGTATCAGCGGGAGCAAGAACGCGGCTTTGGCGTTGATGGCGGGCGCGTTATTGATTGAGGGCGAGGTTATCCTACACAACACGCCCCAGATCGAGGATGTATTCACGATGGTCGCGCTACTTCAGGGGCTGGGCGTGCAAGCGGAGTGGCAGGGCAATACGCTCTACTTAGATACGCGCACGCTGACCCACGCTAAGCCGAACCCGCAGTTAGTGAACCGCATGCGCGCCTCGTTCTACATTTTCGGACCGTTGCTGGCGCGATTGGGCTACGCGCAGATGCCCCACCCTGGCGGATGTCAGATCGGCAGCCGACCTGTGAACTTCCATATCAACGGTCTCAAGGCGCTGGGCGCGACGATTCATCAGAACGGCAACTGCTACACCGCGCAGACGCTGGGGTTGACAGGCGCGCGCGTCTACTTGGACATGCCCAGCGCAGGCGCGACGCAGCAGCTGATGACCGCCGCCGTGTACGCCAGCGGGCTAACCACCATCGAGAACGCCGCGATGGAGCCTGAGGTGGTGAACCTTGCCGACTTCCTCAACGCTGCAGGCGCACGCATCGAAGGCGCTGGCACAAGCACGCTCTATATACAGGGCGTGTCCAAACTCGCGCCGCGCGTCGAGTTCTCCGTCATCCCCGATCGGCTTGAAGCAGGCACTTTCGCGATAGCCGCCGCCATCACGCAGGGCGAAGTCGTGCTGGAGAAGGTGTTTCCCGAACATCTGCACGCGCTGCTAGCGAAGCTGCGCGAGGCTGGCGTGAGCGTTGTCGAACGCGAGACCAGCCTCGAAATACGCGCCGCCGAACGCCCCAAACCGCTCGATATCCGCACGATGCCCTATCCGGGCTTCCCGACCGACCTGCAGCAGCCGATGTGCGCGCTGCTGACCCTCGCCGAGGGCGCATCGAAAGTGCTGGAGACCATCTACGAGAGCCGCACGCAGCATGTGCCCGAACTGCAGAAGATGGGCGCGGACATCACCGCTGAAGGGCGCACGATACTTATTCGCGGCGTGGAGCGGCTCAAGGGCGCGCGCGTGCGGGCGACCGACCTGCGCGGGGGCGCAGCGCTGGTGGTCGCCGCGCTCGCCGCACAGGGCGAAACCAATATCGAGGAGATTAGCCACATCGATCGCGGCTACGAGCAGCTGGACGCGAAACTGCGCGCGCTTGGAGCATCGATCCAGCGTTTCTCCCCTTACGCGCTCACAGCGACCCGACAGGAGGAGGTAAAGCACATTACTTAGCCATGTTCCGACTGCACACTGAACTGGGCGTGGACCTGGGCACAGCGAATCTGCTGGTGTATCAGCGGGGTCGTGGCATCGTGTTGCGCGAGCCGTCGGTGGTCGCGATTGCGCAGCCTTCGGGTAAGGTGATGGCGGTCGGCGAAGAGGCGCGCCTGATGCTGGGTCGCACGCCCGGCAACATCACCGCTGTCAAGCCCCTCGTGAACGGCGTGATTGCCGACTACACCATCACGCTGGAGATGTTGCGCTATGTGATTAACAAAATACTGGGCAAGCGGCGGCTGTTCGCGCCGCGCATGCTGGTGTGCGTGCCCTCAAGCGCGACCGATGTGGAGCGACGCGCGGTGCAACAAGCCGCCAAAGAGGCAGGCGCAGGCGAGGTGCACCTGATAGAGGAACCGATGGCTGCAGCAATCGGCGCAGGATTGCCCATCAGTCAGCCCGGCGGCAACATGGTGGTGGATATCGGCGGCGGCACAACCGATATCGCCGTCATCTCACTGGGCGGAATCGTGATTAGCCGCAGCATTCGCGTGGCGGGCAATAAACTCGATGAGGCAATCACGCGCCATGTGCGCCAACGCTACAACCTGATGATAGGCGAGCGCACCGCAGAGGAGATTAAAATCCGTATCGGCTCGGCGTATCCGCTGCCCCAAGAGCTCACGATGGAGGTGCGCGGGCGCGACCTTGTGGAGGGCTTGCCACGCACTGTGACCATCCACTCGGAAGAGATTCGCGAGTCGCTCACAGAGCCTGTGCATCAGATTGTGGAGAAGGTGCGCTCCGTGCTGGAAGAGACGCCGCCCGAACTCGCCGCCGACATTATTGAGCGGGGGATAGTATTGACGGGCGGCGGCGCGCTGCTACGCGGGTTCGATAAACTGCTCCAGCACGCGACGGGCATCCCCGTCTACATCGCAGAAGACCCGCTCTCTTGCGTGGCGATAGGCACAGGGCGCGCGCTGGAAGAGATGGACGCGATTGTCAAGGCGGCGCAGTGAGCGGCGTCTAACGCTCCAACGCTTCCAGCACGCGCAGGGCAATCTGTGCGCTGCCTGCAGGCGGCATCAGGTACAGCCCCTGAGCATACGGGTCGGCTTCGCGCACGAACGCTTGAGCAATCTCCAAGCCCACTTGCAACGCTTCGTCTTCAGGGGCATCTGCCATGCGCTGCAGGATTGGCTCGGGAATGCTGATTCCGGGGACTTCGTTGTGCATAAACTCGGCGTGGCGTGCGCTGCGCAGGGGCAACACGCCCACGAACCACGGCGTGCGGAGTTTAGTCAGCAGCTCCGCCGTGCGCTCCACCAGCGCTATCTCGAACAGCGGCTGGGTGTAGATGAGATGTGCGCCCTCGTCGATTTTGCGGCGCAGTCGGTCGTCCTCGGCGTCTTGGTCGGGCGCGAGGGGGTTGTAGGCGGCGGCGATTGTGAAGTTCGCATACACGCCGATGCTGTTGCCTGCCAAGTCGCGCCCCTCGTTGAAGCGGCGCAGAATACGCACCAGCCCGACCGCATCCACATCGAACACGCTGGTCGCGGTGGGGTAGTCGCCAATCTGCGCGGGGTCGCCCGTGATTGCCAGCACATTACGGATCCCCAGCGCGTGCGCGCCCAGCAAGTCGGACTGTATCGCCAGCAGGTTGCGGTCGCGGCAGGCGAAGTGCATCATCACCTCGATGCCCGCGTCGCGCTGTACGATGTGCGAGGTGGCAATCACATTCATGCGCAGACGGGCGCGCGCGCCGTCGGAGATGTCGATCATATGCACGCCGTGCTGTTTGAGCAGGCGCGCCCCCTCAATCACTTTTTGTATCTTCAAGCCGCGGGGCAGGTCGAGTTCGACAGTGATGATACGCTCTTTGCCGAGCAAGCCTGCGATGCTAGACGGCTCTGCGGTGGGCAGTTCCTCTTGGGGGTTGCGCTCGCGTGTGCGGACGGGGCTGATGGTCGTCGCTCGCTTGGTCTTCAGGTGGCGCACTTGCTGGGCGATGGCGCGTGTGTGGTCGGGCGTCGTGCCGCAGCAGCCGCCCACGATGCTCGCGCCCGCCTCCACCAGCCGTGCGGCGTACTTGCCGAAATAGTCGGGGTGAATATCGTATACCACCTGCCCGCGCACCAGTTGGGGCAAGCCGGGGGTGGGCATCGTGCTGATGGGCAGCTCCGTCGCGCCCGCCATCATCCGCACGATGTCCAACATGCGCTGCGGTCCCACGATGCAGTTGCCGCCGATGGCGTCTACATCCAGCGCTTGAATCTGCTCCGCGAACCGTTCGGGCAAGCCGTCCATCAGCGTCTCGCCGTCTTCCACGAAGCCTTTGGAGGCGATGATGGGGCTGTCGGGCGCGAGGCGACGCGCGACGCTAATCGCCAGTTGCAGCTCGCGCGGGTCGATGAAGGTCTCCAAGATGAATCCGTCCACGCCGCCCTCGATGAGCGCGCGCATCTGCTCTTCGAAGGCGTGTTCGGCTTCCTCCAAGCGCATATCGCCGAGTGGCTCCAGCGGCTTGCCGACAGGACCGACCGCGCCGAACACGAGGGCGTCCGCGCCGACCGCTTCACGCGCGAGGCGCGCGCCTGCGCTGTTGATACGCGCGACCAGCGTTTCAGGCGAGCCGAACTGCTCCAGTAGGCTGTAGGCGGGGGGCAGCTCGCTGCCGCGCTCAGGGAGGTTCAACAGACGCACGCGGTTGGCATAGTAGGTGTTGGTCTCTATCAGCCGTGCGCCCGCCTCGTAATACTCGCGATGGAGGTCGCGCACGGTTTCTGGGTGCGTCAGGTTCGCCAGTTCATAAGGCGCGGGAACGCCGCGCAGGGCGAGCATCGTGCCCAGCGCGCCGTCCGCGACTAAGACCCCTTGCTGTAGCCGTTCGCGGAACTCGGCGCGTGTCATGATTGTGCCTCCTGAGCCGCCGCTTGCTCGCCCACTATCACGGTCGCGAACCCTTCTGGCAGCAGGTAGCGCGCGGCGACGGCTTGCGCCTGCTGCGCCGTCAACTCCGATAGCATCTCCGGATAGCGACGCCAATAGTCTAACGGTAAGCCGTATAGAATCGCCTGTTTATACAAATCGGTCACCCCGCTCAGCGTCACGCGCGTAATCATATGACGCCCGATGAGGTAGGTTCGCGTATCGTCGTACTCGCTGGAGGGGATGGGTTCGTGGATGAGTCGTTCGATTTCGGCGCGGATTTGGCGGATAGCGTCTTGGGTGTTCTCGGTGGCGGTTTGCGCCTCCGCGACGAACGCGCCGATGCGCCGGTAGTAGTCGATATGTGCGCCGACGCTATAGGCGTAGCCGTACTGCTCGCGCACGGTGAGGAACAGGCGCGAGCTTGCGCCTACACCGAGCAGGCTCACAGCCGTCAGCAGGGCGAGGCTCTCGGGCGCGGTTCGGGGCGGGCAGGGCGCGCCCAGCATAATCTGGCTCTGCACGGAGTTCGGACGCTCCACGAGCATCACGCCGCGCTCGGCGCAGTGCATCGGCGGCGGGTCAATCGGCTGCGAGGTCGCCTCGCCCTGCCACGCGCTGAGCGCGTCCTGCAAGACTCGGCGAGCTCTCTCAGGCTCGAAGTCGCCCGCCACAAGGAGCGTTGCGTCCTGAGGGCGGTAGCGTGTCGCGTGGAACGCCGCCAACTGTTCGCGCGCCCAGCGTTGGATGGCGTGTTCGTCGGGCGCAAGGCGACAGTAAGGGTGCGCGCCGAATAGCGCGAGGCGGAACCGCTCCTCCGCCAGAAACTCAGGCTGTGAACGCTGTAAGCGCAGTCGTTGGAGCGTGTTCGCGCGGTCGATCTCCACCTCATCGGTGGGGTAGGTGGGGGTCAGCAGCACATCGCTGATGAGGCGTGTCATCGGCTCCAGCGCAGGCGCGAGGCAACGCGCGCTCAAAATCGCCGTTTCGGTGTTCGCGCTGACGCTGATGTAGCCCCCGTAGCGGTCGGCTTCGTCCGCAATCTCAAAGCTGGAGCGCGTGGGCGTGCCTGCCGTAAGCAGCCGCGCGACCGCGCCCGACAGCCCCACCCACTCTGGAGCGTCATACGCGCGCCCTGCGCTCGGCACAATCAGCCGAAACTCCACCATCGGCGCGCGCGTGTCGGGCAACAGCAGCACGCGCAACCCGTTCGGCAGCGTAGCCTCCTCTGGCAACGGCAACACCGATGGGCGCGTCGGTAAATCGGGCGGCGGCACGGTACGGTCAATCATACGCCAAGTATACCTATTCAAACAGTTCGCGCACACGCACTTGGAAGTTCGGAAGCAGTTCGCCGCCTGTGAGCGTGTCGTCAGCGTGCAGCACCTCCACTTCCAGCAGGGCTTTGTAGCGATACACCTGTTGGCGGTCGGGGAACAGCAGCCACACCTCGCGCGCGCCCGATTCGAAATACTCCAACACTTTCTGGTGCAGGTCTTTGAGGTTCTCGGAGGGGGAGACAATCTCCACTGCCAAGTCGGGCGCGCCGTCGATGAAGTCGACAGGCGACTCGCCGTGGGGTAGGCGTTCACGCGTCATCACGGAAGCGTCGGGGCTGCGGATGTTGCCGCCTACCATTCGGAACCCGACCGCCTCGCTGTAGACCACCATTTGAGGGGGCTTCGCATGGTGGAGTCGCGCGATGACGCCGCTAGTGATTTCCCCGTGTCGCCCGCCTGTGGGCACGATGTATAACCTCCCGTTGACCAGTTCGTACTTGCGCCCATCGTCAGACAAGTTCAGCAAATCCTGCTCGGTGTAGCGGCGTTTGCCCCTCGGTTGCGCCTGCGCAGTTGCCATCGTCTCACCCGTCGGTAAGTGTACCCTGCGCTGCGCCTGCATGGATATGCATCACGGTGCGATTGCGTGTGGTGTGCAGGTACTGTTGCGCGGCGCGTTGCACATCGTCGGGAGTGATGGCAAGCAGGCGTTCGAGGGCGCGGTTCACGCCGTCAGGGTCGCCTTCGAACGCCGCGAAGTACGCCAATCCCAAGGCGCGTCCCAGCGGGCTTTGCATGCCGTAGTAGAGGTTATCGCTCCAGCGTTGGGCAAGCAGCTGAGCGCGCACCCGCTCCAACTCGCGTTCCGATACGCCGTCCTCCGCGAGTTTTTGAATCTCCTCGGATAACACTGCTTCCACGCGCTCTGGCTCGGCGGTGGGGTGATGGAGTACGAACAGTCGGAAGAGGCTGGGGGCAGGTCGCGCCTCCACGCCGCCCGACACATTCACGGCAATCTGCTCTTGCTTGATGAGTCGCTGATAGAGGCGCGAGGCGCGTCCATCCGCCAGCAGGTCTGCCGCGATTTGGAGCGCGTCGTTTTCTAAGGTGCCGCGCGGCGGTACCTTCCAGCACACGGCGACGGCAGGCACGCTTGCCAGCGCGTCGTGGAACGCCTCCCGACGCTCCTCACGCTCGGGTTCCGACACATCGACGGCAGGGGGGGCAGGCTGCGCGGGGATATCCGCGAAATACTGCTCGATCCACTCGCGCGCGGTCGCCTCGTCGTAGTCGCCTGCTACTGCCAAAATCGCGTTGTTGGGCGCGTAGTAGGCGCGGAAGAACGCCTGCACATCCGACAGCGTCGCGTTGTCCAGGTCGTCCATCGAGCCGATGATGGAGTGCTGGTTCGCGAAGTTATCGTAGGCAATCTCGCGTAGACGCTCCAGAGCGCGAGCGTAGGGCTGGTTATCTATGCTGAGCCGACGCTCCTCTTTCACGACCGCGCGCTGGTTGTCTAAGTTTTCTTGCGACACTTGCAACGAGCGCATCCGATCCGACTCCAGCCACAGTCCCAACGGCAGTTTGGAAGCGGGTAGCAGCTCGAAGTATGCCGTCAGGTCGTAGGAGGTGAAGCCGTTCAGCACGCCGCCGTTCGACTCCACATACTTGAAGTGCATCTCGCGAGGCACATGCGCCGAGCCTTGAAACATCATATGCTCGAACAGGTGCGCAAAGCCTGTCTTACCGCGCGGCTCGTTGACGGAGCCGACTTTATACAGCACCAGCACGGCGACGGTCGGCGCGACCGCGTGCGGCGAGAGGATAATCTGCAAACCGTTCGGCAGCGTGTAGGTCTCATACTCGATGCGCGTGGGCGTGAGCATACAGGAAGTATACCTCTTCAGCGAGGGAGCGCATAGGGGGGCTTATTTCCAGCTCTTGTAAGTGCGGTGCAACGCCATTCGTGGCGTCGCAAGTGCTTGGACAGGAATGTCCAAGCCACTGTGGCACGCACACGCCTGCCCGTGCGGAAATGACGCTTGGACAGGAATGTCCCAGCCACGAGTGCGCAGGCGCGACAACAGAGATGCCGCGCAGCACTGGGCGTTCGACGGCAGAAAGGGCGTACAGAAGCGCGAGTTGCGCTATCCGATAGGCTTGATGTAGCGTCGGGGGATGCCCCACGGGGCGCGCCAGTTGCGACTGAGCAGGGCGTTCGCCTCGCGGTCGCCGACAATCTGCGCGCGTTGGGCGTCCCAGCGGATACTGCGCCCGACACGGTAGGCGATGTTCCCCAGCAACGGCACAATCGTGGAGCGCACGCCCGACAGCACATCCGACGCCAGCGGCGCGCCCTCCCGTATCGCCGCCAAGAAGTTCTCCGCGTGCGGCTCGCTCTGTGCCGAGCCGCCCCGCTTGTAAGCAGGGATACGCTCCTTGTCGGGATGCACCTCCAAGCCGCCGCGATCTACAAACAGGCTGCCGTTCGTGCCGATAAAGAGCGTGCCGTAGCCGCGCCCATAGAGGGGGTAATCGCTGCCCGCGCGGTGGGTGTAGACCAGCGTCCAGTCCTTGAATTTCCAGATGCAGTCGATAGTGTCGGGCGTCTCGCGGTTGTCGTTCAGCGCGAGTTTACCGCCGTAGGCGCACACCTCGATAGGGTTATGCTCGCCCATGCCCCACAGCGCGACATCGATGAGATGCACGCCCCAATCCGCCACCTTGCCGCCTGCGTAGTCCCAGAACCAGCGGAAGTTGTAGATGCAGCGGTTGGGGTTGTAGGGGCGTTTAGGCGCAGGTCCCAGCCAGAAGTCCCAGTCCAAGCCGGGCGGCGGCTCGCTGTCGGGTGGGTTGCCGATGCCGTTGGGCGTCTCGTTGGCGATGTTCCAGCAGTGGACGGTCGTGATTTTGCCCAGCCTGCCCGAACGCACTATCTGCACCGCCTCCTTGAAATGCTCGCCGCTGCGCTGTTGCAATCCGATAGCGACCACGCGCTGATGCTCGCGCGAAGCATGCACCATCGCCAGCCCTTCCACGATACTGTGCATCGCAGGCTTCTCGCAGAACACATGCTTGCCCGCCTCGCAAGCGTCGATGGTCATACGCGCGTGCCAGTGGTCGGGGGTGGCAACCACCACGGCGTCGATATCTTTACGCTCCAGCAGCCGCCGATAGTCGGTGTAGGGTTCGATGTCGCGGCGCCCGGTCATCTGAAGGAACTCGTCGAGATGCTTCTGATACACATCGCACGCCGCGACAATCTCGCACTGCCCGCGCAGGCGGTTGAACTGACCGTAATGGTGGCGTCCAATCCCACCGCAACCGATAATGCCAATCCGTATCTGCTCGTTCACAGCGTATCTGCGTTTCATAGCGACCTCGCTGGCTGCATATTCGCAAAACGGGACGGTTTTTCCTGCAAGGAAAATGCGTCTCGTACGCCGAACTATCAGGCAGGTGAGAGTATGGATCGAACGCAACAGATGGGAGCTTTGAACGACCCGCAGCGCACGCAGGCGATGCAGATGCCTGTGTTAGACCCGCAGCGCACGCAGGCGATGCCGAACCTGATGGGCGCGCCGCTCCAGCCCTCGCTCAGTTTGGAGGTCGTGCTGGGCAGGCGCTACGCGCTGGCGCAAAGTGTCGCGCGTGAAGGCTTGCTCATCCCCATCCGCGCCGTGCAAGCCGCCGCTGGACGCGCCCCGCTCAACCTCTGCCTCGTGTTAGACCGCAGCGGCTCGATGGAAGGCGCGCCGTTTGAATACGCCAAGCAAGCCTGCGCCTACCTCGTCGATCAACTCACCGAGCAGGATGTGCTGTCTATCGTGACCTTCTCCGATGCGGTGGATGTCGTGATGCCCCCTCGCAAAATCGTCAATAAGCAACTCGTGAAAGACCACATCATGCGCCTCACGGTCGGCGACACCACCAACATTTACGACGCGCTGGTGGTCGGAACCCAGCAGATTACAGGAACGCCGCTGCCTGGCTACCAGAGCCATCTCATCCTGCTTACCGACGGCGAACCCACCACGGGCATCAAGGACTTCTCCACGATTGTCGGCGCGGCGGCGAAGGCGAAAGAGTTCGGCTTCCACATCACCGCGCTCGGCTTCGGACCCGACTATCACGAGGAGCTGCTGGCAGGAATCGCCCGACGCAGCGGCGGCAAGTATTACTACATCGACCAGCCCCACAAAATCCCCGAAGTGTTCCAACAAGAGTTGGTGCGCTTGATGACCGTCGTGGCGCGCAACCCCAAGTTAGAGGTACGGCTGGCGCGCTGGGTGCAGGTACGCCAAGCGTTCGGCGGCGAGCTGAAACTGCAAGGACGCACCGCCGCGCTCAGCTTGGTGGATGTCGAGCGGGGCAGCACGCTCAACCCCATTCTGGAGCTGGAGTTCCCCAACCACCCCGCAGGCGTCTATCGCATCGCGCAAATCACGCTTACTTGGGACGACATCGTGACGGGGCGCGTGGAGACCGCCGCCGCCGCCGCCATTATCGAGTTCACCACGGATCCCGCGCTGGCGAACCAACCGCAAGACCCGCGCGTTGCCAACGAGCTCCAAGTCGCCGTAGCCTCGCGCGCGCTGGAGAAGACCATTATGGGCATGCGCGCCCACCAACTCGACCGTACGCAAGCGTTGGCGGAACTGCAACGCACACAGGCAATCTTGCTCAGTCAGGGACGCACGCAGGAAGCGCAGGAGGTCACCCAAGCCATCCGCGCGCTGCAGGGGCAAGACGCCAACGCCGCCGAGAAGACGCTGATGGGCACGCTGGTCCATCTGGAGCAAGGCAAGCGCGAGGGCTAATCACTCCACCGTCACGCTCTTGGCTAAGTTGCGCGGCTGGTCAATCTCGCACCCGCGCAACCGCGCCACATGATACGCCAACAGCTGCAACACGGGTATCGTCGTCAGCGGCGCTAACTCCTCTAATGCAGGCATGGGCACATACACTGTGTAGTCCGCCTCTTGGGGCAGCAGCGTGTCGCCCTCGGCGGTAATCAGTGCCACTGTGCCCTGACGCGCCTTAATCTCTTTGAGGTTGCCCAGCAGCTTCTCGCGCGTGCGCTCCTGCGTGGCGATGAACACTGCAATCACGCCCGACTCCACCAGCGCGAGCGGTCCGTGCTTCATCTCGCCTGCCGGCGGCTCCTGAGTGGGCACATAGGCAATCTCCTTGAGTTTGAGCGCGCCCTCCATCGCCACATAGGCGTCCACCCCGCGCCCCAAGTAGAACGCTAACGGCGTCTGATAGACCTGCTCGGCAATCTGGCGTACCTGCGGCTCGGTCTCCAACGCCCGCGCGATGAGCGACGGCGTCTGCATCAGCCCCTTGACCCCCTCCGAATAGAGCTGCATCGGCAGCGTACCGTTCACCGACGCCAGATACAACCCCAACAGATACAGTACCGCTACCTGCGTGCTATATGCCTTTGTGGACGCCACTGAGATTTCAGGTCCCGCCTGCGTATAGAGCACATGGTCGCATTCACGCGCGATGCTACTGCCCACCACATTCACGATGCCCAGCGTAGTGTAGCCCGCCTCGCGGCATAATCGCAACGCTGCCAGCGTGTCCGCCGTCTCGCCCGATTGACTGATGAACACCGCCAGCGTGTGCGGCTGCAGAATCGGGTCGCCGTAGCGAAACTCGGACGAGTAATACACCTCCACTGGACGCCGTAGCCACCGCTCCAGCACATGCTTGCCGATTAGCCCCGCGTGATACGCCGTGCCGCACGCCACGATGAGTATTCGGCGGAACTTCTGCCAATCCTCCACTTCCAGCTGCAGCTCGGGGAACTGGATGCCGCCGTTCGGCTTGAGCCGTCCGCGCAGGGTGTCGCGCACTGCCTCGGGCTGTTCGAGAATCTCCTTAATCATGAAGTGGTCGTGCCCGCCTTTCTCGGCGGCTTCGGCGGACCAAGTAATCTCCACGGGCGGACGCTCAACGGGCGCGCCGTCCAAGCGCATCAGGCGCACGGCGTCGCGCGTCACCACGCCCACATCGCCGTTCTCCAACAGGATTACGCGCCGTGTGTAGGGCAGCAGCGCGGGGATGTCGGAGGCGATAAAGTTCTCGCCCTCGCCCAAGCCAATCACCAGCGGCGAGTCGTGGCGCGCCACCACCACGCGGTCGGGATACTCCACGAACAGCACGGCGATTGCATACGAGCCGCGCACGGGTTGCAACGCGCGGCGCACGGCTTCTTCGGGGGGGTAGCCCTGCGCCAGCTGCTCCTCAATCAGGTGCGCCAGCACCTCGGTGTCGGTCTCCGAGCGGAACTGATGCCCGCGCGCGAGCAGCTCCTGCTTGAGCTCCAGGTAGTTCTCGATGATGCCGTTATGCACGACAGCGATGCGCCCCTGCTCGTCGGTATGGGGGTGGGCGTTCGGGTCGTTGGGGATGCCGTGCGTTGCCCAGCGCGTGTGGGAGACCGCCAGCCCGTGCGCTTCCACGCCCGCCAGCAACTCGCGCAGCTGCTGGATTTTGCCCGCGCGTTTCATCACCTGTAGCCCCTCACTGCCCCAGAACGCCACACCTGCCGAGTCGTAGCCTCGATATTCCAGTCGTTTCAGTGTATCCAGCGCCACCTCCAGCGGTGGGCGCACCCCGATATAGCCCGTGATGCCACACATTCCCTTCTGCCCTCGTGGGAAGGATTATACCTGTTGAAGTCGTCGTGTCGGCGTTCTCGCCGACGGAACACCCCCGCGTATCGTCGGCGTTCTC